>DASWHO010000470.1:0-21930 GCA_036398155.1 Acidobacteriota bacterium
AGGCGGGGCGGGACTGCAGTCCCAGGTAGGCGCGATAGCTGCTCCACGCGGCGGCGTGGGGCCATAGCACCTCTCCGCTGCGGGTCGACAGCAGGTGGATGCGGCGCGAGGCTCGAACCGCGCAGGGAGCCGGCCGAATCGCGATCGGGAGCAATCGGAGGGCGCGCAGTCTTTGCTCCAACTGCGACTTGCCGCATCGGACTTGGAGCAAGAGATGGATCTGTCCGGCGCCGGCGGCGAATGCCAGGATGGTGCAGCGCTGCTGCGCCAATTGCTCCAGCTTCCGCGCCATCTCGCTGGCGGTGCGCGAGTCCCATGGCGCTCGGACGCTCGAGCATGTGGCCTCGAAGCAAACGGTGCCAGCTCGCAACTTTGCCATTTCGGTCATTTGCCTTCCCCCTGCGAAAGTTTTCGGCGGCCGCCATGCCGCGCAGCCGGTCCTGCCGGTGTAGAAGCCGGCGCGCGCCGCGATCTGGCAGAAAAGTCTTCGGCAGCCGGGTGGGCGGGGGCGTGGGTGAGGGAGAGGGCTCGTTCTATTCCCTACCGTTTTGGGCAAAAGGGCCTCGGCTCTCGGATCATGATGGGAAGGAGTCCAGCGCTGTATTTACATGAAAACAACGGAGTTCCTTTCCGATACGCCGTGGGACCGCCGGATTGGCAGGAGCTTTGCGTAGTCAGGACGCGCGCCGATAGGATCCAACGAGCGCACAAAGGAGAGTCGTCATGAAGATCCAGCCACTCGCGGACCGGATTCTGGTTCAGCGCGTCGAGGAGCAGGAGCAGAAGAAGGGCGGAATCATCATTCCGGACACCGCAAAAGAGAAGCCGCAGGAGGGCAAGGTGATCTCGGTCGGCCCGGGGAAAATGGGCAAGGACGGCAAGCGGGTGCAGATGGAGGTGAAGGCCGGGGACCGGATCCTGATCGGAAAATACTCCGGCACCGAGGTCAAGGTCGATGGGGTCGAGCATGTCATCGTTCGCGAGGAAGAAGTCCTGGGGGTCATCTCCAGCAAGTAGGATTGGCGCCGTGCCTCAAAGACGCCCGCCTGCGTCAACTTGACGCACTCGCGGCCCCAAGGGTGGCGTGGCATTCTGCCCTCGCTAGGATGCGAGTCATCGATGTGCGGCCGATCGGGGGCCCGGGGCCGGCTTGGCCGGGTTTCGGCGGTCCGCGGCATCGCGTTTGCCTTCAAGAGCGGGCCGTGGAAGCGCGCGCCCTCGGTTTGAGGCAAGACGGATCGGGCCGGCGGATCGCGCCGCGCGATCGAAAATCGTTTGGGGTCGACGGAGGAGCGATGGCGAAGCGCCAAAGGAAGCAGCCATGATTGAGGTCGAAAACTTGACCAAGTTCTACGGGCCGACGCCGGCCATCCAGGACGTCTCGTTTGCGGTCGAGAAAGGCGAGATCCTGGGTTTTTTGGGCCCCAACGGCGCCGGCAAGACCACCACCATGCGGATCCTGACCTGCTTCATGCCGCCGACCAGCGGCCGGGCCATGGTCGGCGGTCTCGATGTGCAGAAAGACCCGCTCAAAGTGCGGCGCAAGATCGGCTATATGCCCGAGACGGTGCCGCTGTACACCGATCTGGTGGTCGGTGACTATCTCGCGTTCGTCAGCCGGGTCAAGGACGTCCCGGTCCGCGACCGCGGCCGAAAGATCGACGAAGTCGTGGAGCAGTGCGGGCTCAAGGAGGTGCGGGGCCGGCTGATCGGACGCTTGTCGAAAGGGTTCCGGCAGCGGGTCGGCCTGGCGCAGGCGCTGCTGAGCGATCCCGAGGTTTTGATCTTGGACGAGCCGACCGTCGGCCTCGACCCCAAGCAGATCATCGAGATCCGCAACCTGATCCGCGGCCTGGCCGGGAGTCGCACCATCATCCTCTCGACCCACATCCTGCCCGAGGTCGGCATGACCTGCCAGCGGGTGGTCATCATTCACAAGGGCCGGGTGGTCGCGGTCGACACGCCGGCCAATCTCACCACCCAATTGCAGCATTCGGTACAGGTTCACTTGGCGGCCAAGGGGCCGGCCGAAGCGATCGCGAGCCGATTGCGCGCGGTGCCGGGTGTGGTCGGGGTGCGGGCCGAGAGCCCGGTCAACGGCGCCAGCAGCTTCGTGATCGAAGCGGAAAAGGGGCGGGACGTGCGCGCCGAGCTGGCCAGCGCGGTGGTCGAGGGCGGCTTCGGACTGATCGAGCTGCGGCCGCTGGCGCTGTCGCTGGAGGACATCTTCATCGAGCTGGTCACCAAGGAGGAGGTCTGATCGTGAAGAACGTCGCGGCGATCTGCCGGCGCGAGCTGAGCTCCTACTTCGCCTCTCCGGTGGCCTATGTGGTGCTGATGTTCTTTCTGCTCATCGCCGGCTGGTTCTTCTACGCCATGATGAGCTACTTCAGCTTGATCAGCATGCAGATGATGCAGCAGCAGTTCCGCGGCATGATGCCGCTGAACGTCACCGAGGCGGTGATCCGGCCGCTGTTCGGCAATCTCTCGGTGGTGTTCATCTTCCTGCTGCCGGCGCTGACCATGCGCACCTTTTCGGAGGAGAAGAAGAGCGGAACCATCGAGCTGCTGCTGAGCTACCCGATCCGCGACGGCGAGCTGGTGGCCGGGAAGTACACGGCGACTCTGATCCTGCTGCTGATCATGCTGGCGGCGACCGCGGTCTATCCGCTGTTCGTCGGCTGGGCCAGCGGTTGGAGCAGCCCCGAGCTCGGGCCGCTGCTCTCGGCCTACTTGGGACTGCTGCTGATGGGAGCCAGCTTTCTGGCCTTCGGGCTGTTCGCTTCGACCTTGACCGAGAACCAGATCGTGTCCTTCGTCATCACCCTGGTAACCTTGCTGATGTTCTGGGTCTTGGGCTGGGCCGCGACCTTCGTCGGGGCGACCGCCGGAGCGGTGGTCAACCACCTGAGCTTCATTCAGCATTTCGAAAACTTCGCCAAGGGCGTCATCGACACCGCCGACCTGACCTACTATCTGTCGTTCATCGCCTTTTTCCTGTTCCTGACTCTGCGCAGTCTCGAGTCCAAGAACTGGAGGGCCTGAGCCATGAAACGCTTTTCGCTCTCCGCGATCGCCGCCGCCCTCGGCACCCTCGGCGCCGCGGGGCTTTTGTTCGCCGCGTTCCAATTCGTTCGCCAAGGCCAGTTCGATCGGATCAGCCAGATCGCGGCCGCGGCCGGCGCGGTGCTGCTGCTGGTGCCGCTGGTGGTGCACCGGCGGCGGGTGGTCGAGTCGCTCTCGACCCGCTCGGTGCGTTATGGCAGCTCGTCGGCGCTCGGCGTGGTGGTGTTCCTGGCGATTCTGGTGTTCGTCGGCTTGCTGACCAGCCGCCACCACCAGCGCTTCGATTTGACCAAGACCGGGCGCTACACGCTCTCGTCTCAGACCGAGAAGATCCTCAAGAGCCTGAGCCAGGAGGTCGTGATCCACGGCTTTTTCTCCAGCGCCGCTGAGAGCGAGGGCCAGCGCCAAGAGGCCGAGGATCTGTTCCAACAGTACCGCTACCACAGCCCCCGATTCCGCTACGAGTTCATCGATCCGCGCAAGGATCCGGTCAGGGCCCGCAGCTTCGAGATCACCACCGATGGCACCTCGGTGCTGGTCAGCGGAACCAAGAAGGAGCTGCTGTTTTCGAGCGATTTGAATGAAGAGAAGCTGACCAACGCGATCATCAAGGTGACCCGCAGCGGGCAGAAGGTGGTCTATTTCGTCAGCGGCCACGGCGAGCATGGCCTCGATGACGCGCAAGAACGCGGCTTGTCCGAGCTCAAACGGGTGCTGGAGAAGCTCAACTTCAAGGTCGAGCCGCTCGAGCTGGCGCGCAGCGGCAAGGTCCCCGGCGATGCGTCGATCGTGGTCCTGGCCGGTCCGACCCACGATCCCTACGCTCCGGAGCTGTCCGCCCTGCTCGATTACCTCAAGCGCGGCGGCAAGCTGTTCGCGCTGCTCGAGCCGTTCCAAACCCCGCAGCTGGTCGGGTTCCTGACCCGCTTTGGATTCAAAATCGGCGAGGACATGGTGATCGACGTCAATCCGGTCGGCCAGCTGTTCGGCGGCGGATTGAGCACCCCGCTGGTGACCGACTACGGCCCGCACGAGATCACCAAGGAGCTGGGCCGCACGATGAGCATGTTCCCGACCGTGCGCAGCGTCGAGCCCAATCTGGATCCGGGCCAGGGCCTGGTCGCGGTGAGCCTGGTCAAGACCAGCCGCGACTCGTGGGCCGAGACCGACCGCAGCCGGCTCGAAGGCGAGGGCGTGGTCGAGCTCAACGAAGGCCAGGATCGGGTCGGCCCGGTCTCGCTGGCCGCGGCCGCGACCGCGGAAGTGGACAAGATTCAGGATTGGACGGTGGAGGGCAACGGTGCTCCGCCGGCCGCGGTCGGCCCCGAGCTCAAAGTCGCCGAAGCCGAACCGGGCGCGGCCGACGACGACACGCTGCCGGCGCCCGAGCTGCCGCCCGACGACAAGGCGCGCGTGGTGGTCTTCGGCGACAGCGACATCGCCACCAATCAGTGGCTCGGCAAATCGGCCAACGGCGATCTGGTGCTCAACACCATCACCTGGCTGGCCAACGAGAAAGATCTGGTGGCGGTGCGGCCCAAGGATCCGAACAGCGCCCCGATCCTGATGACCTTGGCCCAGAGCCGCACCCTGTTCTACGGCATGGTCGTGGTGGTGCCGCTGCTGGTGGCCGCGATCGGAATCGCGGTCTACATCCGGCGCCGCAAGCTGTAGCGAGCCCGCGACGATGAAGTTTCGCAGCACGGCGATCCTGCTGGCGATCCTGGCCCTGCTGGGCGGGGCTTACTACTGGTTCGAAGTGCGCGGCGTCAAGCTCGCCGCGGAGCGCGAGGAGCGCGACAAGGCGCTGTTCAGCTTCAAGCCGGATCAGGTGCAAAAGCTGGTCCTGGAGCGTCCCGGCGAGCGCATCGTGCTCAGCAAGCAGGAAGGCGGGTGGCGAGTATCCGAGCCGGTGCAGGCCCTGGCCGATGCGGAAGCGGTCGACAGCCTGCTGGGTGATCTCAGCGCCGCTCAGATGCAAGATCAGTTGGAGGCGAGTGAAAACCTCGCGCCCTATGGGCTTGCGCCGCCGGTGATCCGGGCCGAGGTCGAAGCCGATGGCAAAACCTACGAGCTGGCGCTCGGCGACGCCACCCCCACCGGCGGCTACGCCTACGCCATCAAGCCCGGCGCCAAGCAGATTCTGCTGGTCAACCAAACCCTCAAGAGCGCGGTCGACAAGCAGCTGATCGATGTGCGCGACAAAACCGTGTTCGACCTGACGATCGATCAGGTCCAGGAACTGCGCTTGGACCGCCCCAGCGACTCGGTGGTGCTCAAGCGCGAGGGACCCAAGAGCTGGCAGCTCAGCGCTCCGATCCAGACCCCGGGGGATCCCGAGGCGATCCGAACCCTGCTCACCGATCTCAGCAGCGCCAAAGTCAAAGAGTTCGTCGATCACGGAGTCGATGACTTGAGCGCGTACGGCTTGGAGAAGCCGAGCGCGAAAGTATCGATCTGGGTCGGACCCGATCGCGCGCAGCGGACCTTGCTGTTGGGCCGCAAGGACGAGGACAAAGATGGAGTCTGGGCCAGCCGCGAAGCGAACGGGCCGGTGTTTCTGGTCGCAGCCGATCTGCTCACCAAAGTCGAAAAGCCGATTACGGAGCTGCGCGACCGGCGCGTCCTGCCGATCGAGCGCGATCAGGTCCAAGCGATCGAGTGGCGCTACCCCGAAGGCTCGGTCAAGGTGCGCAAGCTCGAGGCCGAGCCGGGCGGCTCGGACCGCTGGCGGCTCGAAGCGCCGCTCAAGACGGCGGCCGATGCGACCGCAATCTCATCGCTGCTGTTCGACCTCGAGTCGCTCAAGGCCGAAGAGTTCGCCAGCGCCGCGCCCGCGGCTCTGGGCCTGGCCGCTCCGGCGTGGCAGATCGAGGTCGAGCAGGACGGACGGCCGCTGGTGCTTCAGGTCGGACGCGTCGATACCGAACCGCCCTGGACCTACGTGCGGCGGGTGGATGGGCCGCCGCTGGCGGTCAAGAGCGACGAGCTCGAGCGGATCCGGCTCGACAGCTTCGAGCTGCGCCAGAAGCTGCTGCTTGACTTGCGCCGCGATAAGATCGAGAAGATCGAGGTCGCGGTGGGCAAGCAGCGCGTCCGCCTGCGGCGCGACGGCGAGAGCTGGCAGCTGGAGCAGCCGTCGCGCCGCGAGCTTCCCCGCGAGCTTCCCCGAGAGCTTCCCCGAGAGCTTCCCGATGAGGCGCTCAACGATTTGATCTGGTCGTTCGACTACGTGCAGATGGAGAAGGTGTTCGAAGAGCAGCCCACGGCGCTGGCCCGCTACGGTCTCGCGGCCCCGGCCGCCGAGGTTGCGGTCTGGACCCAGGGCGACCAGCTGGTCGGCCGGTTGAAATTGGGCGCCAAGGTTCCGCCGCAGCAGGCGGAGCCCGAAGCGGAGTGGATCTACGCCTATGTCGAGAAGCGCTCGCCGGTGTGCGCGGTCGAGGCCTCGACGTTGAAATCGATTCGAGACGCGGTGGGCAAGCTGGCGGCCGGCACCGATTAGGTCGGTGCCCGGGTCGGGCGCTCAGTCGCGAACGGAAGTCTTCGGAGGTGTACGGATGCAGGACAACGTGCAGCGGATGGAAAAATGCCTGGACGCGGTGCCGAACCGTTTCATTCTGGCTACGGTCACCGCGCTGCGGGCCGAGCAGCTGATGGCCGGCGCGCCGGCGCTGGTCGAAATGCCGGCGCGGAGCAAACCGACCACCGTCGCTCTCGGAGAAGTGGCGCAGGGCAAGCTCGATTTCGTGCTCGGGGAGAGCGCCGCGACCCCGGAGAGCGAGGAAGAGAAGTAGTCGTGCGCCCGGCCGGCGGCGCTGCCCGCGGCGGCCGCGCCGCGCTGCGAATCGCTCTCGCCGGCCTGGGCGGTCTGTTGGGATCCGCCGTTTCGGCCCGCGCCGAGTTCTCGGTTGCCGGGCGGCTCGAAAGCGGCGCGATCCGAGAAGACGAACCGACCGCGTTCGAGCTCGAGATCGTATGGGGCGAAGCCGATTTGGTCAGCGCCGTGGGCGAGCCCAGCGTGCCGCCGCTCGAGGGCTTGATCCTGGTCGGCCGCAGCGTGTCCGAGCGCGCCGAAATCACCGCCGGCGGCGTGCCGTTGCACCGCCGGGTCTACCGCTTCGAGCTGCGCCCGTCCCGGCGTGGCACGGCGCGGATCGGGCCAACCCGGGTCGAGTTCTCTTTCGCCAGCGGCCAGACGCAGAGCCTGAGCTCCGCGCCGCTGGAGCTCGAAGTGCGGGCCGCGCCGCGGCCGAATCTGCTGCCGGCCTGGCTCGGCCTCGGCGCGTTCACGCTCGCAGCGCTGGGCGTTTACGTGTGGTGGAGCCGGCGCCGCGGGGCACCGGCGGCGCCGCCCGACCCGCTGGGCGCCGAGCTCGAACAGGCCTTGCAGGCGGTGCGGCGCGGCGACCGCAGCGGCGCGGGCGAGCGGATCTACGGCTTGATCGTCGAGCAGCTCAAGCGCTGCTCCGGCGGCGCCCCGGGATCCGATCCGCTGCAAGCCCTGCAGAGCTGCGGGCTCGAAGCGCCGCTCGCGAGCGGGCTGCGCGAGACGCTGGAGACGCTGCAGGCGGCGCGCTATGGGCGCCAGCCGGCAGAAGCCGAAGCGCTCGAGCTGGCCGCGCGTCGCGCCGCCGAGCTACTGGACCGAACCCGACGGGAGAAACCAAAACATGGATAAAGATATCAAGGCGCTGAACGAGCAGGTGCGAGCCGAGAGCGAGCTCTCGCGCTCGATCCTGGAACAGGTCGGCAAGGTCATCGTCGGTCAGATCGCGATGGTCGAGCGGCTGATGATCGGGCTGCTGACCCGCGGGCATATCTTGATCGAAGGCGTGCCGGGCTTGGCCAAGACCTTGGCGGTGCGCACCCTGGCCGATGTCATCGACGCCGAGTTCAAACGGATTCAATTCACTCCCGATCTGCTCCCGGCGGACCTGGTCGGCACCTTGATCTTCAACCAGAAGGACGGCTCGTTCGTCCCGCGCAAAGGGCCGATCTTCGCCAACCTGATTCTGGCCGACGAGATCAATCGCGCGCCGGCCAAGGTCCAGAGCGCGCTGCTGGAATCGATGCAGGAGCGGCAGGTAACCATCGGCGACTCCACCTACCCGCTGCCGGAGCCGTTTCTGGTGCTCGCGACCCAGAACCCGATCGAGCAGGAGGGCACCTATCCGCTGCCCGAGGCACAGGTCGATCGCTTCATGCTCAAGCTCAAGGTCGGCTATCCCGGCCGCGCGGATGAGCGCGCGATCCTGGAGCGCATGGGGGTGGAGCGCCCGATCGCGGTGGACAAGGTCGTCAGTCCCAAGCTGCTGCTCAGGGCCAGTGAGGTGGTCGATCAGATTTATATGGATGAACGGGTCAAGGAATACGTGCTCGATCTGGTGTTCGCCAGCCGCGATCCCAAAGCCTTCCAGCTGCCGGACCTCGCCGACCTGATCGCCTACGGCGCCTCGCCGCGGGCCACCCTCTATTTGAGCCGCGCCGCCAAGGCGCACGCGTTCCTCCGCGGCCGCGGCTATGTGACGCCGGAGGATGTCAAGGCGATCGGAATGGACGTTCTGCGGCATCGGATCCTGCTCACCTACGAGGCCGAAGCCGAGCAGCTGCACTCGGAAGACATCATCCGCCGCATCTTCGACGCCGTCGAAGTCCCCTAACTCAGGACCCGACCCGGTCATGCAGGCCGAAACCAAAATCCTGCCGCGGGAGATACTTCGCAAGGTCCGCCGCATCGAGATCCGCACCCGGCGGCTGGTGGACGATGTGCTCGGCGGCGCCTACCACTCGGTGTTCAAGGGGCGCGGCATGGAGTTCAGCGAGGTGCGCGAGTACCAACCGGGCGACGACATCCGCAGCATCGACTGGAACGTGACCGCGCGCAGCGGCGCGCCGCAGGTCAAGAAGTTCGTCGAGGAACGCGAGCTGACCGTGATCTTGATGGTCGATGCCAGCTCCTCGAGCGAGTTCGGCAGCACGGAACGGATGAAGGGCGAGGTCGCAGCCGAGCTGGCGGCGCTGCTGGCGTTCAGCGCGATCAAGAACAACGACCGCGTCGGGCTGCTGATCTTCACCGACGTGGTGGAAAAATTCGTGCCGCCGCGCAAAGGCCGCTCGCACGTGCTGCGTGTGATCCGCGAGCTGCTCTACTTCCAGCCCCGCGACCGGCGCACCGATATCGCCGCGGCGCTGCAATATCTGCAGGGCGTGGTGCGGCGCAAGGCGGTGGTGTTCTTGATCTCGGACTTCTGGTCGTCCGAATACGAGCGCCCGCTGCGGGTCGCCGGCCGGCGCCACGATCTGATCGCGGTAGTGGTGTCGGATCCGCGCGAGCTCGAGCTGCCGCCGATGGGTTGGGTCGAGTTCGAAGACGCCGAGAGCGGCGAGCTGCTGCTGGTCGACACCAACAGCCGCGGCTTCCGAGCGCGATTCGAGCAGCGCGCCCATCAGGCCGCCGCCGCGCGCCGGCAGCTGCTCAAACGACTGCACCTGGATACGGTCGAAGTTTGCACCGACCGGCCCTACGACCGCCCGCTGATGCATTTCTTTCGCCAGCGCGCCTTGCGCATCCGATGAGGCACGGGCTGTGGCCTTCGATTGTCGGTCGTCATTCCGGCGCATGCCGGAATCCAGGTCGGGCAGACTCACGATCGGTGCGAAGCTTGTCCATGGGCGCCCTTCGGCCGCCCACGCCACCCGATCCGCGACCCCCTCCACTCGATAGAGGGCCGTCATGCTGAAGGAACGGCACTGGCTGTTGGGTCTGGCGCTGGCACAGTGCGTCACGCTGATCGGCATCGCGCTGCTATGGCTGCGGCCGAGCGGACCGCGGCCGGCGCTTTCCTACGAACAGGCGCGCGAGCATGCCGCCGAGCTCAAGCGGCGCGAGCTCCACGGCGCGGCGGTGGAAGCCTATCGCAAGCTGCTCGAGCTGTATCCGGAATCGCGCGGCCAGGCGGCGGGCATTCACCTGGTGCTAGGCGATCTGCTGAATCAGAATTTGAACCAGCCCGAAGCGGCGTTGGCCGAGTATCTGCTGGCCGATCAGCTCGCCGAGCGCGACAGCTTGCGCAGCGATGCGCGCCAAAAGGTGGTGGCGGTGTTGGAGCGCTTGGGCCGCAACCTCGAGGCCGCGAGCGCCGCCAGCGCCTTCACCCGCTCGGACTCGGGGGCCGGCGCGCCGCTCGATCCGCAGCAGGTGGTGGCCGAGGTCGGTGCGACCCGGCTGAGCCGCGCCGAGTTCATGCGCGAGCTGCAGCGGCTCCCGCCCGAGGCGCAAAAGCAGATCGCGGGCAGCGCCGCGGCCAAGGCCGATTACCTCCGCAGCTGGGTGGCGCGCGAGCTGCTGTACCAAAGCGGGCTGCGCCGCGGCCTGGACCGCGATCCCGAGCTCGAAGCGCGGCTCGCCGAGCTCAAGCGCGGGCTGATCAGCGAGCGCGCCCTCCAGGCCGAGCTCGGCTCCCCCGAGGCGCCGAGCGCGCAGGACGTCGAGCTCTACTATCAGGCCCATCCGGAGCGCTATCGCAGCGATCCCAACGATCCGGCCACGGTCGCGCCGTTGGATCAGGTCCGGTCCCAGGTTGCCGCGGAGCTGGTGCAGGAACGGCAGCAGCAGCGGGTGCGCGAGCTGTTCGAGCGCCTGCTGCAAGCTTCGGACGCCAAGCTCTATCCGGAGCGATTGTAGCGATGCCGCGGCCGATCGCTGGGATGCTGCTGGCGGTGCTGCTGGCGGGAGCCGCGCCCGGCCGCGCGGCCCAACCCGGGCCGGTCGAGGTCGAGGCCACGGTCGATCGGGCCAGCATCACGGTCGGAGATCAGTTGGTCTACAGCCTAAAGGTGCGGCACCGGCCCGAAATCCAGGTCGAGCTGCCGCCGGCCGGAGCCGGTCTGG
Source organism: Acidobacteriota bacterium (assembly GCA_036398155.1). Classification (GTDB taxonomy): domain Bacteria; phylum Acidobacteriota; class DASWHO01; order DASWHO01; family DASWHO01; genus DASWHO01. The sequence goes on from DASWHO010000470.1 coordinate 10,961, forward strand.
AAGGGTTCGAGATCAAGGACCACGAGGAGCTCCCGTCCTCGCGGCTCGAGGACGGCCGGCTCGAATCCGGACGCCGCTACGTGCTTTCGACCTTCACCACCGGCGAGTACACGCTCGCACCCCAGACCGTGCGCTACCGCGCGCCGCAGGGTAAGGAGGGCGAGGTCCAAACCGGCGCGATCACGATTCGGGTCCGATCGATTCTGCCGCAGAATGCCAAAGACATCCGAGACATTCACGGCCCGGCGGAGATTCCGGTCGACCGCGGGCGGTTGGTGCGCTTGAGCTTGTTGGTGCTCGGCGCCGGCGCCGCCGCGGCGAGCGTGGTGCTGTGGCGGCGGCGGCGGCGGGCCGAGCGCGCGCCGGAGTCGGTCCTCCCGCCCTACGAACAGGCGCGCCGCGATCTCGACGAGTTGGCCGCCGGCGGCCTGCTGGATGCCGGGCGGATCAAGGAGTTCTACGTTCGGCTGGCGGACATCCTGCGCGTTTACCTGGGCCGCCGCTATCGGATCTCGGCGCTGGTCGAGACCAGCGCCGAGCTGCTGGCGGCGCTGCACGAGAGCGCGGCCGGGCCCGAGCTGCTGCGCTTGGCCGGCGAGCTGTTCGAGAGCAGCGATCTGGTCAAGTTCGCCAAGTACACGCCGAGCGGTACCGAAACCCGCGAGCATTTCGAGGGCGCCTACCACCTGCTCGAGATCACGCGCCCCGAACCGGTGGCGGTGGCGGCGGGGGAGGCGGCCTGATGAGCTTTCGGTTCGCCGATCCGGCTTGGTTGGCGCTGCTGGTGCTGGCGCCGCTGCCGCTGATGATGGCGCTGCGGGCCCGGTTCCAGCGCCGCGCGGCGCTGCGGTTCTCGGACCTAGGGGTGATGCGATCAGTGCCGCTCGGGTTCGCGCTCAAGCTGCGGGCGCTGCTGCCGGCTTTGCGCGCGCTCGCGATCGCGCTGCTGGTGCTGGGCTTCGCCCGACCTCAGGCCGGCGAGCACGAAGAAGAGCTGGTCAGCGAGGGCGTCGACATTCTGCTGGCGCTGGACGTTTCGGGCAGCATGTCGGCGGAGGATCTGCAGCGCGGCAAGAACCGCCTGGAAGTGGTCAAGCGGGTAGTCGCGGACTTCGTGCAGAGCCGCACTCAGGATCGCCTCGGCATGGTGATTTTCGCCGGCCGCGCCTATTTGCAGTGTCCGCTCACGCTCGACAGCGGGGTCTTGCTAACCCTGCTCGACAGCGTCGAGATCGGCAGCATCGAGGACGGAACCGCGATCGGCATGGCGATCGTCTCCTGCGCCAATCGGCTGCGCGAGTCGCCGGCCAAGAGCAAGGTCGTGATCCTGCTGACCGACGGGGTCAACAACCGCGGCGAGATCGCCCCGCTGACCGCGGCCGAGCTGGCCAAGGCGGTAGGGGTCAAGATTTATACCATCGGCGCCGGCACCCGCGGCAGCGCGCTGTTCCCGGTCGACGATCCGCTGCTGGGCCGGCGCTATGTTCGGCTCCCGGTGGAGATCGACGAGGAGGTGCTGCGCCAAGTGGCGCGGATCACCGGCGGACGCTATTTCCGCGCCACCAACAAGCAGGCGCTGGAGCAGATCTACGCCGAGATCGGCCGGCTCGAGAAGACCGAGGTCGAGGTCAAGCACTATACCCGCACCACCGAGCTGTTTCCGCTGTTTCTGATCGGCGCGCTGGCGCTGGTCGGCCTCGAAGCCGGCCTCGGCGCGACCCGCTTCAGGACTCTGCCGTGACGGAGTTGGAAGTCTTGGTATCCTGCAACATGCCTTTTGAATTGAGTCAAGGCAGCCGCCACAGCCCGGCTCGTACAGAGTATAGGGCGGTGGAGAGGGTGCCGGATGCTAGGCGGGCGACAGGAGGTGCGGGGGAGTTCGCCCGCTTTCCATGCGGCCGACGGAAGCGGGGCGGGCCTTTGGCCCGCCTCGGGAGGGGCCAAGCCCCTCCCCTACAAAATGACGCTGGAGGAGGCCGAGTGAGCCCAACGACGTGGAGATTGGGGGAACTCCCCCAAACCCCCTGGCAGACGGCGCCCTATCCACCGCCGTGGTAGATGATGCGATTTGGTAATCCAGCGGCGCTGCACCTGCTATGGCTGGTGGTTGGCCTGCTGGCGCTGCAGCTTTACGCGCGCCGCGCCAAGCGCCGCGATCTCAAGCGCTTCGGCCATCTGCCGACGGTTCAGAAGCTGGTGGCGTCCGCCAGCCAGGCCCTGCAGCTGCTCAAGAGCGGCCTGCTGCTGACCGGGGTCGGATTGCTGATTCTGTGCCTGGCCCGGCCCCAATGGGGCGCCCGGCTCGAGCAGGTGCGACGCCGCGGCGTGGATGTCGTGATCGCGCTCGATACCTCGCTGTCGATGCTGGCCGAGGACCTCAAGCCCAATCGGCTGGTGCGGGCCAAGGCCGAAGTGGCGGCGTTTCTGGAGCACTTGACCGGCGATCGAGTCGGCCTGGTCGCGTTCGCCGGCACCGCGTTCGTGCAGTGCCCGCTGACCATGGACTACGGCGCCGCCAAGCTGTTCCTCGACGCGATGGATGAGAAGCTGCTGCCCAAGCCCGGCACCGCGATCGCGGAGGCGATCCACGCCGCGCTGCGCGCATTTCCAGAAGGCCAGCGCAAGCACAAGGTGCTGGTGTTGATCACCGACGGCGAAGACTTCGGCGGGGATCCGGTCGAGGCGGCCAAGCAGGCCCGCGAGCAAGGCGTGGTGATCTACACCATCGGCATCGGCGCGGGGGCCGGTCAGCCGATCCCGCTGCGCGACAGAAGCGGCCGGCTGACCGGGTACAAGAAGGACCGCGAAGGGCGCGTGGTCAGCACCCGGCTCAACGAATCGGTGCTGGAGCGGATCGCGCTGGCGGGCGGCGGCAAATATTATCGCGCCAGCTCCAGCGAGCTCGAGCTGAGCCGGATCGCCGACGCGATCGGCCAAATGGAGAAGCGCGAGCTGTCCTCCCAGCTTTACTCCCAATACGAGGATCGCTATCAGCTCTTCCTGCCGCTGCCGCTGGCGCTGCTGGTGGCCGAGGCGCTGCTGTCGGATCGCAAGCGCAGGCGCGAGGCTTGGCGCGGGAGGTTTGCGTGATCACGCTCTTGATCCTGATCGACCTGTGGGGCTGGCTGACCGCCGGCGAGCTGGGGGCCAAGAACCGCTCCGGCAACCAGGCCTATCGACAGCAAGCCTACGAAGAGGCGATCAAACGCTATACCGATGCCCAGATCGAGGCGCCCGAGGAACCGCGGCTGCGCTACAATCTGGGCGCTGCGCTCTACCAGCAGCGCCAGTTCGACAAGGCGGCCGAAGAGTTCCAGCGCGCCGCCGCGGTCGATGACGCCGGCCTGGCCGCCGACGCCCATTACAACTTCGGCAACGCGCGCTTTCGACAGCAGGATTTGCCCGGGGCGATCGAATCCTATACCCGCGCGCTCAAGCTGCGGCCCGACCACCAGGACGCGAAGTACAACCTGGAGCTGGCCCGCAAGCTGCTCAAGCAGAACGCTCAGCCGCAGGAGTCCCCGCCGCCGGGCGGGCAGAGCCCCCAAGATCAGCCGGGGCAGCAGAACCAGCCGGGCGAGGGCGAGCAGCAGCCGCAGCCGGCCGAGGAGCGGCAGGAGCAGGGCGCTGCCGGCGAGGAGCCGGAACGCAAGGACGCCGAACAGAACCAGCAGGGGCAGTCCGCCGAGGCCCGCGACCCGGGCAAGATGACCCGCGAGGAAGCCCAGTCGATGCTCGATGCCCTGCAGGAACGCGAAAAGGCCAATCCGCGCCGGCCGGTGCGCGGCGGGCGCGACGAGGTTGCGATTGATTGGTAGGAAGATGCCGTCCAGCGGGCACCCGTCACCGGCCCGCGCGCTGGGACTCGCCGCCGTGGCCCTGGCGAGCGGCTGGTTCTCGGCGCGGGCTGCGGCCCAGCCGCGGGTCGAGGCGCGGGTCGATGCGCAGCGCATCGGGGTCGAGGACGTGCTGGTCCTGGAAATCGTGGTCCAAGGCGCCGACCCCAACCAAGTCGCCGAGCCGGATCTCGGCGAGCTGCCTGACTTCAAGCTGGTCGGCGGGCCTTCGACCAGCACCGAAATGCAGTTCGGCAGCGCCGGCTTTCGCAGCGCCGTGCGCTTCACCTACAACCTGCTGGCCCGGACCGAAGGCCGCTTCACGCTCGGGCCGTTTACGGTCGCGATCGCCGGCGATCCGGTCGCCAGCAACACGCTCGAGGTCGAGGTGGTGGCGGGCCGGGTCAAGGCGCCGGCGCGCGCCCGCGACCCGCTCGGTCAGCTGCCGGATCCGTACGGTCGGCGCCGGCGCGAGCCGGCGGCGGAGGAACAAGCCGGAGAGGTGTTGGTCCTGGCCAGCATCGATGAACCCAACCCTTACGTCGGCGCCCAGGTCACGTTGACCTACACGCTGTATACCCAGCTCCGGATCCAGGGCCTACAGCTGCAGGAGGAGCCGACCTATACCGGTTTCTGGTCCGAGCCGCTGGAGTTCAAGGAGCAGCCCAAGCTCGAGCCCAAGAGCTTCGAAGGCAAGCAGTTTTACGCGGTCGCGGTGCGGCGGGTGGCGCTGTTTCCCACCGCGCCCGGGCGCCACCGGATCGAGCCGGCAACGTTCGCCATCAGTGTCGCGGCCCGATCCGGCTTTATGCCGCTGTTCGACGATGTTCAAACCGTATTCCGCAAGACCAAGGAGCTCGAGCTCGAGGCGCGGCCGCTCCCGGCCGCCGGCCGGCCTGACTCGTTCAGCAGCGCGGTGGGCAGCTTCGGAATTCACGCCGCGATCGACAAGGACCAGGTTCAGGTCGGCGACGTGGTCAGCTTGAAGGTCGAGATCCGCGGCAGCGGCAACCTGGGTTCGGTGGTCCCTCCCGCGCTGCCGCCGCTGCCGGATTTCCAGGTCTTCGATCAGAAGACCAGCAACCATATCAAGATCAGCGGCGGCCGGGTCGGCGGCGCCAAGCTGCTGGAGGCGCTGCTGCAGCCGACCGCACCGGGCGAGCAGCGCATCGAGCCAATCCGGTTCACCTATTTCGATCTCGCCACCCAGCGCTACCGGACGGTCGCCACCGCCCCGCTCACGCTGCGGGTCAGCGGCGATCCGGCCGCCATCGCCTTGGGCGCGGCGCTGGGGCGGGGCAGCGGCCCGAACCGAGGGGTAACCATGGTGCGGCGCGACATCCGGTTCCTCAAACCGCTGGCGGGAAGCCTGGCTCCCTCCGGCGGACCGCTGTACGCGCGCGCCTGGTTTTGGAGCGCGGTGGCGCTGCCGCTGCTGCTGCTGGCCGGCGCCTACCTGCTGCAGCGCGAGCGCGAGCGATTGCGCAGCGATGTCGGCTTGGCCCGGCTCAAAGGGGCCCGCTCGGGGGCGCGCCGTCGCCTGCGCGCGGCGCGCAAGCTGATTCAAAGCGGCGGGCCGGAATTCCACGCCGAGATCGCGCGCGCGCTGTTATCCTATGTCGGCGATCGGTTCAACCGCTCCCGGTCCGGTTTGACGCGGGATGAAATCGGCAGCTTGCTGGCCGCGGTCGATGCCGAGGTCGTGGCCGAGTACGAAGCGGTGCTCGAAAGCTGCGATGCCGCGCGCTTCGCCGGCGAAACTTCGACTCGGGAAACGCGGGCGAGGCTGGTCGAGCGGGCGGAGAACGCTATTCGCAGGCTCCACCGCGTTCTGGAGCGCCGTCGATGATGCGTTGGATGTCCCGCCGCGCGGCGGTGCTGGTCGTGCTGATCGCGGCAACCGTCGGGGCGCAGAGCCCCGATCAGGCCGCCGCCGCCGGCAATCGCGCCTACGAAGCCGGCGATTTCAATTCGGCGGCGCGCCGCTTCGAGCAAGCGCTGCGATATGGCGCCGGCAGCGGCGCGCTCTACTACAACCTCGGCAATGCCTATTTCAAGCTCGGTCGGCTCGGCGAGGCCATCCTGGCCTACGAGCGGGCTCGCAAGCAGCTCGGCGACGATCCCGATCTGCGCTACAACCTGGACTACGCGAGGTCGCTGATCGTGGATCAAATCGAGGTTGCGGAGGAAAACGTCTACTTCAAGGGGCTGCGCTATGTGCACCAGCTGCTGAGCCCCAACCAGACTGCGGCGGTCTTTCTCGGCGGCTATCTTGTAACCGCGCTGCTGGGCCTGGGGACCATCCTCAGCCCGTTCCCGTGGCGCCGGCGTTTGGGGATCGCGGCGCTTGTCCTTGCGATTCCGACCCTATTGATTGGAATATCGCTGAGCGCCAAGATCTACAGCGACCGCGCCTTCGAGCACGGCATCGTGCTCGAGCAGAAGGTCTACGCCCGCAGCGGTCCGGGCGCGAACCATACTTCGATCTTCGAAATCCACGAAGGGCTCAAGGTCGAGATCCACGCCCGCCGAGCTGGCTGGACCCAGATCAGCCTGGCCAACGGCTTCAACGGCTGGGTGCCCGAAAACGCGATCGGCACGATCTAAGTGGGGGCTCAGCTCTCGGGCCTCGGCTGCGCCCGCAGCTTGGATCAGTTTGGGTCCTGATTCTGGGGTTGGGTTTGAGCCTCGGGCGGCGCTGGGGCGGGGCCGCTCTGGGGCGGGGCCGCTCTGGGGTGAGCGGTGCTGGCTTTGGCAGGATGCTCGGCCAAGAGGCGGTCGATCGCCTGGGTGAGGACTTGGAGGTCGTCGGCGGTGACGTCGCCGTCGTTGACCAGCGGCGTGTAGGTTTGCATGAACTGGGATGAAGTGGCGGCGTCGATCTGGCCGGAGTAGGTCGCCAGCAGCAGCCGGCGAAACGCGCCCAGGACCTGCTCGCGCTGGGCCGCGCTGAGCTCGGTTGGCAGGATCGGGACCACGCCCTTGCTCAAGGTCTCCTCGGCCAGCGCATTCCAGAGCTCCTGCTGCTGGGCCGCCATTCGCTTCTCGATCGTGCCCAACAGCTCGAGCAGCTCGTCCTCGTGGCCTTGGAAGCCCTGGTCGGGTTCGAGCTTCTCGAGCCGGTCGAGGAAATCGCCGGCAAAGCTGGAGTCGATTTTCGCGTCGCGCAACGCCTGATCGAACGTCCGCAGCACGGTGTCGTAGCGCTGCTCTTCCGCACTGCTCGCGACCGGGAGCTTGCCGAGCAATTTGGACTGCACCGCGGTGGAGGCCTCGAGCAACTTGCGTTTCGCGGCCGGAACCCGCCGCAGCGCCAGCAAACGCCGGTCGCCGAGCCCGAGAAAGAGCGTATCCCGAGCGTAGGCCAGCGGCGAGGCGGCGAGGGCTCCGAGGGCGAAGGTCCCGGCTATCTGGCCGGTGCTCGGATCGATACCGGCCAATTGATCGGCCATCGGGCTGATGAACGCGATGGCGTTGGTCACCAGCGGAGGATGGGCGAGCCGAAAATAAAGAAACGGCGCCAGAATTCGGTGCCCGTCGTCTTGGCGCAGGAAGTAGAGCCGGCCGTCGAGGCAGGCGAACAGCACCGCATCCCCGAACGCGACCGGTGGCGCGGTCAAGTCGGCCCCAAGGCGGACCTTCCACGCCGGCTCGCCGTCGGCGATCCGGAAAGCGTAAGCGTGATTGTCGTTGGAGCCGACGAACACGAGCTCGCCTTCGACCAGCGGGGCGGCCGAGACCGCCCCTCCGGTGGATGCGCTCCACTGCCGCTGGCCGTCCTGGAGTCGGAGCTGATGGACCGCGCCGCGGGCGTCGGCTTGGTAGACGAAGTCTCCGGCAACTCCGGCGCCGGCCAGCAGCGGCCCGGCGGCCCTGAAGCGCCACTGCTCGGCGCCGCTTTGGGCCGACAACGCCAGCAGATCGCCGCTGTCTTGTCCGACCAGAATCAGCTCGGAGGACGACGCCAGCGGCGCCGTAATGCGGGTCTCGGTCGTGATCTGCCAGGCGATGTCGGGGCGGCTCGGATTGAGCGCCAACACTTGGCCGTCGCGGCCGGCCACCACGATCAGCGCGCCGACCGCCAACGGCCCGCCCTGGGGTCGAAACCCGAGCTGAAACTTCCACAGTTGCTTGCCGTCCTGAAGGTCGTAGGCCAATAGGTCACCCTCGGCGGTGAGCGCCAAGACCCGTTTGCCGGTGGCGAGAGCAGGGCCTTCGATCGCCGCTGGCAGGCGCGCTTCCCAAGCGCGCTCCAATGGGAATCCGAGTCGATTGCGGCCGTCGCGTGCTTCGTCCTCCGTCGCGCCGGCAGTGGGCCGATCGGCTTTCTTGCGCTCGGTCGGTCTGGCGCTAGGGCGCTCCTGCGGCGCCGGCGCGGCCGCCAGCGAGACCACCGCAAACACCGACGCCGCGACCCCAGCTAGCCAGCGCACCGCTTTGATCCCTGATGGGGCTATGGATCCCGAATGCCGGGCAGGATACGAATTCGCAGCTCATCGCTGTTGAGCTTGAGATCATCCGCCCCCACCAACACCGCCTGGATCCAGTAGGTCCCGGGTTCGTTCAAGTTGAGCTCATGGTGAAACAGCCGCGGGATCGTCGGGTCGCCCTCGGCTTGATCGCACTTGCGCGGCCGGCGGGTCACGGTCGAGAGCTTGCGCCGCTCCCGGGTCGGAGAGGGTGAAGCGGGCGAAACCGTGGCGGCCCGATCCCAGAACTGATCATCCTGGGTGTAGGCGCGGCGCTGGATTGTATCGATCTCCTTGACCCCCGTCAGCTTCCACTGCAGCTTGGGGCACGAAAGGCGCTCGTCGCTATCGCTGCCGCCTTCGAGCTGGGCATCGAGCAGGATGTACGCCGGCGAGTAGGCGTTTAAGGTGGACGCACGCAGGTCCAGCTTGAACGGCCGGCTGGGGTCCGCAGGCGCGTTTTCGATCGGGTCGGCGAGTTCTGAATCGGACCGGATCGAGTCCGGCGCGGCTTGCCACGCCACCAGGGCAATCAGGGCCAGCCAAACAGCCATGAAGTCATCCTAGTGGCGGGTCGAGTCGAATTCAACGCCCGGCTGCGTCGTTCAAGCGCCGCGGCGCGCAGGCGAGCTGGCACGCCGCTTCCAACCACCAGAGCGCGATCCCGGCGGCGGAAAGACTGATGGCCACCAGGCAATCCGGCAGCAGTCGCCCGGCGCCATCACGCTCCAGGCGCAGCCGAATCGTGCGCCCGCTGTGATGGACGGTGGCGGATCGCACCGCGCCGCGGGGCAGGCGGGGAAACAGGCCGACCACCACCGCGGCGCCCGGCTCGATCCGCTCCGCCAAGGCCTGAGCGCGCTGGTAGAGCTCGGGCTCGGCATCGAGCGGCGCCAGCGAGCCGCGCTCGAGCGGCAGGGCGCGGGCCATCGTCAGATTGCTGCGCAGATGGGCGCGCAGATCGCAGGCGCATGAGAGAGTGCAGAGATCCGGCGCTCCGAGCTTCAGCTCCAGAACGTTGAGTGTGGATGCCTTCGGCCGGTGGGCGCAGGAGCGGCGCTCGCCGCTGCTCTCGAATGAATCCACCGCGGGCTCCAAGACCACCGGATCGAAGCGCAGCAGCTCCTCGCCGCTGCGGATTTCGACTTCGACTGGACCGGCCAGAGCGGTGTCGATCGCGCCCAGGGTGGCCTGCTCCATCTGCTGGACGTAGCGCCGCCGCAGCGGCGCCGGCAAATCGGGCAGGACGGCGGGCGGGGCGTTCATGGCAGGTGAAAACTCTCGCCCACTAGGTTCTGCAGCGCCCGGTCGAGTCGTTCCATCGGCTCGAGCAGATCCATGGAGCGGGACAGATGGAGCATGAAGTGCACGACCTTTTCCTGCAGCCTGCGATCCATCTTGCCAAAGCTCAGGCGCGCGGCATCTTCTCCGGCGGCAAGCTGGAGCAGGATCTCGCGTTCATCGATGCGGCTCAGCAGTCCGGCGGCTTTGAGGCGGGTGCCGTCCTCACGGCGCAGCGCCACCACCTCGGGCGGTCCGCTGCCTTGGTAGCTTTCGAACTCTTCCGGGGCCAGCACGAACAGGGAAGGACCCTGGGTAACCTCACCGAACAGGCGATTGCGGATCACATCCTCGCGCAGGAATCGCTCCAGCACCCGGCCGTAGACCATCCGCTGGGTCTTGCTGGGCACAATCGGCTCGGTAAACTTGAATTCGACCGGTACGCCGTAGCTGTTGGTCACCAGTACGGCGCCCATGAACCTGGAGTCGGAGACACAACTCCTGTAGAAGCCGATCCGCGCGTCTTCCATGCTGGTCTGTCCCCCTTCGTCGTTCGCCTCGCCGCGCTGTTCCAGGCGCGGGCCCGAGGATAGGATTTTTCTTGCCTTGAGCCTCCACGGGTTGCTAGAATACGCCGAATGAGAAATTACTTCAACTATTACCTCATAAGGAGCCTAAAAATATGAGGATTCTATCCACGGTCATCCTCCTGGTGGGTGCTCTGGCACCGACCGCCGCAGGGGATTGGGTCGTCATGATGGATGGGCGGGAATACGAGGTCCTGCTATACGAAATCCAGCCGCCCCTGGTCTTGATGACTGGTAGGGATGGACGGCGATATAGCGCGCGGCTGGCGCAGGTGGATCTGGAAGCCTCCCGCGCCAAAACCGATCAGATGCGGGCCCGCGCGGCGCGCATTGCGGCCGACGCGGAGATCTCCTCACCGGTCGAGATTGAACCATCGCGAGAAGATTTGGCGGAGGAGCCGCTGGCACCGGCCTCGGGCGCTGTGGCTCCAGCGCACCGGCCCGCGCCGGAGCAACCCACGTATCCGCCTGTACCAGAGCCTCAGCGGGAGCCCTGGACAACAGAGCCCCAAGCCGAGCCGGAGCCCCAGCCTCAGCCCGAAACCGAGCCTGATCAGGAATCCGAGCCCTGGATCCCAGTGGCGGAAGCCGAGCCTGAGCCCTGGCCCGAGCCGGAAGCGGAGGCCCAGGCGCAGCCTTACGCAGCTCCAGAGGACACTTCTGTATCATCGAGCGGCGCCGAGAGTCCTGGTGCCGAGGAGCAGGCGCTTCAGGAGCAGCCGGGGCTGGTCGATTCGGTCCCAATCGCGGATTCGGGGGCCGAGAGCGAGTATGCGGCGGAGGAATCGATCAACGAA
>DASWHO010000471.1:0-6161 GCA_036398155.1 Acidobacteriota bacterium
GACGATCTGGATCGGTCCGCCGATCAGCGCCAGGCGGCGCACCGGCTGCAGGTCTTTGAACGAAAGCTCGAGCCCGAGCGCGAACAGGAGCAGCGCCACGCCGATCTCGGCCAGCAGCTCGACGTCGTGGAGCTCGACCACGGTGGGGCCGGCGGTGTGGGGGCCGATCAGAACGCCGGCGAGGATGTATCCGACCAGCAGCGGCTGACCGAGCCGCTGCGCGACGATCCCGCCGAGCAGCCCGGCGCCGACGATCAGGACCAGATCCGCGGCGATGCCCAAAGCGTCCCCTCCTCCGGCTCGCGAATCAGCCTATGCGGAGCCCGCCCGCCTTTGGAAGAGGCGACCACAAGCTGGCCGGAGCGGGCGCGGCCGGTGCGCCGGCGGTGCGGCCGCCGGCGCGGCGCGCGGAAGCGTTCACGACGCGGCTTCGCGCTCGAGCAGCGCGCGCTTGCGCTCCACGCCCCAGCGATAGCCGGACAGGTCGCCGTCGAGCCGCACCACCCGGTGACACGGGATCGCCACCGCCAGCGGGTTGGCGGCGCAGGCCTGGGCCACCGCGCGGACCGAGCGTGGCGCGCCGATCCGCTTGGCGACCTCGGCGTAGCTGACCGTCGAGCCGGCCGGGACCTTCTGCAACGCCTGCCAGACGCGCTGCTGAAACGCGGTGCCGCGTACGTCGAGCGGCAGGCCCAGGCCCAGCGCCGGCGCCTCGACGAAGCCGATCACGGTCGCCACCGCCCGGTCGAACGCCCGCTCGCCCGCGACCAGCCGCGCCTGGGGGAAGCGATCCTGCAGCTCGCGCACCAGCGCTTCGGGATCGTCACCCAGCTGGATCGAGCACACGCCCTTTTCGGTGGCGGCCACCAGAATCGAGCCCAGCGAGCATTCGCCGACCGCGAACCGAATCGTCGCGCCCGCCCCGCCAGCCCGGTAGGCGCCCGGCCGCATGCCGAGCAGCGCGGACGAAGCGGCATAGAAGCGGCCGCTGGAATTGAACCCGGCGTCGTAGATCGCGTCGGTCACGCTCCCGCTCTGAGGCAGCGCGTCGCGCAGCCGCCGGGCGCGGTGCGCCGCCCCGTAGGCGCGCGGGGTCAAGCCGGTGACCTCCTTGAAGCGCCGGTGAAAGTAGAACCGGCTCAGGCCGGCCGCGGCGGCGAGCTGGCTCAAGCTAGGCAGCTCTTCGGCGCTCTCGATCAGCCGGCAGGCCCGCGCCACCGCCACGGCATGCTGCTCGGCCAGCGGCGGTTGGTCGGGCCGGCAGCGCTTGCAGGGGCGGAAACCCGCGCGCTCGGCCCCCTCGCGGCTCGCATGGAAGCGCACGTGCTCGCGCCGCGCCGCCCGCGAGGGGCACGAGGGGCGGCAGTAGACGCCGGTGGTCTGCACTGAATAGTAGAAGGCTCCGTCCGCGCGCCGGTCGCGGCGCTGGACTGCGGCCCAGCGCTGCTCGTCGCCGGAGAAGCTCGACGGTTCGACCGGCCTGCTCAGGGAGTTAGTGGATGTGCCGTTCATGATCCGACTTCCTTTCCGGGGCGCGGTTCGCGCCGCCGGACGGGATCTTTTCACGGCGCCGCGGCGCCGCGCACTCCGGTCCTTGCTCTCGAATCCCGGCTCGGCTCGCGGCATGCCGATTTCGAGCTTAACGCCGGCGGCGGTCCGGTGCACAATGGATCATCCAGGTAACCCTGAGATTCTATCGCAGCGGCGCCTCGGCAAAGAGTCGGCAACAAGCCCGGTCGGTCCAGAACATCCCCCGGGGCGGTGTAACATGGGGCGGCCGGGGCTGACCATGCTGATTCGATTCGGGGAGTTTGAGCTGGACTCGGATCGCTTCGAGCTGCGGCGCTCGGGCCAGGTGGTCGCGGTCGAGCCCCGGGTGCTCGAGCTGGTCCTCTACCTCGCGGGACGGCGCGACCGGGTGGTCAGCAAGGACGAGCTGATCGAGCAGGTCTGGCGCGGCAGCTTCGTCAGCGAATCGACCCTGAGCCACTGCGTCAGCGAGGCGCGCCGGCTGCTCGGCGACAGCGGTCGCAAAGCCTCGGTGATCCGCACCGTCCACGGCCGCGGCTACCAGTTCATCGCCCAGATCGATCCTTCGACCCCCGACGTTGCGGCGCCGGCCGCCGCGGCAACGGACCAGCCGGAACCCGAACGAAAGCGGTCTCCGCAACGGCCGATGACTTGGTGGATCGCAATCGCCGCCTTACTCGCGGTGGCTGCGGGCTGGCTGCTCTGGCGGGAGCAGCGACCTTCCGATTCGGGCCCGGTGCACCTGGCGCTGCTTCCGATCTCGATCGAAGATCAGGATCAAGACCTTCGGCTGATGGCTCTGTCGATCGCCGACCTGCTGGTCCACCGCCTGGGCACGGTCCCGGGACTGGCGCTGCGGCGCCCTGACTACAGCGCCGAGCTGCACCAGCAGGTTTCGACCCTGGCGGAATTCGCCCAGCGCAGCGGCGTGAGCCATGTTCTCACCGGCAGCTTGCGAGGCACACCAGAAGGCTCCGGTGCCGTGCTGACCATGGAGCTCTATCGGGTCCTTTCGCTCGACCAGGTCCGCAGGACACCGCTGGGCCGCTACTCGGTGCCGTCGCTCAGGGATTCGCGAGATCTCGAGCGCTTTGTCGCCATCCGCGACAACATCGTGGATTTTCTGGTCCGAGACGCCTTGCCGCTGTTGGGACCTCGGGCCGGCGAGGGCACCACTCCGCGGAACGTAGAGGCCTATCGCCTCTACCTGCTGGCGGCCGAACGCCATCTACCGCAGGTGTGCCAGGGGGAAACCACCTTGACGTTGATGCGTCGCTCGGTCGAGCTCGATCCGGATTTCGCCCCGGCTTGGAACGGGATCGGCTGGGCCCACTACGCGCTGTCGTCTCTGTGCGGAAGAGAGCGCAGGCACTTCGAGCAGGCCCTCGAGGCGGCCGATCGCGCGCTCCGGCTCGCGCCGAACATGATGGTGGCGGTTTCGCTCAAAGCTACGGTTCTGGCGGAAAGCGGCGCCGTGGAGCAGTCCTACGAGCTGCTCCGGGATAGCTACCGGCGGTTCCCCGGCGACCCGGACCTGCAAATGCTGTTTTTCTACACCCTGACCTATGCCGGCTATCTGGAACCGGCCCGCCGCTGGCTCGACGAGATGCTGGCCAACCAGCCCGCCTACCTTGAGTACATCGGCATGATACCCAACCCGCTGCTCTACCTGGGAGAATACGACCGGTTCATCGACCTGCTTTCGAACGAAAGCTCACCGATCTTCATTTTCTACCGAGCGCTCGCCCAAGTGCTCAGCGGGCGCAGGCCGGAGGCGCGGGAGACCCTGGCGAGTGTTCATCAATGGGAAGCAGGGGATGTCTTCACCGGTCTGGGTCAGATCCTGCTGGCCGCGCTCGAGCAGGACGACGTCACCGCCCGGGCCCTGCTGCAGCAGATGATCCTACGGCGGGAGCGACTGGGCATCGACGACGGAGAGTTCACGTTCAAGATCGCCCAGCTCGCGGCCCTGGCGAACGATCCCTCCACCGCGCTGGAGCAGCTCGACCTGGCGGTCGATCAAGGCTTCTTCTGCCCGGCCTGCCTGGAATCGGACTCCTTGCTCGAGCCGATCCAGGACCGGCCGGAATTCGCCGCCATCCTCGAACGGGCCCGGGCCCGCCACCTCGCCTTCGGACGCCGCTTCGGCCTGCTCTAGCCGGATCCCCCGGAAATCCCCAAGAACCGCCCCGGTAATCCCCAAGACTTGCCTGCGCCCGCGATCCTAGATTGACCGCGAGCCGACCGCAGTACGGGTCGGGAGGCTTCACTCGGGGTTCCATAGAAAGTGCTACGACCGCCGGCTACCGCAACCGCCTGCCTGATTGCATGGGCGGCCTGCGGCTCGCCAGGAGGGCCTATGGAAGCACCGAATCTACAGCTTCAGTGGCTGGAAGCGGACCAGCCCATCATCGGGACCGCCGGGGAGGTTCACAGACTGCGCTTCGTTTTGGCCAACGGCGGGATGGGCGGAGCCTTCGCGGCGCTGCTCGCCGCTCACACCAATCTCGGCCCCGTCGGCGCTCGGGAGTGGGTGCACCCGGGACCGCCGTCGGGGGCCAGACTTATCCGAACCATCGAGCTAACCCTGGAAAGCGGCATGGAGCGCCTCTGCATCGAGGCCATCCTCCAACGGCTCAGCGCCGCCGAGCCGCAGGAAACCGGTTTGGATGACAACCGAACTTGTGTACCCATTCAAGTCCAGGCGCAACGAAGTACGAAAGGAAAATCCGACAATGAGCTGCCCGCGAAGTAGGATCGGACACCCCTCAAAAACCTTCTGCATCGGTGTCCGCTTGATTCTGGTCCTGGTGGGCGCCGGCGGCGCCTCTACCGAAGAGTTCCAGGTGAACCAGAGCGAGGACGGCAGCTACCCCTCGATTTCGCATGACTCGTCTGGCGGTTTCGTGGCGGCGTGGCAGAGCTACGGTCGGGACGGTTCCGGCGACGGCGTTTTCATGCGGCGTTTCAGCAGCGCCGGCAGCGCTTTGGATACCGATTTCCAGGTGAACCAATACACGACCAACGACCAGGCCAATTCAACTATCTCGCACGATTCGTCCGGTGGCTTCACGGTGGCGTGGGACAGCATCGGTCAGGACGGCTCAAGCTCTGGCGTCTTCGCCCGGCGTTTCAACCGGTTTGGCAGCCCGGTGGGTGTGGAGTTCCGGCTCAACCAACACACGAACCTTCAACAGAGCAGAGCCGCGATCTCGCATGACCCATCCGGTGGTTTCGTGGTCGCCTGGGCCAGCAAGAGCCAGGACGGCTCAAACTATGGCGTTTTCGCGCGGCGCTTCGCCAGCTCTGGCGCCCCCTTAGGGGGAGAGTTCCAGGTCAACCAGTACACGACCCTTGAACAGGACAGGGCGAAGATCTCGCATGACCCATCCGGTGGTTTCGTGGTCGCCTGGGCCAGCAGGGGCCAGGACGGCTCACACTATGGCGTTTTCGCACGGCGTTTCGACAGCTCCGGCAGCCCCTTAGGAGGAGAGCTCCAAGTCAACCAATACACGACCGGCATACAAACCGTTCCCGCGCTCTCGCATGACCCATCTGGCGATTTCGTGGTGGCCTGGCAAAGCGATCAAGACGGTTCGGGTTATGGCATCTTCGCTCAGCGCTTCTCCGGCTTTGGCAATCCTCTCGGTGCCGAGTTCCAAGTCAACCAGTACACCACCGGCTCCCAGCGCCGGCCCGCGATCTCCCATGACCCGTCCGGCCGTTTCGTCGTGACCTGGGAGAGCTTCGGTCAGGATGGCCATTTCTGGAGCCTCTTTGCGCGGCGCTTCGACGATTCTGGCAGCACCATCGGCGGCGAGTTTCAAGTCAACCAGTACACTCTGTTCGATCAAGAACAATCAGCGATCTCGCACGGACCGTCCGGCGGCTTTGTCGTAGCGTGGCGAAGCTGTTGTCAGGGCGGTAGTTACCTGAGAATTTTCGGGCGCCGTTTCGCCGTACCCACCGTGCTGATCGACGGCGCCTTGATGGCCGAGGGGCAGAGCGGTTCCGAAAACGCGACCTTCCTGGTCCTGCTCTCGGAATCACCTGCGCCGTGGCCGCTCAACCTCGAGTACGACACCTCGGACGGCACGGCCAGCGCGGGTGGCGACTATACCTCGACGAGTGGGACGCTTTCGATCCCTCCGGGACAAACCTGGGGAGTCGTCTCTACTCCGGTTCTCGGCGACGCGCTCTACGAGGCGGATGAATTCTTTTGGATCGATTTCAGCAGCTCGGGTTTGGCCGACTTCGTCGATCCGAGCGCGTTAGGGGTGATCTTCAACGACGACGATCCGCCCAGCATGCAGATCTCCGACCTGCAGATCGTCGAGGGCAATGCCGGCACCTCGACCGCTCAGTTCGCGGTCAGCATCTCGCAAGCGAGCGGCCTGCCAGCGCGGGTGGATTTCTCGACCCTCAGCGGCACCGCAACCGCCGGCGTCGACTATTCGACCGCCAGCGGGCAGCTCCTGTTTCCCGCGATGAGCACCACGCCCAAAACCGCCTCGGTTCAGATCCACGGCGATACCGTCTTCGAGCCGGACGAAACCTTTTTCATTCAGCTCGCCGACCCGGTGGACGCGAGCGTAGGCGACGGGCTCGCGGTCGGGACGATCCTCAACGAC
>DASWHO010000472.1:0-5270 GCA_036398155.1 Acidobacteriota bacterium
CTCGAACAGATACTTGCCGAGGTTGGTGTCGTCGATCGGGCGCGCCGGGTTGCCGGGCCAATCCAGCGGCTCGATCACCACCCGGTCGAGGCTGAAGCGCTCTTCGGCCGCGCTGCCGGTGTGGTAATAGTCGACCCGCATCGTCCGCGGATTCGCACCGACCGCGACGGTCATGAGCAGCAGAATGCCAGCGGCTGCGAACAAACTCCAGAGCTTGGTTCTAGACATGCGCTGCGTTCCTTTCATAGGTCGTTGCGGAAGACCACGCCACCCTTGAGCACGAAGCGGACCCGCTCGAGCTCGCTGATGTCTTCGAGCGGATCGCCGGCGACCGCGATCAGATCGGCGTACTTGCCCGGCTCCAGGGTGCCGACCCGGTCGCTCCAACCCATCACCGCCGCGCCGTCGCGGGTGGCGGAGACGATCGCGTGCATCGGGCTCTCGCCTTCGCGCACCCGGCTGGAGAGCTCGCGGGCGTTGTGGCCGTGCGGAAACACCCCGGCGTCGGTCGCGAACGGGATCGTGAGGCCGGCGGCCAGCGCGCGCCGGAAAGTGCCGGTGCGATGCGCGGCCATCTCGCGCGAGCGCTGGATTTCCGAGTCCGGAATCCCCAAGGCCTTGCCTTGCCGCACCACGACCTCGCCGACATAGAGGGTCGGGACATAGAAGGTGGTCTCGGAGCGGGCCCGCAGCAGCTCGATCCCTTCGTCGTCCATCATCGAGCCGTGGTCGATGGTGCGCACCCCGGCGCGAATCGCGGCTTTGATCCCCTCGGCGCCGTGCGCGTGGGCGGCGACGTAGCGCCCCCAGCGGGTCGCCTCCTCGACCGCGACCTTGAGCTCCTCGTCGGAGTACTGCTGCGCGCCGGGCGGAATGCCCTTCGAGAGCACCGCGCCGGTCGCCAGGATCTTGATGAAGTCGGCGCCGTGCTTGAAGTTGGTGCGCACCGCGCGGCGCACCGCGTCGACTCCGTCGGCCAGGTTCTGCACCAGCGGCACGTCGACGTAGATCGAGAACTGCTTCGCGTCGCCGGCGCCGCCGGTGGCCGAGACGTAGTTGCCGGCGACCTGCAGCCGCGGACCCGGCAGCGCGCCCTTCTCGATCGCGGTGCGCAAGTCGACGTCGGTGTACGGCCAGGTCGGGCCCATGTCGCGGCAGGTGGTGAATCCCGCCAGCAAGGTGTCGCGCGCGTTCTTGGCCCCGAACAGCGCCGCCAGGCCCGGGGTGGACTTGAGCAGGACTTCTTCCCAATGCAGGCCGACCTCGTCGGTCAGGTGGGTGTGCAGGTCGATCAGGCCCGGCAGCACGGTGGCGGATCCGAGATCGATCAAGGTCGCCTGCGGCGGAATCGGCAGCTCGGCGCCGATCGCTTCGATCCGCTCGCCGCGGATCAGGATCACGCCGGGCCGCAGCGGCGCGCCGCCGCGCCCGTCGATCACCTGCGCGGCGCGCAGCGCCACCAGCGCCTGCTCCGGTGCGCCTTGCTGTGCCGCTGACGGCAGCCCTTGAAGTACCAGGCCGATAACCAGCAGAGCCGGGCGAACAAGTTCCCTCTCCCAGGGGGAGAGGGACAGGGTGAGGGACGGCCTAACTCGGTTGACTGGGATCTCGCTTCCCAATCCCATGTCAGTCACCTTCGCGACAGCCACTCGCCGTACAGCTCCGGCCTGCGGTCGCGCAGAAACAACCGGCGCGCATGCGAGCTCGCCGCCAGGCTCAGATCGAGATCGGCGCAGAGGATGCTCTCTTCACCATGCGGCGCGCGCGCCAGCACGCTGCCGTCGGGGCCGCAGACGAACGACTCGCCGGCGAAATCGAGCCGCGGCTCGCGCCCGACCCGATTGCACAGCGCAACGAAGTAGCCGTTTTGAAACGCCGCGACCCGCAGCTCCGCTTCGTAAAGTCCTTCGGGCCATTCGTCGACCGCGCCGGCCTGCGGCACCAGCACCAGCTCGGCGCCGGCCAGTGCCAGCGCGCGCATGTATTCGGGATAGTGGCGGTCGTAGCAGATCGCGACCCCGATCCGGCCGATCTGGGTGTCGTAGACCGGCGCTCCGGTGTCGCCTGGCGTGTAGTAGCCCTGCTCGTGGAAGCAGGCGTAATCGGTGATGTGGATCATGCGGGTCTTGCCGAGCAGGGTTCCGTCGGCGTCGATCACCGGTGAGCAGTCGAAGCTGCGCGAGCCGTCGCGCTCGAACAGGTTCAGGACCGCGACCAGGCCTAGCTCTTTGGCTTTGGCCGCGCAGGCAGAGGTGGTCGGCCCCGGTACCGGCTCGGCCCGCCCCAACGCGTCCGCGTCGGCCGGCTGCTGCGGATAGAACGGCTCCAATCCCAGCTCGGGGAAACAGACCAGCCGAGCGCCGCTTGCGGCGGCGCGCTCCATCGCCGCCAGCGCGCGAGCCAGGTTGGCCGATTTGTCCGCCGTGGCCTCCTGCTGGATCAGCGCGATCCGGATCGTCTTCGGCTTCATCGCTCCGCTGCGGCGGCATTCTACACCGCCGAGTGCGCCGGGGCTCGCTCCGATGGAATGCCGGCGCCGCATTCTAGGCCGCAGACTAGAATGAGCTCGAGGTTGCGCGCGAAAGGGTAGCGGTAAATGGACTACTCGGCCTCAAATCGAGGCAAGACGGCCTTGGTCACCGGAGCTTCGAGCGGCATCGGCGCCGAGCTGGCGCGGCTGTTCGCGCAGGGCGGCTGGGACGTGGTGCTGGTGGCCCGCGACCGGGAGCGGCTCGGGCGGCTCGCCGCCGAGCTGGGAGCGCAGCACGGCGTGTCGGCGCGGGTGATGGCTCGCGACCTGTCGCGATCGGATTCGCCCGGCGAGATCCAGCGTCAGCTCGAGGCGGAGGGTGTGAGGATCGACGCGCTGGTGAACAACGCCGGATTCGGCACGCACGGGCCGTTCGCCGCCGCCGACCTGAAAGCGGAGCTGGACCAGCTCCAAGTCAATCTCGTGAGTTTGACCCATCTGACCAAGCTGCTGCTGCCGCCGATGCTGGAGCGCGGCGCCGGCTGGATTCTCAATGTCGCCTCGACCGCCGCTTTCCAGCCCGGCCCGCTGATGGCGGTGTACTACGCGACCAAGGCGTACGTGCTCTCTTTCTCCGAGGCGCTGGCCGAGGAGCTGCGCGGTTCGGGCGTGACGGTCACCGCGTTGTGTCCTGGGCCGACCGGAACGGAGTTTCAGGCGCGCGCCGGCATGAAACACATGAAGCTGGCGCGCGGCCGGTTGATGGACGCCGCCTCGGTGGCGCAGGCCGGCTACCAAGGGATGCTGGAAGGAAAGCGGCTGGTGATTCCCGGATTCCAGAATTGGCTGCTGACTCAGGTCGTCGCCTTCGCGCCGCGACGCTGGGTAACCCGAGTCGTGCGCTGGCTCCAGGAATCCCGGCAAAAGATCCGGGGACAGTTTACTTAACCCGGGTTATGGGGACAGTTTATTTACTTAACCGGGGTTTTGGGGACACTTTACCCAATCGGGACAGGTAACGCGTCTATGAGTTTCGCGGAGCTCCTCTCAAGAGTGAAGATCCGCAATCACGGGACTTCGGGCCCGCAGGTGATCGTCTTGCACGGCGGCCCGGGAGCGCCCGGGAGCGCGGCGCCGCTGGCGCGCGGTCTGGCGGATCGGTTTCGTGTGCTTGAGCCCTGGCAGCGCGGCAGCGGTGGTGTGCCGCTGACGGTGGAGCGGCACGTCGAGGATCTACGCGTGTTGATCGGCGATCTGGAGGCCGCCGCTCCGCCGGCGCTGGTTGGGTGGTCGTGGGGCGCGATGCTGGCTCTGGCCTACGCCGCGGCGCATCCTACCCAGACCGGGCCGATCGCGCTGGTCGGCTGTGGCACCTTCGACCGCACCGCCCGAGGGCGGCTCCACGAGCGCCTCGAGGAACGAATGGATGACGAACTGCGCCGGCGCTTGGCGCACCTGGCGGAGGAGGAAGTCGACCCTGAACGGCTGCTCATGCGGCGTTTCGAGCTGACCCGTCCGCTGTACGCGTTCGACCCGATCGATACGGATGAAGATGCCGGCGATGTCGAGCGCTGGGATGCCCGCTCCTTCGAGGAAACCTGGAACGATATGGTGCGGCTTCAGGATCAGGGCGTCTATCCGGCGGCGTTCAGGGCGATCCATTCGCCGCTGCTCATGTTGCATGGCGCTTACGATCCGCATCCCGGCGCGCTCATTCGGCGCAGCCTGGCGCCCCATCTGCCGCAGCTCGAGTACAAGGAGTGGGAGCGCTGCGGCCACTGCCCGTGGGCCGAAAGGGCCGTGCAGGTCGACTTCTTCGCCGTCCTGAGCGCTTGGCTCGCCCAGCAAATACGGGGACAGGTTACTTAATGCGGTTTTGGGGACAGGTTATCCAACCCGGGATGAATAACCTGTCCCCAAAATTGGGATAAGTAACCTGTCCCCAGAATCCGCGAGGAGGAAATGAGAAATGACGTTCGATCTACTGTCGGCCAGGCCGATCTTGGCACGTACCACGGCCGGGCTCGAAGCGCTGCTCCGAGACCTGCCTGATGATTGGGTACGGCAAAACGAAGGACCGGGAACATGGAGTCCATTTGACGTAGTGGGCCATCTGATCCACGGTGAGAAGACCGATTGGATTCCGCGCGCCCGCATCATTCTGGAGCACGGTGGAAGCAAGGCTTTCGAGCCGTTCGATCGATTCGGCATGCTGCATGCCAGTCGCGACAAGTCGATGAATCAGCTCCTCGACGAGTTCGCGCAGCTGCGAAGCCGGAATCTGTCCACGCTCGATGCGCTCCAGATCACGCCGCAGCAGCTGTCGCTGGAAGGGCGCCATCCCGAGCTCGGTCGGGTGACTCTGGGCCAGCTTTTCGCCACCTGGGTGGTCCACGATCTGGGCCACATTGCGCAAATCGCTCGTGTGATGGCGAAGAGCTACCGTTCTGCGGTCGGCCCTTGGTCCGAATACCTCCCCATTTTGAATCGGGGACCGGTTCATTGAATCGGTTTTCGCGACCGGTCATCCCCTCGCTGTCATGGCCGGGTCCGTTCCGCCGGGGAATCCAGATTCTGGCACTACTTATAGTTACCTGGATTCTGGGGACACATTGGTCGGTTCGTAAGCCATCCCAGAAATCCCGTGGATTGGCTTCGCAAACTGTCCCCGAAACCCGGGTTAAGTGAACTGTCCCCTAAATAGGGGGGCGGTTGTTGGTGCCGTAGCCGGTGAGCTCGACGTAGCCGCTGCCGACCTGGGAGCCGGAGCCGCTCAGCACCGCCACCGCGCCCTCCCAGT
>DASWHO010000473.1:0-15328 GCA_036398155.1 Acidobacteriota bacterium
GTACGCTGGAGGAAGCCGACCGAGCGCAACGAAGCAGATGGCGGCAGATCCGCCGCCGGGCACTAGCGGGAGAATTCAGCTAGGGCGGATACCATCTGATCCTGCAGCCGATGGATGGTGCCGGTGCCGGCCGAGTAGTTGTTGGCCAGGATCGCAAAGGCGAACACCTCACCGTCGCGGCTGGCGACATAGCCGGCGATATTGGTCACCGAGTTGAGATGGCCGGTCTTGGCCCGCACCAGGCCGACCACATGCTCGGCCAGCATGCGATCGTCAATCGAGCCGTCGTAGCCGTTGATGCCGAGCGAGCCGATGAATTCGGTGCGGAGTCGAAAATCCGAGTAGGCCGCTTGGAGCAAGCGGACCATCGCCGCCGCGGAGTAGCGGTTTTCGTAGGTCAGCCCGCTGCCGTCCAGCACTTGAAACGCATTCGGATCGAGCCCGGCTTCGATCAAGGTCTGGCGCACAAAGGCGGCGCCTTTCTCGGTGGTGCCCGGCGGACCGGCGGTCTCGGCGCTGAGCAGGCGCAGGAGCTGATCGGCGATGAAGTTGTTGCTGAACTTGTTCATCAACCGCAGGATCCAAGCCAAACTGCGGCCTTCGAAGCTGCACAGCGGCGCGCCGGGCGGCGCCGGCCCTTCGCGCAGCTGGCCTTGCATCTCGATACCTTGCTCCTGCAGCAGGCGCAGCAGCGCGGCCTGATAGTTGCGCAGCGGATCGACCACCGCGAAATAGCGCACTTCGGGCTGCGGGATCGCGGACGGGATGATGCCGCGTACGGTCAGTTGGGTGTGACCGTCGATCGATTGGGACAGGGCGGCGATCGAAGCGCGGCCGGCGCGGGAGCTGGTTCGGGCGCTGTTGCGGATCTGGATGTAGCTCGACTCCGGCTCCGAGGCGACCGCCGCGGGCGCGCCGGGGGCGGGGCCGGGGGCCACCTTGACCGCGACCAGGTTGAAGTTGAGCGCGAACGGCGAGAGCGGTGCGTAGTAGGACTTGGTGCTGGGCACGTTGCGCCATCCGGACGGAAACGGCGCCGGCTCGAGATAGCTGCCGTCGAACACCAGGTCGCCGGCGATTCGCTCGACCCCGCGTTGGCGCAGCTCGCGCGCGATCGTCCACAGGCGTTCCTGCACCATCGACGGATCGCCATACGCCTTGATCACCAGATCGCCGCTGACGGTGCCGTTGGCATCGGGCGGGCGGCCGTAGATCTCGGTGCGGAAGGTGTGGGCCGGCCCCCAGCGTTTGAGCGCGGCCAGCGCAGTGCCCAGCTTGGTCAGCGAAGCGGCCATCAGCGGCACGTCGGCCCGGACGCTGTACAGGACCTCTCCGCTTGCCAGCGACTGGACCTGCGCTCCGACCTGGGCCCGGCGCCAGCCGGGATGATCGATCAGCGACTGCAGCCGGCGCCGCAGTGAGGCGCTGCTGGGCTCTGCGGCTTGGCCCCAAAGCGGCAGGGACAGGGCCAACGCCAGCAGCGCCGCCAGCCGCGCCGGACGTCCGCGATCCATCAGCGCCGCCTCGGTTCGTGATAGTTGCAGCTACACAGCCCCGCGACCGTCAAGCCGTAGGGCTTGAGCTCGGGCCGCAGACAGCGCGCGACCGCCATCGGCTTGCCGGGCTGCGCAAAGTGCTTACAGAGGTGGCACGGCCCCATCTGATGCTGGATTCTGACCATGGCGTTTCCTCGATTATGGGCTTCAGCCCGTTATCGTTGAGCGCGCGTCCGCCGCGTTCAGGGGCGGGCTTTGAACTTGTTGCAGCCGCCGCCGCCCCAAACCGTGAGCTGGTAGTCGATCAGCTGGGAATGGAGGCAGGGTGCGAGCAGCTGCTCGATCGGCTCGGCATCGCCATGATGGAAGTAGCAGCAGTCCAGGCAATGCCCTGGTTGAGCGCTGTTTCGTGCTGGATCCGGTGCTTCGCTCATGGTAGGCGCTTATGCCGCAGCACCGCATCGATCTGGTTTTGGATGCGCCGCCGGATCCACCAGGCCAGCAGCACCACGGCGCCGGCGGCAAACAGTGCGTACAGCCACCACGACATCGTCACGATCCACGCTATTGTAGCATGACGGGTCGCGGCGCTCGCTCACTGTTCGATCCATTCCTTGGGCACGTTGAATACCTTGCCGTCGGCGTTGCGGATCAAGAGCACCTCGTCGAAGGCATGGATCACCTTGACTTCGTCCCCGGCCTGAAACTGGACCTCGGTGGGCTCGTCGCTGGCGGTGCTGGCGTAGAGTCGGGTGAAGGCTTGTTTGCACTTGGCCATCGATTCGGTTGCCTCCGCGCTCTTGGAGCCGCAGCCCCCCGAGATGTTAAGATGGGCGGCTCCTCGGTGTCGAGGCGGGCATGAAGAAGAAACCCCAGCTCAAGGGACGGATCATCCGGCCCCACGCCGTACGCGGCTCCAAAGACGTGGCCGCGCTGATGGAGAATGCGTTCCTGTCCTACAACGCGGGCCGATTGATGGAGGCCAGCCGGCTGTTCGCCGAGCGCATGGCGCGGCGCGATTGCACCGTGGGATTGTCGATATCCGGGGCGCTGACGCCGGCCGGGCTGGGCTTCTCCTGCCTGATTCCGCTGATCGAGAACGGCTTCGTCGATTGGGTCTGCTCCACCGGCGCCAATCTCTACCACGACATCCACCACCATCTCGGGTTCACGATGCATCAAGGCGGGCTGGGCCAGAACGACCTGACGCTGTATGAGAACCGCGTGATCCGCATCTACGACATCTTGTTCGATCAAGAGGTGCTGTTGCGCACCGACCGCTTCGTCTACGATTTGATGGGCGAGCGGGACTTTCAGGACAAGCTCTCGACCCCCGAGTTCCACTGGCGGTTGGGGCGCAAGATCGCCGAGCGCGAGGAGGCCGCCGGCAGCGGCACGACCTGCTTCTTGTCGGCCGCCTACCGCTACGACGTGCCGCTGTTCACCTCCTCCCCAGGCGACAGCACCTTGGGGCTCAACGCGGCGGCCTTGGCGCTGCGCGGCAACCGCTTCGATTTCGACGTGCTGGCCGACGTCAATCTCTCGACCGCGATCGTCTATCAGGCCAAGACCGGCGGCGGCCGCAGCGGCGTCTTGATCCTGGGCGGCGGCTCGCCGAAGAACTTCGTGCTTCAAACCGAGCCGCAGATCCAGGAGATCCTCGGCCTCGAGGAGAAGGGCCACGACTACTACATCCAGTTCACCGACGCCCGCAGCGATACCGGCGGGCTGTCGGGTGCGACGCCCAGCGAGGCCATGACCTGGGGCAAGGTCGATCCCGACCAGCTCGCGAGCACCGTGGTCTGCTATCTCGATTCGACCATCGCCGCCCCGCTGCTGACCGCCTATGTGCTGGCGCGCGCCAAGCCGCGCAAGCCGCGCCGCCTGATGCGGCGCCTGGCGGAGCTGCACGAGCAGCTGCGCGAGGCCTACCGCGGCGTGCGGCTCGGCTTTCAGGGTAAGCACCGCCGCAGCGACTCAAGCCGGCGCCGGTAGCCCGGGAGGGTGCTTTGAGCGGCGAGCGGTTCGATGCGGCGAAGGCGGCGGCGCCGGCCGGGGCTTGGGCGCTGCTCGGTTGTCCGTACGACGGGACGGTCTCGTTTCGGCCCGGTGCGCGTTTCGGCCCGGCGGCGATTCGCGCGGCTTCAGGCGGAATCGAGCTCTACTCGTGGTCGCAGCGGAGCGATCTGGAGTCGCTCGAGTTCACCGATCGCGGCGACGTCGAGCTGCCGCTGGGCGCGGCGGAGCGCGCGCTCGAGCGGATCCACGCCCAGGCGCGCGAGATCTGGCGCGGCGGTGCGCGGGTCTTCGGGCTCGGCGGCGAGCACCTGGTGACGCTGCCGCTGGTGCAGGCGGCGCTCGAGCGCCACGCGGATTTGGTGGTGGTGCAGCTCGACGCCCACGCGGATCTGCGCGCGGACTATCTCGGCCAACGCCTCTCTCACGCCTGCGTGATGCGGCGCGTGGTCGAGCAGATCGGAGCCGAGCGGCTGGTCCAGCTCGGGATTCGCTCGGGGACCGGCGAGGAGCACTCGTTTGCCGAGCACAACGGCACCCTTGGCTCGATCGACGCCGCCGGTCTCGCGGCGCTGCGGCGGCGCATCGGTCTCGCGCCGGTCTATTTGACCTTGGATCTGGATGTCCTCGATCCGGCCTACCTTCCCGGCACCGGCACTCCGGAAGCCGGCGGCTGGAGCGCGGCGCAGCTGCTGCAGGTGCTCGGCGAGCTCGGTGAGCTGCGGGTGGTCGCCGCCGACGTGGTCGAGCTGGCCCCGCAGCTCGATCCCAGCGGCTGCTCGGCGGTCGCCGCCGCCAAGCTGGTGCGCGAAATGCTGCTGCGGTGGTAGCGAACCGGTGCGCTAGCAGCGGTGTCAACAGGCTGTGCCTGCGCGCCCCGTCGCATTCTGATACTATCCCAAACGATGGCGGCCAAGACCCTTTTTGCGAAGATCATCGACGGCGAGATCCCGGGTCAGTTCGTCTACCAGGACGAGCATGCGGTGGCGATTCGGGACCTCAACCCGCAGGCGCCGACCCACATCTTGGTGATTCCGCGAAAGGTTTTCGACACGATCGGGGCCAGCGCCACCGAGGAGGAGGGTCTGCTGGGGCACCTGCTCCGAGTCGCCGATCAGGTCGCAACCCAGGAGGGCTTGAGCCAAGGCTATCGCTTGGTGATCAACTGCGGGGCGCACGGCCAGCAGACCGTGCCCCACTTTCACGTTCATCTGCTGGGCGGCCGGCAAATGAGTTGGCCGCCCGGCTGAGGAAATCGACATGAGCGAAAAACCCGAGACCAGCGCTGCGATCGACCCAGATCTGCTCGAGATCTTGGCCTGCCCGCTGGGCAAGACCCCAGTGAAGCTGGAAGGGGACTACCTGGTTTGCACCCAGTGCGGGCTGCGTTATCCGATCCGCGACGGCATCCCGGTGATGCTGATCGACGAGGCCGAGCTGCCCGCCGGCGTAAGCTCGATCGAAGAGACCATCTGCTGGAAGCAGAGCGAAACGCCGTAATATCCAGGCGGGCTAGACCGGGTAGAGTTTCGACTCCGACTCGCCGATCTCGATCACGCCGACCGGGGAGAGGCTGGCGCCGCCGCCGCCGCCGTCTCCGAAACCCGACCCGGAGGCGGGATTCAGGGTCAGCAGCTTGCTGCTGATCCGGCCCTCGCCGGCCCCGCCGCCGCCGCCGAGGCCGAAGGCGATCATCGCCACCGGAACCAGCGTCCGACCCTGAACCGAAACCGGGCTGCCCAGCAGCCGGTTGGGATCAGTCAGGGACTCCAAAGTTCGCGAGATTCCCGTGAGGATCTCCACTGTCGACGAGCGTTCCTGGGCCATGACACGCCTCCTTCGAAGAGCTAGGTTCACTCCACTATGGACTCACCGGCCCTGTCAGGTCAAGCCAGAGGGGCGCCGGTACAGCCGCCCTGGATTTTCGGCTTGCGCCGGAATGACAGGCGGCAGATCCGCCGCCTAGTTGACCAGCTCGAGCCGGTGCGCCGCCAAGGTCATCGCCTGATCGTTGAGCACCATCACGCGGGCGTTGATCTTGCCGCGCGGCAGCGCATCCTTGGGCACGAAGATGCTGTAGCCCTCGTAAAGAC
This sequence comes from Acidobacteriota bacterium, assembly GCA_036398155.1. GTDB lineage: Bacteria > Acidobacteriota > DASWHO01 > DASWHO01 > DASWHO01 > DASWHO01. Next base: position 5,606 of record DASWHO010000473.1, read on the forward strand.
CGGAGTCGAGATCGGGGGTGAATTCGGATTGCGCGGCCGCCTTGCCCAGCAAGCTGAAGCCTTTGCGCTGCGCCGGCACCGGGGTCCAATACTCGTTGCTGAACTGGATCAGGACCCGGCAGCGCTTGCCGCGCAAACCTTCGGCCGTGAAGCTGAACACGAAGCGCCAGCCCTCGCCTCCGTCCGGGCCCACGGCGGGCTCGACCCGAGCGCCGTCCTGAAACTCGACGAACTCGACCGCCGCGCTGGAGCCGGGCGCGAACTCCGAGAGCTTCTCGGTGAGGTGGCTGGCTTCTCCTGCGGACGGCTGCTCGCCCACCCAGCCGGAAGGCAGCAGCGCCTTGAGCTGCTCGGGCGACGAGATCACCGGCGTGCCGGCCGCGGCGCCCGGGGGTGAAGCGGCGGCCGGCTCCGGCTCGGGAGCGGCTGCGGGCGGCGGCTCGGGTTCGGGCTCGACGGCGGGTGATGAAGCTTCTCCGCCGGCGGGCGCGCCGCCCACCGCGCCGCCCTGCAGCTTTTCCTGCGCGGCTTTGGCCAGCGCCTCGAGCTGCTTGGCCGCGTCGCCGCCGCCGCCTTGGGCGCTGGCCTGCACTGCGGCGCTGATGTCCTGCGGCTGCGCGCCCGCGGCCGCCAGGCGGCGCGGATCGAAGCTCTGGATCACGATGTCCTCGTCGGCGAAGTGAATGTAAAGCTGGCGTTTGAACAACGCCCAGGTGACCATCAGCCAGCAGTCGATCTCCATCTTGAGCTTCTTTTCGATGAAGATCTCGCTGATCAGCTTGGTAATCTGCTCCACATTCTGGAAGTTGGCCGCGCGGACCTCGACCGGCAGGGTCAGCGCGATTTGGCCGTTCTTGGGCAGCTTGAATTTCTCGGCGTAGACCCCGCTGCCGGCGTTGACGCCGTTGAGGATCGGCGTATAGCGCAGCTCGCGCACGTTGGCGTTGAACGGATTGGGATTGAACAGGATCGTGTCGAGCAGCAAGGTGATGCTCTTGCCGGGATCGTAGTGCCCGATGCCGACGTTCACGATCGTGAGCTTGGGGGTTCGGATCTGTCCGGGCTTGGGGTTGTAGACCTTGACTCCCTCGAACGCCGGCTCGCTGCCGGGCTGCTCCTGCGCCGGGCTCGCCGGGCCGCAGAGCAGGATGGCGGCCGCTATCAGCAGTCCATGCTTAGCGTGAGACATAGGGCAGGATCTGCTCAATCGCAATACAGCTTTTGCCGGAAACCGCCATGGCGACCACCCGGCCGTTGGGATCCAGCACCGGGCTGCCGAGCTGCGGGTGCCCGATGGTCTTGTCCAACTCGAAACCCTTGTCGCGCTGGCGCAGGGAAACCACGTCCGGGCTCGCTTCGGCGCGGCCGCCGGTGATGCCGCCCGGAAAGCCGAGCACGGTGAACTTGGCGCCGAGCGCCCCCACCAGGCTGGTGGTGCGAACCGGGAGCGGCGGACCGGCGGCGTCGGACGCAACCTCGAGCACGGCGAAGTTCAAGGGGCTGTCGACGCGGTGGACCTGGACCGTGACTCGATCGCCGTCGCTGGATTCACCGGTCGCGGAGCTCCAATCGTCGCGCGGCACGTAGACCAGTTTGACCTTGCCGCGCTGGCTGCTGAGCGCGAGCCGCTGCGGGTCGAGCTCGTCGCCGCCGGCGGCCTTGGTCAGGGAGCTTCCCGATCGCAGCAAGGCGATGTTGGTCCGCGCCTCCTGGATCTTGTAGCCGCCGGTCTGCACGGTGGCCAGCATATCGGGGTCGAGGAATTTCCACGGCTGCACCGCGGCCTTGGTCGTGATCAGGCGGGTCCGATTGCCCAGGTAGAAGCCCGAAGCGGTCTGCCACTGGGGCACTTCGTCGCCGTTCGCCAGCACATAGCTGGTGTAGATCAGCACCACCGAGGCACTTGCTTCTTGGGCCGAAGCGCGGGCCGCGGTGCCCGCCTGGGCCTCGGCCTGCGCGGTCTCGCGCAGCGATTTCACGCCGCCGAGATCGCGTTCGATGTTGGCGCGGGCCGATTCGAACTCCTGGCGCATGCTGGCGACGCGCTGCTCGAACTCGGCTCGAGTGGCCTGCAGCTCGAGGTCGAACTGGCGCTGGAACTCGTCTTTGGACGCTTGCAGCGCCCCGCTGATCTCGCCGCGCGCCTCTTTCTTCTGGTCGTTGAGCCACTTGAGCAGCTCGGACAGCTGGCCGTCCATCCGATCGATGCGCGCGAGCGCGACCTGCGCCCGATCCTGCAGCCGATAGATCGCGGCGCCGATCCCGATCAGCAACACCAAGCCGGCTGCGGCGATCACGAACAGCAGGGTTCTCAAGCGATCGATCTGCCGGCGCAGCGCGACCTCGCCGGCCGCGGCGCGGGATTTGCCTGCGGCGGGGGGTTCGGGCGGGTGCGGAGTCGGTGGGGCGGCAACCGGCGGCCGGCTCGATGGCGGGGGGTGGGCGGCCGGCGGCCGGCGCCCGGCCGGCGGCGGCACCGGGGCGGGTCGGACGCCGAGCTGTTCGGGGTCGAGCATGCGGGTGGAGGCCGGAGCTTTGGGGGCGCCGGGATGATCCGGTGGAGCCGGAGCGGGGCTCGGCGGCGCCGGGCGCGGATCCGGTCTCGGGCGGACGCTTTCTGCCTCGTACAGTTGGGTTTGATCCGGCCGGCTCGGCGGTATGGCGGCCTCTTCGTTGAAATAGAGCCGGGTGGCGGAGACGTCGGCGGCCGAGGGCCGGCTCCGAGGCCCGGCGGGCTCGTCGAAGGCCGCGGGAACGCGCGGATCGGTTGAATGCCTCGGATCGACCGCGGGCGGCGGCGGCGGCGCGCCAGTCGGCCCTCGGCCCGGGGTGCTGCGGCTCTCGTCGCGGCCGCGATCGAGCTGGGCACCGAGCTGTTCGCGCGAGTACTTGGAGGTGGTGTCGATCGGAGCGCGGCCGGCGGTTTCGGGTTGGGGATGCGCGATCTCGACCCGGATCTCCGGCCCGGTCTCGCCCAGCCGCAGCGACGCGCTGTCGGTCAGCTCGGCGCGCTGGAAGCGACGCGAATCGCGGTAGCTGCCGTTGCTGCTCTGAAGATCCTCCGCCACCACCGCCGCCGGGCCGGCGGTCAGGCGCAGATGGCGGCGCGAGACCTCGGAATGCGGAATCACGAGGTCGCAGCTCTGGTCGCGTCCGATCACCAGCGAGCGGCCCGGAGCCAGCTCGAGCGCCGACTCGCCTTGATCGCCACGATACTTGATGGTGACGTTCACTTCACGACTTGTGCAAACGCCGGTCTTGCCATCCCATTATAGCAAGCAGCAGCAGCAGCTCGAACAGACCGATTCCGGCCACGATCGCGAGCGCCACCGGATACGGATACTCGAGCGTGAGATAGTTGCGAACGAACTCGTCTTGCTCTTCGGATAGGCGCGCATAGAGATCGGCCATCGCCTCCAGGCCCCAGCGCGCCACGATGCCGTAGGAGATGCCGCGCGATATCGCGGACATGCCGGGGCGGTAGTCGATCTTCCGCAGATACTCGCGGACCACCTGTCCGCTCCAATCCCCGGGCGGGGTCTCGAGCCCCAGCTCTTTGAGATCCGCGACCGTCACCGGGATGGTGACCTGGGTGTGGATGCCGCGCAGCGGCGTGATCGCGCCGGCAAACAGAATTTGCGGGAACAGCACCATCACGCCGAGCGCGAGCGAGGTTTCGGTGGTTTTGACCAGCGCCGACACCACCAGCGCCATCAGGATGCCGGTCCAGGTGGCCAGAAACACGATGCCGAAGCTGAGCCCGAGCGGTCCATCGATCCGCCCGGTGGCATAGAGCGTCATCAGGATCAGGAAGCTCTGCAGCGCGCCGAAGCCGCTCAGGACCACGATCTTGCTGAAGATATAAGGCAGCAGGCGCAGAAACGTCTGGCGTTCGCGGTGGTAGATCGAGCGCTCGCCGACGATCTCGCGCAGCGAATTGGTGCAGCCGAACCAGAGCGCCGCGAAAATGACCAGGAAAAACATCAGCGGATGGTTGGGGCCGTTGAACAGCAGCGCGTCGGTGATGCCGATGAACGGCGCCTGGACGATCAGCAGCGCCGAGTAGGCTCGATCGTTGAGCTTGATCTCGAGATAGCGGCGGGTCAGGCCCCAGGCCTGCTGGATCGAGCTGCGCCGCCCCTGGGCCTCGAGCCGCATCTGGGTGGCCTTCTGCTCGGCGGCACGGCGGGCCGGGGGCGGCATGGCGTAGGGCGAGCTGCTGTAGCTCTCCTTCCACTCCTCGGGCGCGCGGGTTTCGAGCTTGTAGTAAATGTCATCGATCTGGTCGACTTCGAAATAGCGCAGCGCGTCGCTGGCCGCGCCGGCGAACGCTAGTCGTCCCTTGACCAGCAGCACCAGCTTGTCGACCAGATTGAGGCTCGACATCAGATGGGTGGTGCAGATCACGGTGGTGCCGGCGTCGGCCAGGCGGCGAAACAGGTTCATCATCAGCGCTTCGGTACGCGGATCGAGCCCCGAGGTCGGTTCGTCGAGAAACAGCACCGCCGGTTTGGTGACCAGCTCGACGCCGATGTTGACCCGCTTGCGCTGGCCGCCGCTGAGCCGGCGGATCAGGGTATCGCGGCGCTCGTGGAGCTCGAGGGTATCGATCACCTCGAGCACGATCGCGTCGATCTCGGTATCGGACAGCTCGCTGGAGAGGCGCAGCCGGGCGGCGTAGAACAGCGCCCGATAGACGGTCAGGTCCTCGTGGATGATGTCGTCCTGGGGCACGAACCCGATCAGGTTCTTGAGCGATTCGAAGGCGCGGTAGAGATCGGCGCCGCCGAGGTAGACCTTGCCGCTGTGGGCCGGGCGGAAGCCGTCGAGCGCGTTGAGCAAGGTGGTCTTGCCAGCGCCGCTGGGCCCGAGGATGGCGACGAACTCGCCGCCGCGAATGCTGAGCGAGACCTGGTCGAGGATGGTCAGGCTGCCGACCCGAACGGTCAGATCGCGACCGCCGAGCTCGAGACCGCCGGCGCGGGCCTCGGCCCGGGCTTCGGCGCCGACCGTGATCACGGTGGTGCCGATCTGGATCCGATCGTCGGGCTGGAACTGGGTCGGTTGATCGACCCGGCGCCCGTTGAGGTAGGTGCCGTTGGTGCTGCCCAAGTCGGTGATCACCCAGAGCTGCCCCTGCCGGTCGATGCGCGCGTGATAGTTCGACACCGCCGGGTGGGCGATCACGACGTCGTTGTCCGCTGCCCGCCCGATCCGAGTCACGGTTCGATCGAACACCAGGTCGCGCCGGTCCGGCGCGGCGGGCAGCGCGCGGGTCAGCCGGACCAGGTGCTCGGAGTCGAGGCCGAAGACGATCTCGTCGCCGCTTTCCAGGAAGGCCTCTTGGATCCGCCGGCCGTTGACGTAAGTGCCGTTGGTCGAGCTGTCGACCAGACGCACCCGCCGGTCGGGCAGCACCGCGATCCGCGCATGCACGCGCGACACCGAATCGTGGTGCAGCACCACCGCGCAGGTCTCAGGATCGCGCCCGATGGCGAAGCCCTGGGGCGGAATGGCGTAGAAGCGCGAAGCGCCCGGCTCGCCGAGCAGCTCGAGCCGTGGATGGTCGTCGGGTTCCGGCTCCGGGGCACGGGGCGACACCACCCGCTGCGGCTGAGTCGGAGGCCTTGGGGCGGGCGGAGCCGACGTCGTCCGGCCGGGCGCCGCTTGCGCCGCGGCGACCTGCACCAGCTCGAAGCTGGCCGCTCCGCCCAAATCGACCACATCGCCCGGCTGCAGCGCGGCGCTCTGGACCCGGCGCCGGTTGACGAAGGTGCCGTTAGCGCTGTCCAGGTCGCGCAACTCGATTCCGCCGCCCGGGCGCGGCTCGAGCTGCGCGTGGCGCCGCGATATGCCGCTGGCATCGGCCGGAAACACCACCTGGCAGCTGCCGTAATCGCGACCCAGGACCAGTCCGCCGCTCGGGATCTCACGGCGCTGCCCTTGCAGCGGTCCAGAAAGAAAGTGAATCTCGTATCGGGTCACGCTGGCGGTTCCGTTGCGCGAAAGGGCAATCGACCCAGGAGCGTCAGCGCTCCGGGGGCGGGCGCGGTTGGGACTCGGCTTCGCTCGCGGCGGCGGCCGGCTCCGCGCTCAATGGGTACTGGGTGGAGAGTCCCTGGTAGTAGTTGCGCAGATCCGGCGGCAGCTGGGCGGTCAGCGCGTCGAGCTGAGGCCGGTACGCGGCGAACGCTCCGCCCATCGAGCTGCCGAGCTCGAAGTAGCGCTTCTGACTGGCCTGCATGCTTTGCTGGGTGGCGGCGAGGTGGGTGCGGACCACCTCGAGATAGGCCTCGCGTTTGTCCTGCGGTATCTGCAGCATCAACGGCAGCATTTGGGCTTTGAGCTGGAGATCGGAGTAGACGGTGACGTTTTGCGACAGGTTCTCGTAAAGCAGCAGCGCCGACTCCGCGCTCATCCCCTTGGCGGCGTAGTGCTCGGCGAGCTGGGCCAGGGCCTGCAAGAGCCGCGAGGTCAGGTCCAGGCTTTCCCGCAGATCTTCAACCGCAACCAGACCGGCATAGAGATTGGCCGAGGCCTGCAGGTAGCCGAGCGAGAGCTCGGCGCGGCGCGCCATCAGCGCGCTGCGGGCCGCCTCGTATTCGGCGTCGGCGCCGGCCGAGTCGCCGGCCGCGAATCGGGCTTCCGCCGCGGCCAGCCGCTGCTCGACTTCCTGCAGCAGCGAGCGCGGGCCGGAAAGGTCGCTGAGCCCGAGTTGGAGCAGCGCCAGCAGCGCCCCAGCGAGTCCCGCCATCCCTTTAGCCTCCTTTGAGCTGCTCCAACAGCTGGTAGCGCATCATCTCGAGATCCTCGGGCGGCAGGCTCTTGACGGTGCTGAACACGTCGAGCTGTTGATCGACCATTTCGATGATCTTCTCTTTGTCCTTGGCCAGCGGCGCGCTGGCGAGGAGCTGTTTCTTCTGCTGCAGGTCGGTCTGGTAGGTGTTGATCCAGTAGTCGTAGAGATACTGCGCCACCGTCGCGTAGCGCTCGTTGCCCAGCGCCCGCAGATAGTCGACCGCCTTTTGCGCCACCACGCCGACCAGCAGAATCTCGTCGAACACGCTGCGCAGCGATTCGGGCGACTCCGAGCCCAAGAGCAGCCCCGACCAGACCAAGGTGTAGCTGCTGAAGATGCCGAATGCGGCCACGTTGAGACGCTTGGCCGCCGCGTCGCTGATCTTGCGCCCGTCGCCGGAGCGGCCCTCCAAGCGCAGCGCCTCGCCGCGCTCGAAGTCGGCCATCACGTTCTGCAGCTCGGCGCGGTAGCTGGTGGCCGCGGCGCCCAACCGGGTGGGAAGTCCGACCGCGAGCCCAAGCGCCAAGCCCGCTGCCAAAATCCAGGATAGTTGACGGCTCATAGAACCCCCTTCAAGCGTCCCGCCAAGAGTAGCACTAGCCGCGTTCTGTCTCCACTCCGCAAACTCGGTCAAGGAGTGATTCCAGCCCTGCGGGAGCCGCAAGCGAGAACCCGCTGTAGACCTGGAGCGGTGGGCCCTCCGGGCGGCATCCGACCTCCCAGGTCAGGTCGGCGGGAGCTTTGCCGCTGACCTTGAGCCGGCCCTCGTGAATGCCGTGCGAATGACAGGACCAGCAGAGGCTCACGAGGTTGTCCGGCTCATCGCCGCCCCCGCGGCTTCTGAACACGACATGGTGAGCCTGCAAATTGGCGCGGGCGAAACAGTTCGGCGCCTGGCAGCGCCAGTCGTCGCGCTCGAAGATCCGGTGCTCGCGGCCGATCTTTTCGAGCGGCTGGCTGAGGAAGCTGTCCAAAACCAGCTCGACGGCGCAGGCTCCCGGCGGCGCGATGTACTCGGCCTCCTTCAGCGCCGCCATCCAGTGCCAAATGACCGACTCGGGGGCGCGAAACCAGAGCAGCTCGATCTTGGTGGAGCAGCGCATCGCCTCGAGCCGTCCACACAAGGCCAAGATGAGCTCGAGCTCGAAGCGCGGCAGATGGGTCTGCTGCGCACGCCGGATCCAAGGCTGTTCGGGCAGCGTCCCGAGCACCCGGTCGATCTGCTTGGCGTGACCGGCGTGGATCTCGCCACGAGCCCAGGCGGAGCTCAGCTCCGGCGAGCGCCGGGCCCAGCGGCTGAGCTGAGCGAAGCGCCAGAAGGCGCGCGCGGGCAGCCCGGCGCGCTGCTCGAGGTAGTGGCGGCAGTCGAAGAAGGCCAGCGCCTCGGTGCCGCCGGCGGCGTGAAAGCGCCGCAGCAGCGGCGCCGTCTCCGATTCGACCTGCTGGAGATAGCGCAGGACCTTGAGGATCCGCGCATGCAGCTCGTGGGGCGTCGCTTCGTCGACACCCTCGCCCAGCTCTGTGATCTCGGGCGGCAGCTCGGCCCGAGGGATCGCCCAGTCGAGCAAGCTCCAGCCGCCGGAGGTCTCTTCGAGGTCGCGGCGGGCGAAGTCGTAGAAGGTCTCTTCGTCGGAGAGCTCACGGTGGTCATGCACAAACTGGGGCGGGGCTTGTCCCCGCCCTTCAGAAGGGGCCCGCGGGGCCTGCGAGGGGAGAGCCGGGGTGAGGGGCTGCGCCGCTCCGTGGAGGCCTTGCTTCCAGTCGTACTCTTCGAGCCGTTCGGTCCACTCGCTGCCGCGCAGCGGATGAACGCCGGCGAGAAAGTCGGCGGCGATCCAGTCGATCGCGCGCCAGCGCGCGAGCCGCTCGCCCGCGGTCTTGCGGCAGTGCTCGATCGCGCGCTCGAACTTGGCCCGCACCAGGGGCTGAACCCGGCGCGAGAAGTTCTGCCACCGCTCGCCCTTGTCCTGGGTGTCGTCCACACAAGCATTGCGGGCTCGGCGCAGCTCCTGCTCGAGCTGCCGGACGGTCGCGCGCTCGGCGAACGCGACCAGCTCGGCTTCGCTCTCTGGGCCGGCCATCGCCACCACGATCTCGAGCTTGCTCCACGACAGCCTGCCGGCGTCGAAGGCGCCGGCGATCGAGGGCAGCGCCGCGAGCCGCTTTTCGATCTTGGCCAGCTCCGAGAAGGCCGAACGCGAGAGGCCGAAGTGCGACTTGGTGTAGTCGCCCAGACGCGCCTGCCCCAGGCGGCTGTGCGCCCGGATCTGGCACCATTGAAGCGCGAGCTTGCCGAGGACGCGGCGCGAGAGGTTCTCGAGCCGCCCCAGCCGCCTCAGCTCCAGATCCAGGCCAAAGAGCTTCGCAAACCTGGATTCTCGAGGTTGAGATCCCCTTGAGCCAGGATACTCCGATAGTTCGCTATACATTTGTAATAAATGTAGCGAATACAATAGAAAAGTCAAATGTCATTATATTAATAAAGCTATATATTTCATATAGTTACAGCTACACAAAAAATTTACATTATGTTCGTCTAAATCGGGATGATCCGAGAGAGGATCAAGGCGTTCTTCGAGTGCAGGGGCTGGGCCTGACCCCGCTGTGGAACCCCTTTGTTCTCAATCCGATCCGGCACCGAAGTTTCTGAACCGGTTCGTTCTGCCCGGCAGCTCCACCTCCGAGGTCTGCGCGAACGGCGGAACCAACATGTAGGGGCGGGGCTTGCCCCCGCCCGAGCGGGCCGGCGAATAGCTCCGCGCTCCGCGAATTGAAGCCGGCAAATCTCGCTCGCGGAGAAGGGCGGCTACGCGAGGGCAAGAGGGCAAGGGCAGCGGCATGCCAGCTGGCCGTTGCCAATCGCCGTCAGCTTCAGCGCCGGCGAGAACGGCTCGGCGCCGGAGCTGGGCTGGGCGGTCAGGACG
>DASWHO010000474.1:0-9597 GCA_036398155.1 Acidobacteriota bacterium
TTGGCCAGCGGCGCGACGATGCCGAGACCTTCGGTGGTGTTGTGCAAGGTGAAACCGAGCACCAAGAAGGTGCCCAGCGCGATCTCGCCGGTGGCGTAAGCGGCTCCGATCGCGAGCCCCTCGCCGAGGTTGTGGAGGCCGATCCCGGCCGCGATCAGAAAGGCCACGTACTCCGGCGAGCTGCCGGCGCCGCCCTGCTCGCGGCGCCGCGAGCCGAGCCAGAGCAAGAGCAGCAGCGTGCCGCTGAATCCGATCAGCAGCACGGCCAGTCCCTGCAGCGGCCCGGGAACCTTCTCGGCCAGCTCCAAGGCCTCCGCCACCGTGTCGAGCAGCAGAAAAACCAGCAGCCCCATGGTCAGGCTGAGGAAGAAGGCCCAGGCCCGCGGCCCCAGCGCCCGCAGGAACGGAAACCAGAGCAGGCCGAGAAACACGGGAATCACGCCGACATAGACGCCCAGCAGCGCGAAAGTCCCCAGGTAGGTCGCATCCGGTATCGGCGACTCGGTGGCCACCGCGATCTCATGGTCGAACGTGAGCCCGGTCGAGGTGATCAAGCGGATTGCGTGCGGCTCGCCCGCGACCCAAGGGTAGGGGATCGAGATCACGGCCCGCTCGAGCCGCTCCAGGCGGCCCCCCCGCGGCCGAATCGTGAACGGCCAGTAGGCTTCGTCGACCTGCACCTGGGCGATGGTGGTCGGACTGGGCCCGCCGTTAATGACGTGGGCCTCGAACGTGCCGCGGCGCAGCACCACGCGCTCGAAGTCGATCTGCTCGACCGGCGGAAACAGGTCTTGGAAATGGTCGAGCGGCCCCCACCAGCCGAAGGCCAGCAGGACCAGGGCCAGCAGCAGCAGCGGACCCAAGCCCCACAACCATTTCTGGAGCTGCATGCGTTCTACGCGGCCTCGATGAAGCCCATCCAGCCGAGCTCGGCGAACTCGCTCTGGTGAGCGTGAAACATGTAGCGGCCGGGGCTCGGGAACACCATCTCCAGCACGTGGCGCTCGCCCTGGCCCATGATGACGTTGTCGGTCAGCTCGAAGTGTTCCAGGTCGGTGCCGGTGCGAAACAGCTTGTACATGTTGGCGTGGAGGTGGAAGGAGTTGATCGGATCGAACTCGGTGGCGTTGATCAAGTAGATGCGCACCAGCTCGCCGACCGCCACCGGTATCGGCCGGTGCATATAGGCGAAGGCCACGGTGTTGACCGCGTAGACCTCGTTCTCGCCGTCGAAGTTGGTGTCGAAGCCGTTCATCACCATGGTCAGCTCGCGGGCCGCGGGGCGGCCTTGCGGCGGGTCGATGATGAAAGCGCCGTAGAGGCCTTTATGAATGTGGCGCTTGAGCGGGATCGCGTGGCAGTGGTAGAGATGGAGACCGAACGGCTGGGCTTCGAACTCGTACACGAAGCCGCCGCCCGGCAGGATCGGATCGATCCCGTCCATCGGCACCGGATGAATGCCGTGGAAGTGAATCGTATGCGGGTGGCTGCCGGCGTTGACGAACCGGACCCGGATCCAATCGCCGGCGCGGCAGCGGATCGTGGGTCCCGGCACCCGGCCGTTGTAGGTCCAGGCCGGAAAGAACACCCCCGGGGCCACTTCGATCTCCTTGTCGCTGGCGATCAGGTCGTAGGTTCTCACCGCGCGGCCGCCTTCTTGGGTCAGGACGCCCCAGTCGAAGTCGCTGAGAAATGCGATCGGGTCGAAATCCGAGCTCGAGACGGTTCCGACCGTGCCCATCTCGTGGTGCTCGTGGCCCGCAGCGCCGATGATCGGCAGATAGGTTTCGGACCCCTTCACCAGCTTGCGGCCGAGGGCCGCGAGGCCGGCGGCGCCGGCCAGCGACAGCGTTCCGACCTTGACCTTCAGGAAGTCGCGGCGGCTCAGACCGCCGGCCGCTTTGGGATTGGAAGCCATCTGGATCACCCCGAGATTTAGCCCTGGCTAAAAATCAGTTTAGGCGCCTACGCTGACGCGGTCAAGCGGGCGTCGCGAGACCGGAATCCGATCCGCCCATGCCACTCCTTCCGGCACCCGGTCGGTTACGCTCTCGGCCAACCAGGATTAGACTATGCTGGAGCGGACCATCCGAGCTCGGCACGGATGCGCCGGGCGTTGGGATCAGCGATCGAGCCCCAAGCGGATCAAGGAGGTCTTTCATGCTGCCCGACTTCAAAAACGAGCCTTTCACCAATTTTCAGGATTCGGCCGCGCGGGCGGCCTTCGCCGGCGCGCTGCAGCGGGTGCGCGCTGAGTTGGGCGCGACCGCCGAGCTGCTGATCGGCGCTGAACGCATCGCAACCGAGCGCAGCTTCGAATCGACCAATCCGTCGAGCAAATCGGAGATCGTCGGGCGGATCGCGAAGGGCAGCCGCGAGCACGCCGATCAGGCGGTGCGGGCCGCCGCCGCCGCGTTCGAGTCCTGGCGCCGATTGGCGCCGCGGGCGCGGGCCGAGCTCGCCCTGCGCACCGCCGCGATTCTGCGCCGGCGCCGCCACGAGTTCAGCGCCTGGATGGTGCTCGAGGTCGGCAAGAGCTGGCCCGAGGCCGACGGCGACACCGCCGAAGCGATCGACTTCTGCGAGTTCTACGCCCGCGAGGCGCTGCGTTACGCCTCCGATCAGCCGCTGACCGCGCAGTCGGGCGAAAGCAATCAGCTGGTCTATCTGCCGCTCGGCGTGGTCATCGTGATTCCGCCGTGGAACTTCCCCCTGGCGATCATGGCCGGCATGACGATCGCCGCGCTGGTGACCGGCAACACCGTGGTGATCAAGCCGAGCAGCGACGCGCCGATGATCTGCGCCCAGTTCGTGGCGGCGCTCGAAGCGGCCGGCGCGCCCGCCGGGGTGGTCAACTATCTGCCCGGCAGCGGCGCCGACGTCGGCAACGTGCTGGTCGAGCATCCGCTCACCCGGATGATCGCCTTCACCGGCTCCAAGGCGGTCGGGCTCGAGATCAACCAGCGCGCGGCCAAGCTTGCGGACGGCCAGCGCTGGATCAAACGGGTGATCGCCGAGATGGGCGGCAAAGACGCCATCTTGGTGGCGGCCGACGCCGATCTGGATGCGGCGGCGCTGGCGGTGAGCCAGAGCGCGTTTGGGTTTCAAGGTCAGAAGTGCTCGGCTTGCTCGCGCGCGATCATCGATCAGAGGGTCTACGACTCGTTCGTGCCGCTGCTGCTGGAGCAGGTCGAAAAGCTCTCGCTGGGGCCGGTCGAAAACCCCGCCCACAACCTCGGGCCGGTGATCAACGCGGGCGCGCAGCGCAAGATCCTCGAGTACATCGAGATCGGCAAATCCGAGGGCAAGCTGCTGATCGGCGGCGCGCCGGGGGATGACGGCGGCTATTTCATCCAGCCAACGGTGTTCGGCGATGTGGCGCCCAACGCCCGCATCTCGCAGGAGGAGATCTTCGGCCCGGTGCTGGCGCTGACCCGCTGCGAGAGCTTCGAAAGCGGGCTGCAGATGGTCAACGACACCGAATACGGGCTCACCGGCGCGGTGTTCAGCCGCTCGCCGCACCTGTTGGAGTGGGCGCGGCACGACTTCCACGTCGGCAACCTCTATCTCAACCGCAAATGCACCGGGGCCATGGTCGGCGCGCATCCGTTCGGCGGTTTCAACATGAGCGGCACCGACTCCAAAGCGGGCGGGCGGGATTACCTGGGACTATTTCTCCAAGCCAAGGCGATCTCGCTCAAACTCTAGCTCGGCGGCGGATATGCCACCATCTGCTTCGTTGCGCTCGGTCGGGCTCCTCCAGCGTACCTTTCAGTACGCTTCCGTCGCCCTCCCTTCGCGCGCCTCGCATCTGGCGGCATCTCCACCGCCCACCACGCGGTGCTGGGGCGGATCTCGCGCACGAGCAAACGCCGATCGCTCGGCGGCGGATATGCCACCCTCTGCTCCAGCAAGTTTTTCTGGGTGCATCCATTAGACATGCGGGTCGAGCCATTCGCGGCGCTGCGCTACGATCCCCGCCGGGCGGGAGCTTGGGAGGAGCTGGTCGCCCCGCCATACGATCAGCTCGGCGAAGCTCTGCGCGAGGAGCTGCTCGAGTGTCCGCACAACGTGGTGCAGCTCACCTTGGGGTCGGAGGACGCCCGAGAGGACCGCTACCGGCATGCCGCCCGCTTGCTGCGCGAATGGCGCGCCCAGGGGGTGCTGGCGAAGGATAGCGCTCCGGCCCTCTATCCCTACCGCATCGATCGCCGCGGCAGCGCCCCGCTGTGGGGTTTTTTGGGCCTGGGCGAGCTGACCGACTACGAAGCGGGGCAGGTTCTGCCTCACGAGGGCACCCTGGAGGGTCCCAAGCAGGATCGATTGGAATTGCTGCGGGCGACCGCCACCGACCTCGAGCCGATCCTGGTGCTGTTCTCCGATCCCCGAGGCTTGGTGCGTGAGCTCCTCGAGCGCTCCCCGGCCTCCAGCTTGACGGAGCTGACGGCTCCGGACGGATGGCATCATCGGCTCAGCCGACTCGAGGACTCGAAGACGATCCAGCAGATTCAAATGCTGCTGCGGGATCAACCGGTGGTGATCGCCGACGGCCACCATCGCTACGAAGTCGCGCTCGAATACCAGGGCGAGCGCCGCGCCGGCGGCTCCGGCGCGGCCGCCGATTTCAAGCTGATGCTGTTCGCCGCCGCCGGGGATCCTGGGCTCGAGCTGCTGCCAATCCATCGGCTGCTGCCGCGCCTGCCGGTGCCGCCCGCGCTGCTCACGGCCCGGCTGGCTTCGTATTTCGATCTGGTCCCGGTGCATAGCGCGGAGCGCCTGGCCGGCGACCTGGCCGGCACGGCGCCGCCGCCGCGTTTCGGGCTGGCGCTCAATGGGGCTGGTGGAGATCTGCTGCGGCTGGATCTCAAGCCCGGTCTCGAGACCGCGGTGCCGTGGCCGCCGCAGGCCGGCGCCACCGAGCGCCGCGTCGAAGTGGCGCTGTTCACCCATCTGGTGTTGGAGCATCTGCTGGGGATCGGGGAATCGGAGCTGGCCGCCAGCGGGGCGGTGGACTACACCCACAGTTGGACCGAAGCGATCGAAAGCGTCCAGGCGGCGCGCCATCAGGCGGCTTTCTTCCTTCGGCCGCTGCCGGCCGAGCTGTTCTGGCAGGCGGTGAAGGAAGGGGTGGTGTTGCCGCGCAAGTCGACCCATTTCCGGCCCAAACCGCTCTCCGGTTTGGCGTTCGCGGAGTTGGGCTGATGGAGCCGACCGCTCCGCAAGCCGTACCGTGCTGCCCGGCGTGCGGCCGGCGCGCCGCCTCGATCCGAGTCGCGCGCTGCCTGTTTTGCGGCGCTCCGTTCGGGGCCGAGATTTCGGATCAACTCGGGCGCCTGCGGGAGCGAACTCCCGAGCAAGGCAGCGCGGAGCTGCGGCGGGCTTTGCTGCTCGGTTTCGGCGCCAGCCATGCGCTGCCCCGGCCGGCGCGGCGCCGGCGCAACGTCACCGTGCTGGTCGCGGCGGTTTTGATTCTGGGTCTAATGATCTTCGGCGCCGGTGCGCTGTACCTGATGACTTCACGCGGCGGGGTCGAAATCGGGCCCATGATCGGATCGGTGCGCAACCTCGCCACGCTGGCCGGCGCTCTCGCGGTGATCGCGGTGGTGGTCGCCTTTTTCTTCGTGCTCGGAAGGCGTTGGAGCCGGTGAAACCGAGCTTTGTTGCGGATCCCCAATTCCGGGGTTAAGATCGATCTCTCCGGCATACGGCGGGGAGGACTGTGACCACCCGCATCGGCAAGTACGAGATCATCGAAGAGCTGGGCCGCGGGGCGATGGGCCAGGTCTACAAGGCCTACGACTCGGTGCTCGATCGCTATGTCGCGCTCAAAACCGTACTGCCTTCGATGGAAGTCGACCGCCAAGTCGTCGAGCGCTTTTATCGCGAAGCCCAGCTGGCCGCCAAGCTGCGCCACCGCAACATCGTCAATATCTACGATTTCGGCGAGCACGAGCAGCGGCCGTATCTGGTCATGGAGTACGTCTATGGGACCGACCTGCAGCGCATCATCGAGCGGCGGCTCGAGTTCTCGCTCGAGAAACGCCTCAACATTGCGCTCCAGATCTGCGACGGCCTTGGCTTCGCCCATGCTCAGGGCGTGATCCATCGCGACATCAAGCCCAGCAACATCCGGCTCAACGACGCCGGCAAGATCCAGATCATGGATTTCGGGGTGGCGCGTCCTTCCGGCTCGACCCTCACCGGGACCGGACAGATCGTGGGGGCGCCGGCCTACATGTCGCCCGAGCAGATCCTGGGCAAGCCGATCGATACCCGCAGCGACATCTTCTCGCTCGGGATCGTGCTTTACGAGTTTTTCACCTACGAGCGGCCGTTTCCGGGCGAGAGCATCCACACCATCATCTACAACATCGTCAATACCGAGCCGCGCCAAGTCGCCAGCGGCTTCATCGAGCTGCCGGCGGGGCTGGAGCCGATTCTGTTCAAGGCGCTGCGCAAATCGCCCGATCAGCGCTACCAGAAGGTCGAGGAGCTGGTCGGCGACCTGCGCGCGCTGCCGGTGCAGACCGGCGAAGAGACCACCAGCATGCTGCTGGCCAATACCGCGACCGAGGAAGCGCGTCTGATCGAGATCCAGCTCAACCTCGGCCGCAAGTTCTTGCAAGGCCGCGATTACGACAAATGCCAGGAGCTGATCGAGAAGGTATTTCGGCTCGAGCCCGGTCATGCCGGCGGCCGCGAGCTGCAGGGGCGGCTGGCCGAAGCGCGCAAGAACGCCCAGATCGAGGAGCTGTTCGAAGCGGCCCGGGCGGCGCTTTCCGGCAAAGACATCCAGAAGGCTCAAAGCTGCTACGGCGAAGTGCTCAAGCTCGATCCCGGGAATCAGGCCGCCACCGAGATGCTCCAGAAGATGGAGCAGGCCCGCACCCGCAGGCGGGTCGAGCTGCTGCTGCAGAAGGCCCGCGAATCGCAGCGCGCCGGCCGGCTGAGCGAGGCTCAAAAGCGCGTCCGCGAGGCGATCCAAATCGACGCCGAGAATCAGGAAGCGGTTCAGCTCGACCAACAGCTCGTCGCCGCGATTCGGAAAGAACACCTCGACCGCATGCTGGCCGAGGGGCGCAAGGCCTTGGCGGCGTCCGACTTCGCGACCGCGCGGAACCGATTCCAAGCGCTGCTCAAGGAAGAACCCGAGCTCGCCGACGCGCGCCGCGGATTGGAGCAGGTCGAGACGGCCGAAAAACAGGCCCGGGTCGACAAGCTGATGGCCGAAGGGCGTAAGCTGCTGGGCGCCCAGGATTGGGCGGGGGCGCAGGCCCGTGCTCAAGCCGCGTTGGAGATCCTGCCGCAGCACGGCCCGGCCCAGCAGTTGCTCAACGAAGCTCAGGAATCGGCCGCCGAGGCCGAACGCCGCAAGCGCACCGACCAGATCGTGGGCCAGGTCCGCGCCGCCCTGAAAGCCGAAGAGCTGGAGCGCGCTGGCGGTTTGATCGGCGCGCTGCGCGACGTCGATCCCGATCATGCTGCGCTGGCCGAGCTGAGGACGGAGCTCGAAGAGCTGGAACTGGCCAAGGCCGCGGAAGCCGAGGAGCTGGTGCTGGACGAGCCCGAGGAGGAGAGCGGGAAGCCGGAAGAGCGTCCGGAGCCGGGCGCCGCGGCGGCCGCCGCCTCCGTTGAGGTTGACGAGGCAGCGCGGACTTCCCTATGGGCCGGGTCGTCGCCGCCTATGGCCGCGGGCGCCGAATCGCAGCCGCAGCAGGTTTCCGAAACCGTGTTGCTCTCGCCCAGCGCTCCGCGCGCCGATCCGGCGCGGGTCCATCTTGAGCTGGCCCGACAGCACTTCGAATCCGGCCGCAACAAGGAGGCGCTCGACGCGTTCGGTCGCGTGCTGGAGCTCGATCCCGGCAATGCCGAGGCCAAAGCCGGGTTGCACGAGGCCCGAATACGAAAGGCGCGCGAAAGGCCTCAAGAGTCCGGCGTGCGCGACGCGGCGGTTTTGCGCACCGGCCTCGAATCCGGCTCATGGTGGGGCAACGCCCTGACCTATCTGGCGGAGGAAGTCCGGACCTCGAGACGCTGGCTGCTGATCTCCGGCGGCGCCGTCGTCTTGCTGGGCATCGGCTTTTTGACCTTCCAGAGCCTGCGCTCCGCGCCGCAGCCCGAAGTCACGCCAGCTGCGCCGGCGCTGGTGGCCGAGAAAGCCGCGACGCCAAGTCCGAGCCCCGATCTCGAGCTGGTGCCGCCCGAGCAGATTCAAGCGGAGCGGGCCCGGCCTCAGGTGGAGCGGCCCGGGAGCCGGCCGGCGCCGCCCGAGTCGTCCGAGCCTCAAGGCAAGATCGTACCGCTCAAGCCGCCCGAGACGTCAGGGCTCGACGCGCAGGGGGTCGATCGCGTCAAACGCGAATACGAGGCCAGGCTCAAGGATATGGAGCAGCAGCTGCAGCAGCAGCGTGATGAAACCGCGCGGGTCGAAGCGCAGCGCGCCGTGCTGGACGAGGCGCGCATTCAGGAAGAAGCGCGCAAAGAGGAAGAGGCCAGCAGGCAGGCCGCGCTGCCGAAGCCGGCACCCGGAGCCGAGGCCGGGGACCAACCTGGCGCCGAAAAGCCTGCGCCCAAAGGTGAAGCCCGGGTGGCGGAGGGAACGGCCGTCGATGCGATCCCGCAAGTGATCGAGCGGGCTGCCCCGTCCTACCCGGCGGCCGCTCGCCGGCTCAAGATCGCCGGGCGGGTGATCATCAGCGTGCTGGTGGGAGAGAAGGGCGAAGTCCTGCAAACCAAGGTGGTGCGGAGCGACAACACCATGCTGGAGAACGCGGCCCTCGAGGCGGCGCGCCAGTGGAAGTTCATCCCGGCCTCCCACAACGGCAAACCGGTTCAGTCGTGGTTTACGCTCCCGGCCTTCGACTTCCGACCCTAGTGCTCGGCGGCGGATCTGCCGCCATCTGCTTCGTTGCCCTCGTTCTGTACTGTAGGGGAGGGGCTTGTCCCCTCCCGAGGGCGGGCCACGTCCCGCCCTGCTCTTCCGCCGGCCGCATTAGTGAGCTGGGGACTCCCTGGTGCGGGTCCAAGGGCCGGTTCGAGTGGAGGTCATCAAGAAGTAGGGCCGCGCTTGCGGATGTTGGGCGCGAGCACGGGAGCGCAGTCGGCTGTCCGGGCGAGCCTGGGTGGCATGGGCGTGCGGAGCAAGCCCATGGACGACGCCACTCACGATGCAAAGGCGGTCCATGGGCGCCCTTCGGCCGCCCATGCCACCCGGTTTGCGGCCCTCGGTGCCGGATAGCAAGCGTGAAGCCCTTGGCTAGTCAGTCGACCTGGCGTCATTGCGGCGCAAGCCGGAATCGAGGCGCCGATCTCGAAGCGCCTGGGGAACGCAACGGCTAACGGCCGTCCTCACAGCGCCGGCCTGGTGCTCAGCCTTTCGAGCAGCGGGCGGTCGGCTTCGAGAAAATCGAGCGCCGCCAGCTCGGGCGCAGTGCACCAGCGAACCTCCTCGAAGCTCCGGTTGATCAGCCGGCCTCGATAGCGCTGAACTTGATAGAACGTGAGCTCGAAGAGCGAACCGTCCGGATAGCGGTGACGGGTCGCGGCCAGCACCGGTCCGATCACCGCCGAGATGCCTAGCTCCTCGCGCAGCTCGCG
>DASWHO010000475.1:0-3459 GCA_036398155.1 Acidobacteriota bacterium
CGGCGGCGCGCGCTTCGTCGCCGAGCTCGCCGCGGCCGGCGCCGAGCGAGATTCAAGTCGACCGTGAGCGGCGCCGCCCGCATTCTGGTGGTCGAGGACCATACCGACCTGGCCCTGGGACTGCGCAACAATCTCGAGATCGAAGGTTACGAAGTGCGGGTGGCCGAGACTGGCCGCAGCGGGCTCGAACAGGCGGGCCGGTGGAAACCGGACCTGGTGATCCTGGATCTGATGCTGCCGGAGCTGGACGGATTTCGGGTGCTGCGCGCCCTGCGGGCTCGAGGCGATGCGGTGCCGATCTTGATTCTGACCGCCCGGGGCGAAGAGGCCGACAAGGTGCGCGGTTTGCGCCTGGGCGCCGATGACTACGTGACCAAGCCGTTCGGGCTGCTCGAGCTGCTGGCCCGGGTCGAAGCGCTCTTGCGCCGCTCGCTTGCGGACGCGCCGGCGCGGCAGACGGAGCGCTTCGGCGCTATCGAGATCCGTCGCGCCAGCCGCACCGTTCTGCGCGACGGCCGGGAGCTCGAGCTCACGCCCAAGGAATACGAGCTGCTGATCGCGCTGCTGCGGCGTCGCGGAGCCGTGGCCACGCGGGTCGAGCTGATGCAGGAAGTCTGGGGCTACGCCGCCGCGGTGATCTCGCGCACCGTCGATACTCACGTCGCCGAGCTGCGCCGCAAGCTCGAGCGCGACGCTTCGGCGCCACGCCACATCTTGACCGTCCGCAAAGCCGGCTACCGCCTGCAGCGCTGACTTGGAGTCCGCTTTCGGGTGCGGTGGGCAAGCTTGCTTTGCCCACGGACTAGCTTACGCCCAGCGCCTGGTACAACGCTTCGGGCCGGTAGATGGTCCCGTTCTGCATCACCCAATCGATGCGCCGAATGTCGCGGATGCTCTGATCCGGCGCGCCGTCGACCAGCACCAGGTCGGCGAGCTTGCCGGGCGCGATGCTGCCGAGCTGGTCGCCGCGCCGCGCCACCCGCGCGGCCTCCCAGGTCGCGATCTGCAGCACCCGCGGCGCCGGGATCCCGGCGTCCACGTAGAGCTCGAGCTCGCGATGCAGCGCGAAGCCGGCCAGGCTGTCGGTGCCGGCGACCAGGGTGACGCCCGCTTCGTATTTGCGCTTGAGCTCGAGCAGCTTGTCGGTATCGTTGGCGAGATCGCGCACCGCGGTGACGCCGGCCGCCAGGTGCAGCATCCCATCGCTGTCGCCGAGGTGCACGTGCATGTCCCACAGCCCCGGCAGCAAGGTCCGGCCCGCGGCGTCGAGAACTTCGGTTCCTTCCGGCACGGTCAGCTCGCCGTCGGGCGCCACGGCCTGGATGCGGTCGCCCTCGATCAGCACGCTCATATTCGGCCGCACCGCTCCGGCTTCGGCGTCGAACAGCCGCGCTCCCGTAATCGCGAGCGGCCGGTCCGGCCGCCGCGCCAGCTTGGGGACCAGCCGCCGCTCGCGCGCCGCGGTGACCGCATCCTGGGCCTGCTCCAGCTCCGCGAGGCTCGCTTCCCAACCTTCGATCCGCCGCGGCATGATGGACCATGGCCCTGCGGCCGCGGACCGGTCAAATTGGCGAAATCTGATACTATCTGATATCGTGCAAACATGAAGATGCTCACGGTCACCGAAGCAGCGCGGAACTTCAGCAGTGTGCTCGACGCATTGGAACGCGACCAGGAGGAAGTGGTTCTGGTCCGCAACCGCCGCACCGTTGCACGACTCGTCCCAGAGCCCGCGGCTCAGAACGCCCTGGAGGTTCTGGGCGATCTCTATCGTACGCTCGACGACCAAACCGCAGAAGCGCTCGCCCGCGCCATTCACCGAGCGAAGCACGCCAAAGCCGGAACCTTGAGCGAATTGCGCAACCCGTGGGCTTCCTGATCGACACCAACCTCTGGATCGCCGTCGAGCGCGGCCGAATCAGCGCCGCCGATATACACGCGATTACCAAGCAAGCGGCCGTTTACGTATCCCCTGTCAACCTGGCGGAAATTCGCTACGGGATCGAGATGATGACGGACCCCAAGCAAAGACGACGTGCACTGGCTTCGCTGCGCCGGATGCTTCGCAAGCCGGTGCTGCGCATCGACGGGAGAACGGCGGAAGTTTTCGGTGTTCTTGCCGCGGCGCTCGCCCGCAGCGGTCGGAGCCACGACTTCAGGATTCAGGATGTTTGGCTTGCGGCGCAGGCCGTGCAACGCAAATTCACCCTGCTGACGGCCAACGCCAAGGACTTCCAAGACATCCCGGAGCTTAAGCTAATGGGGATGAGCCTTTCGTGAGTTCTCCTGGTTGACCTAACACCTTTTCCCAGGCCTATTTTGGCGTCACTGCGGCTGGGCGGGCTGCGATATCCGGAAAGGTCTTCAGCAAAGCCGCATCGAAGGTCGCAAGCGGAAGCTTCTCGCGGACGGCGAGCTCGACGAATGGCGTGTCGTACACGGCGACGTTCGATTGGTGGGCGCGCACCAGGGCGCCGTGCCACAGCGTGCGGGTGGGCACAGCTTGAATCCCCAGGCCGTCGGCCAGGATCAGCCGCCGCGCCGCCTCGTCGAGGCTGAGGATGCGATGGCGGGTCGCCATCCACAGCGCATTGGCCAGAGGCTGAGGCTCTGCCGAGCGAAACGGCCCGGAAGGGCCGTTGACAAGCGCCGGGGATGTTCCTACAATTCGTTATATGACGAAACGACAGAATGATCGGCCGGAGCGGCTGCGTGCGATGGTGGAGGCGGCCAAAGCGATGGCGCACCCGGCTCGATTGAGGCTGGTCGGCATGCTGGCGACCGGGGAGCTGTGCGTCTGCCAGATGACCTCGGTGCTGGAGCTGGCGCCATCGACTGTCTCCCAACACCTGTCGGTGCTCGCGCGCGGCGGGCTGGTCACCGAGCGCAAGGAGGGCAAGCTGGTTTTCTACCGGCTGCGAGAGGACGGGGTGGCGGGGACGCTGCTCGCGCCGCTGCTCGGATCGCTGGGCGGCGATCCGACCGCCCGCGCCGACCAGGCGCTGGTCGCGCGGCTGCGCAAGGTTCCGGTCGCGACGCTGTGCGCCGCCGATCTCGACCTGGCGGCGGTCGGAGTGCGCCGGCCCCCGGCGCGCAAGTCGCCCTCGACGGCGCGAGCGTAGACCGCAATGCGCGCTGAAACGAGGATTTTGTTCTCGTTTGCTGGCATAGAGCACAGGATTTCAGTGGGCCGCTGTGGCGCGAGTGGGTGGCATGGGCACGCGCAGCGCGCCCATGGACGACCTCGCTCGCGGCGCGGACCTCGACCATGGGCGGCCTTCGGCCACCCATGCCACCCGATTCGCGACCCTTGGGGCGGATATCAAGGGCGAAGCCCTTGACTAGTTAGCCCGTTATGCACACTGAAACGAGAACTCTGTTCTGGTTGCGCATGAGTGGCATGGCGCCACCCGTGAGCATCGGGCGCGAGGCGCCCGCGGGGAGCGCGAGGGGTGGAAC
>DASWHO010000476.1:0-7762 GCA_036398155.1 Acidobacteriota bacterium
TTGGTAGCGGTCGATACCGTGAGCGCCGGCTACAAAGAGACCGTGCTGATCGCGACCGGCTCCTCGGCCCGCATGGCGAAAGGTTGCCAGGATCGCCCGGTCGATGCCGCCATCGTCGGCATCGTCGACACGGTCGACTTCTTGGATTAGAAATTCATGCAGCTGGCCCGGGTCATCGGCAACATCGTCTGCCCCCAGCACGACGAGTCCTTGGACGCCCATCGGCTGCTGATGATCCAGCCTTTGGACCCCGGCGGTCGCCGCCAAGGCGCACCACTGATCGCGACCGACTCGGTCGGAGCCGGCTCGGGGGAGCTGGTCATCTTCGTGATCGGCAAAGAGGCGTCGTTTGCCACCTTGCCCGAAAAGCTGCCCACCGATGCGGCGATCGTGGGGATCGTCGATCACGTCGTCATCGAGCACCACCCATGACCATAGCCGTGGTGCTGGGGCATGTCGTCGCGACCCAGAAACACTCCAAGCTCGAGGGCGCGCGATTGATGCTGGTTCAACCG
Organism: Acidobacteriota bacterium; assembly: GCA_036398155.1. Classification (GTDB taxonomy): domain Bacteria; phylum Acidobacteriota; class DASWHO01; order DASWHO01; family DASWHO01; genus DASWHO01. The sequence goes on from DASWHO010000476.1 coordinate 516, forward strand.
CTCGAGCTCGACGGCGGCCCCGAAGGCGAGGCCTTTTTGGCGATCGATCGGTTGGGCGCTGGCCCGGGGGAACGGGTCCTGGTGCTGCGCGAGGGCCGCGGCGCCATTGAAGTGCTGGGCCAGCCCCAAGGGCCGGTGGATGCGGCCATCATCGGCATCATCGACACCGTCGATCTTCTCGAGTAGGGGCGGGCGAAGCCCTCGCTGGAAATGATAGGCGCGAGCCGCATCCTGGACGGCAAAGCGATCGCCTCCCAGGTGATCGCCGACTTGAAGCTAGAGATCGCCGAGCTCCGCAAGCAGCGCGGCATCCTTCCGAGCTTGGCGCTCATGCTGGTGGGCGATCATCCGAGCCAAGAAGTCTTCGTCCGCAACAAGGTGCGGGCCTGCGAGCAGGTCGGGATCCGGGCCGAGCTGGTTCGGCTCGGCGCCGAGTCCACTCTGCGCGACCTTTGGGCCGCGATCGAGAAGCTCAACGCGCGCACCGACCTGGGGGGCGTGCTGGTGCAGCTGCCGCTGCCGCGCCACTTGCCGGAGGATCGCGTTCTTCCAATGATCGACCCGCGCAAGGATGTCGAGGGATTTCACCCTTCGAACCTGGGCCGGCTCTGCCTGGGTCAGCCCAAGCTGGTGCCCTGCGCAACGGGCGCGATTCTCGAGCTGTTGCGACGAATCGGGATCGACCCGGCGGGACGGCATGCGGTGATCGTCGGCTCCAGTTATGCCGTGGGGCGACCGACCGCGCTCCTGCTGCTGCACCACGGCGCCTCCGTGGCGTTGTGCCAGCCCGACAACCCCCAGCTGCGCGAGCTCACCGCGCAGGCCGATGTCTTGATCGCGGCGGCCGGCCCGCCCGGTACCATCGGTCCGTCTCACGTCAAACCCGGAGCCGTGGTGATCGATGCCGCCGTCAGTCGTCTGAACAACGAGCTGGAGGTGCGCCGAGCCTTTCCGGGCGACGCCGAGGCCTTGGCCAGATTCCGCGAGCGGGGATATGCCTTGGCGGGATGCGTCGCCGCCCAGGTTCGCGAGCTCGCCGGCGCGCTCCTGCCGGTCCCGGGCGGCTTCGGGTCGCTCACGATCGCGTTCCTGCTCAAGAACACGGTTCAGGTTTCCGCTCAATAGCTCGGCCCGCCATGTTGACCGTCGGGCTGACCGGAGGCATCGCCACGGGCAAGAGCTTGGTGCGCGCCGGTTTCGCCGAGCTCGGCTGTGCGACCTTGGATTCGGATCGAATCGCGCGCCGGCTGGTCGCGCCCGGTCAGTCGGCTCTGGCCGAGATCACTCAGGCCTTCGGGCCCGATCTGCTCCAATCCGACGGACAGCTCGACCGAGCCCGACTGGGCGCCCGCGTGTTTCGCGATCCAGCATCCCGCCGCCGATTGGAGGCCATCCTGCATCCCAGGATTTTCGCTTTGCAGGAGCAGTTCTTGACCGACGCACGGGCCGCGGGCCGGTTCGCCGTGGCCATGATCGATGCGGCGCTGATGTTCGAGACCGGAAGCTATCGCCGCTATAGCGTCGTGATCGTGGTGCACTGCCGTCTCGAGCAGCAGCTCGAGCGACTCCGAGCCCGCGACCTTTTATCCGCGGCGGAAGCACAGCGCCGGATCGCGGCTCAATGGCCGCTGGAGGAAAAGGCCAGGCGCGCGGATTTGGTCATCGATAACTCGGGATCTCGAGATGCGACTGCCAGACAGGTGAATGCGGCATACCTCAATCTTCTCAGCCGTTTAGCGTTCCTGGAGTGAATCGTGCAAAGAAATAGCGAAGAATGGAGCTTGACTTTTGGGATCTCTTCGTCAGAATAGGCTGTAAAAGAACGCAGGAGGAGCCCAATGCCCCAGCCGCTTACCAAACGCCAACGCGAGCTGCTCGATTATCTGAGCGAGTTCATCGCGCAAAACGGATACGCACCTACCTTCGTCGAGATCGGCCGTCGGTTCGGATTCACATCTCTGGCAACCATTCACAAGCACCTCAGCGCGCTCGAGGCCAAGGGGTATATCCGTCGCGACTGGAATCGGGTCCGCGCGATCGAGCTGGTTCCGCCCCGCGAACCGGGTCGGACGGTCGATCTGCCGCTGCTCGGCACCATCGCCGCCGGCCAACCGATCGAGGCGGTCGAGGAGCGCACCACGCTCCAGGTGCCGCACGAGATGATCGGGCGTCTGCCGACCTATGTTTTGCGGGTCAAGGGCGATTCGATGATCGAGGAGCAGATTCGCGACGGCGACTGGGTGATCGTCGAAAGCCGCGAGCAGGCGAATGACGGCGAAATGGTGGTGGCGCTGCTGGACAACTCCGAAGCCACGCTCAAGAAGTTTTACCGTGAGGGCGACAAGATTCGACTCCAGCCGGCCAATCTTGCGCTCGAGCCGCTCCGGATTCCGGCCGAACGCGTGCGGGTGCAAGGTGTGGTGATCGGGCTTTTGCGCCGATACTGAGCGCTGTTCGAGCCGGCGCTGCCGCTACTTTCCGGACAAGGCCGCGTGCAGCCAAGCGAGGTAGTCGCGCGACCCTTGTCCGATCGAGACCGCGACGAGCTCGGGTACTTCGTAGCTGTGGATCTGTTTCAGAGTCTGGTGCAGCTGCGCAAGCAGGCGGCGCTGGGTCTTGATCACCAGGAGCCATTCGGCTTGGTCGCAGAGCTGGCCTTGCCAGCGGTAGATCGACCGCACTTGCGGCACGAGATTGACGCACGCCGCCAGTCGCCTTTCGACCAACGCCTGGGCCACGCGCGCCGCCTCCTCTTGCGAACCGGCCGTTGACAGCGCCAAGACCGCGCCGCGTCCGGGTCCTATGATGGGGCGTCGGACCATGCCCCATCGTATCTCATTTCCCTTGTCTTGGTCAATGTTTCATGCTATAGGTATGATCCTGGACTTTAGCTCTCGGACGGGACAGAGACGTGAACGTCAAGATTGCCATCGGAGCGCGGCCTGGGGTTCTGTCACCTCCCCATGCGGCGCGGCTCTCGGCCCGAGGCCGGTTGATCATCTGGGGGCTGATGCTGATCGGGGCCTTGGTACTGCTGCACGCGATCTTCGGTAACAGCGGGTTTCTGCAGCTCTACCGAACTCGGCTCACCCACCAAGGCCTGCTCTTGGAAGTCGAGAGCTTGGCCGCCACCAATGCGGCCCTGGAGCGCGAGATCGAGGCGTTGCGCAGCGATCCGATGACGATCGAGACCCTGGCGCGCGAGCAGCTGGGGTTGATCGCCCCAGGAGACCGGGTGCTGGTTGCGGCTCTGCCCGCCGGCGCGAACACCCGGCGCTGAGACTGAGCCGTCCAACGGTTCGAAGCGAGGATGGGCCGTCTTGACACCTCCAAGTCGGCCTCCTAGACTGAAAACTGGTTTGCATTGCGGGGTGGAGCAGTCTGGTAGCTCGTTGGGCTCATAACCCAAAGGTCACAGGTTCAAATCCTGTCCCCGCTACCACGAAGAAACCGGGGCTTCGGAATGGGCGTTCCGAAGCCTTTTTTTGTTGTCGTTAGACTCAAAAAGCCCGCCAAAAAGAGAGTGAGGTGAGCGGATGAAGCTGTCGCTTTGGATGGTGCCGCTGCTGCTGGCGATCGCGTGGCCGCTGCCGGCGCAAAACCCTTCCGAGATCGACCAGCTCGCGACCGAGGTCGATGAGCTGCAGGATCGGTTGGCCAACCTGCCCGAGGGCGTGGAGGCGGCCCAGCTCTGGGAGCAGGCCCAGCAGCTGCGCGAGGAAGTGATCTACATGCGGGTCGCGCTGCGCCGCGGCGGCTCGATCAGCCGGCAGGAGCTGGACAGCGCGCGCACCCGGCTCGGACAGCTGCGCGCCGAGCTAGACCGGGTCGAAGGCGGACGGGTGCGCGAGGACCTCGAGCTCTTGCAGCGCGAGGTCACCGAGCTCGAGCTCGAAATCGAGGGCGCACGCGGCTCGATCGACCGCTCGATGGAAACCGACGTCGACCAGTTGGCCGAGCAGGTGACGTATCTCAAGGTGCGTGACGAGCGCGCCCGCGCGGGCGGCGCCGAGGCGGTCTCGCCGCGCGAGGTGGCGGAGGCTCAAGAGCAGCTCGGCATCCTGCGCCGCCGTCTCGACGCGGAACTGTACCAGCCGGCGCGCTACGACGCGGGGCTGGAGGTGCCGGTCGGAGAGCGTTTATTGGTCCGGCTCGACGACTATATCTCGAGCAAATCGGCGGATCCGGGCGACCGATTCGATGCCACCGTGGTCGACCCGGTGATGGTCGGCGCTCAGCTCGCGATTCCTCAGGGCACGGTGATGCACGGAATCGTCGCCGGGGTCGACCGCGCCGGACGCATGGACCGCAAGGCGCGGCTGTTTCTGGATTTCGACGCGATCACGCTCGCCGGCCGCCGGGTCCCGCTGGCCGCATCGGTCATCAGCGGCGAGGATGATCCCAATGCGCTGGAGGGGAAAGGTTTCAAGGGCGACACCGAGAAGGTGATTGCCGGCTCCGCGATCGGAACGATCTTGGGCGCGATCCTGGGCGGCGGCAAAGGCGCTCTGGCCGGCCTCATCGTCGGCGGCACCGGCTCGATCATCGCCACCAAAGGACAAGACGTGGAGCTGCCGCCGGGCACCGGGCTTTGGGTTCAGATCGACGAGCCTCTGATCGTGCCCGCCCAGTGACCATGCAACGGCTGCTGATGGGTTTCATCCTGATCGCCCCGGTGGCGGCCCAAACAGCCCAAGGCGCCGAGCCAGCGTCCACGGTGGTGGAGCGGATCGGCGACACCGTGGTCGTGCGTCTTGAAGCGCGCGGCTTCGAACAGCTCAGCCCCCGGCAGCGGCTGCTGGCCTATCACCTGTCGCGCGCGGCGCTGGCCGGGCGCGAGATCGCGATCGATCAAGGACACCGCCACGCGGTCGAGATCCTGCGGCTGATGGAAGGCATCGTGGTCCATCCGGAGGGGATCGCAGCCGAGCCGCTGGAGCGGCTGCGCAGCTATGCCAAGCTGCTGTTCATTCACAACGGCTTCTACAATCACCGCAGCCGCCGCAAGTTCGTTCCCGAGTTCACTCCCGACCAGCTGCTCGCCGCGGCGCGCCGCGCGCTGGAAAGCGGCGCCGATTTGGGAATCACGGCCCAGCAGCTGGATGCGCGGCTGACCGCGCTGCGGCGCACCATCTTCGATCCCGACTTCGAGCCGATGCAGGTCGAGAAGACCCCCCCGCCCGGTCAAGACGTGGTCACCGCGAGCGCCGTGAATCTCTACCTGGGGGTCAATCGATCCGAAGCCGAGCGCTTTCCGGCGCACTACCCGCTCAACAGCCGGCTCGCGAAAGTGGACGGCCAGATCGTCGAGCAGGTCTGGCGCGCCGGCGACGCCCAGCATCCGCCCGGACCCTACGCTCAACCGATCGAGCGCATCATCGCCTGGCTGCGCCGCGCGATGCCCTTGGCCGAGCCGCAGCAGCGCGAAGCGCTGCGGCTCCTGATCCTCTACTACCAGAGCGGCGCGCCGGCGGCCTGGCGCGACTTCAACATTGCCTGGCTGCAGGCCGATGCGGCGGTCGACTTCACCAACGGCTTTATCGAGGTCTATCTGGATCCGTTGGGGCAGAAAGGGGAGTGGGAGAGCCTGGTCAACTACCTGGATCCCGACCTGGGCCGCCAGATGCGGGGCCTCGCGGCCAACGTTCAGAGCTTCGAGGATCGGATGCCGTGGGATCCGCGCTACAAAAGCCCGCAGCGCGGCGCGCCGGTCGCCAAGGCGATCCAGGCGCTGCTCGGGGTCGGTGGGGCCGGTCCCCAGACCGCGTTGGGCGTCAACCTGCCGAACGAGCAGGACTTGCGCGAGACCTACGGCACCAAGAGCGTTCTGTTGGCCAACGTGATCCAGGCGTATGACGCCGCCAGCGCGGCGGCGGCGCTGCAGGAGTTCGTCCCGCCCCAGGAACGGGAGGCGGCCCGCGCTTACTCCGAAGCGGCCGGTTTCGCGCAGACCGCGATTCACGAAGTGCTCGGGCACGGCAGCGGTCGGGTTAATCCGGCGCTGGAGCAGAGCCCGCCGGACCGGCTCAAGGAGTTCTACTCGACGATCGAAGAAGCCCGCGCTGAGCTGGTCGGGCTGCACTTTCTGTTCGATCCCAAGGTTCAAGAGCTCGGCCTGGTGCCGAGCCCGGAAGCCGCCGAGGCCGGCTTTCGCAAGATGGTCCGCGACTGGGGCCTGCTGCAGCTGCGCCGGGTTCGGCACGGCGAGGTGATCGCCGACGATCACATGCGCGCCCGCCAGTTGATCGTCGAGTACCTGCGCCGCGAGAGCGGTTGCATCCAGCGCGCCCGCCGCGACGGCAAGACCGATTTGATCGTCAGCGACATCGCCACGATGCGCGCCGGGGTGGCCAAGCTGCTCGCCGAAGTGATGCGGATCAAGGGCGAAGGCGACTTCGCCGCCGCCAAGGCTCTGGTCGGGCGCTACGGGGTGCGGATCGATCCGGCGCTGCGCGACGAAGTGGTGCGGCGCGTCGATGCGATCGGCTACCCCAGCACCGTGGCGCTGCTGATGCCGCGCCAGATTCCGGTGCTCGACAACGAGGGGCGGCTGATCGACGTGCGGCTCGAGGCAGCGCCCTCGCTCGAATCGCAGCTCCTGGAGTTCAGCCGTTTGGGTCGCGAGCTCCCGCCGCCTAGCGAAAGCGATAGCGCTCCGCTTTCTTGAGCTGGATCAGCCCGTAGCCGTAACTGTTGTCCGGTGCGGCGTGGCGGCTGGCGGTTTGCAGCAGCGCCTCGCGCACCTGGCGCGGGCCCCAATCCGGATGCGCTTCGAGCAGCAGCGCGGCGCCGCCCCCGACCAGCGGGGTGGCGAGCGAGGTGCCGCTGGCCAGCGCGTAGCCCTCGGGATCGTCGGCGTCGGCCCAATAGGTTGCGATTCCCTGAGCCACCACTTCCGGCTTGATGCGGCCGTCGGCGGTCGGACCGCGCGAGCTGAAGACCGCGATCTGTCGGTTCGGGCTGATCGCGCCGACCGCGAGGATTTCGAACGCGTCGGCCGGAGTGATCAGCGAGGCCGATTGCGGGCCCTGGTTGCCGACCGCGACGCAGACCGTGATTCCGACCTCGGCCGCGGCGTTGACGGCGCGGCTGGTCACCGCCGAGGCACCATCCAGCTGGCCGGGGGTGTAGCTGAAGCCGTCATCGAACCCGAGGTAACCGAGCGAGGCCGAGATCACGTCGGCGCCGCGCTGGTCGGCCCACTCGGCGGCGGCCACGAAGTAATCCTCCTCGATGCGGGTCTCGGA
>DASWHO010000477.1:0-2999 GCA_036398155.1 Acidobacteriota bacterium
CGTTTGAGCTGCGGGCTCGTGGTGCTACTATCGGCCCTGCCGATGCCAACCCGCTTCATGGTCCGAGTCGAGACCAGCTTCGAAGCCGCTCATTCCCTGCGGCAGTACCGCGGCGCGTCCGAGCCGCTCCACGGCCACAGCTGGCGAGTAGTGGTGATGGCGGGCAGCGAACAGCTCGATCGCGACGGCTTGGCGGTCGACTTCGTCAGCCTGCAAGCGGCCTTGGCCGGGCTGGTGGCGCCGCTGCGCCACCGCAATCTCAACGAGGTCGCGCCGTTCGACCGGCTCAACCCCAGCGCCGAAAACCTGGCGCTCTGGCTGGCCCAGGGACTGGAGCAGAACCAGGCCGCCGGCGCGGGCCGGTTGGTTGCGGTCGAAGTTTGGGAAGGGCCGGGCTGCGCCGCGACCTATTACCTGCCGGGCTAAGGAGATGGATACCAAACTGCTCAAGATCCCGATGCAGAAAGTGGCGGTGCGACTGCACTACGCAGGCGGCGAAGCGCTCAGCGGCGAGATCTATCTGAGCCAGCACTCCTCGATCCACCTCGGGCCGATGACGGTGCGCGAGATGCTCGAGGAAGAGGCGCCGTTCTTCGCATTCGCCAGCGCCGCCGGGGATTGCTTGCTCAACAAGGATCAGATCGAAGTCGTGCGCTATGCCGCCGATCTGTTTCGCGACGAGCTCGAAAGCGCCAGTCTGGTGGAGCGCGGCCGCACCGTGGTCACCGATCTGGCCAGCGGCCTGCGGGTCGAAGGCGAGCTGTGCGAAGACCTGCCGCCGGAGCGCTCGCGGCGCATCGACGGGCTCAACCAAGCCGGTCGGTTTCTGCGCCTGCGGCAGGGCGACGAATTCCTGCTGGTCAACAAGGCCAAAATCCTGCGCTGCTACTTCTGATGGCTCAACTAGACCGGTTTTTCCAGGTCCTGATGGAGCGCGAGGCGCTCGAGCTGCGGATGCAGACCCACGGCGGCATGGCGCTGCGTTTTGCCGATGGGGAGCGCTCGATCTACTCCAAGCCGTTGGAACCCGCTACGCTCAGCGCGCTGCTGCGCGAGGTGATGGGCGACGATCATTTTCTCGAGCTGCGCTCGACCAAACAATCGCGCTTTCGCTATCGCTCCCCGCACGGGACGGTTCAGGGAGAAGTGACCTTCAACGACGGGCTGCTGCAGGCGAGCTTTCAGCCCGAGAAGCAGCCTGCTCCCGGTCCGACCGGGGCCGACGGCGGCGCGGCCACCGGTCTGGCGGCAGCGGCATCCGCCGGCGCGCCGGCCGCGGCCGGGGATGCGGCGGACCCCGAGCCGCTCGAGGGCCCGCCTGCGCAGCGCAGCGCGGCCGAGCAACAGGTCGAGACCCGGGTCCCCGAATCGGCCGCGGTCGGAGCGCCGCGCATCCAGGATCTGATGCGGCGGATGATCGACCAGCGCGCCAGCGATCTGCATCTCACCAGCGGTCTCGCGCCGGCGCTGCGGGTCGACGGTCAGATCGAGATCTTGAGCCAGCTGCCGGCGCTGCCCGCCGAACAGCTTGAAGCCTTGCTGATGGAGATCACCCCGGAACGCAACCGCGAGGAGTTCCAGCGCCGCCACGACACCGACTTCGCCTACGTGTTCGGCGCCGAGGCGCGCTTCCGCATCAATCTGTTCTGCGATCGCTTCGGCATCGGGGCGGTGATGCGGCTGATTCCGAGTCGGATCCTGACCTGCGAGCAGCTCGGCGTGCCGGCCGCGGTCCGGCAGCTGACGGCGTTGAGCAAGGGTTTCGTGGTGGTCGCCGGACCGACCGGCTGCGGCAAGTCGACCACCTTGGCGGCGCTGATCGATCTGATCAACGAAACCCGTCACGATCACATCATCACCATCGAGGACCCGGTCGAATTCGTTCACCAACACAAGAGCTGCCTGATCCACCAGCGCGAGGTGTATGCGCATACCGACAGCTTTCGCGACGCGCTGCGGGCCGCGCTGCGCGAGGATCCCGACATCGTGCTGGTCGGGGAGATGCGCGACCTGGAGACGATCTCGATCGCGATCGAGACCGCCGAGACCGGCCACCTGGTGTTCGGCACTTTGCACACCAACACCGCGGCCAGCACGGTGGATCGGATCATCGACCAGTTTCCGGCCGATCGCCAGGCCCAGATCCGCACCATGCTGTCGGAGTCGCTGCGCGGTGTGGTCTGTCAGACCCTGCTGCGCAGCAAGGGCGGCGGGCGGGTGGCGGCGTTCGAGGTCTTGATTTGCAACCGAGCGGTGCGCAACCTGATTCGGGAAGGCAAGACCTTTCAGATTCCGAGCGTGATGCAGACCCAGAAAAGCACCGGCAACCAGCTGCTCAACGATGCGCTGCTGGAGTTGATCAAGAGCGACGTGGTGACGCCCGAAGCGGCGTATCGGACCTCGGTGGACAAGGAAAGCTTCGCCGGTCAGCTGCGGCGCGCCAACATCAAGGTCGAAGGGGTCCGCGAGCAGGATTGGCAGTTCGACTGACCAGGCTGTTAGGTGATCAAACGATTGGAGGCAACTGATTGTCGCGACCGAGGCACACTGCTGCGCTCGGGGTCCTGATCTTGGCTCTCGAATTCTGCCCGACAGCGGCCCTGCGGGCTGGGTTCAGCCCTCCAGCCGCAGACCAGACCCTGGACGTTGAAACCGAGCTGGACAGTGCCCGGCGCGCTCTGGAGAGCAGCCGACTCGACCAGGCGGAGCAAGGGTATCGAAGGTTGATCGCCTACGATCCGGGTTTCGCCGATGCCTACCAAGGCCTGGCGCGCGTGTTGGTGGCCCGAGGCCTTCGCGCGGAGGCGGTCGCCCTGCTGCTGCAGGCCGGCAAGGGTCTGATCGAAGCGCGGGACATGACTGCCGGCAAAGCCTTCCTCGAAGAGGCGGTCGCTGTTGATCCGGCCTCCGCGGCGGCCCATCTGGCCCTCGGACACGCCTACTTGGTGGACAATGAGTTCCCCCAGGCGGTGATTCATCTGCAGCGGGCGATCGAGCTG
>DASWHO010000478.1:0-15521 GCA_036398155.1 Acidobacteriota bacterium
ACCTGCCCGGTGATCGTGGACTGACCCAGCTCCAAAGCGTTGCGGAGCCGGAACTCGACCGGGTCCAGGCCCAGCGCGTCGATCAGCTTCTGCAGGTGCACCTCGCCGGCGAACGCGACCTGCGGGCCGCCGAAGCCGCGAAACGCGCCGCAGGTCGGGTTGTTGGTGTGGATCGCGTAGGTGTCGACCTTGACGTTCGGCACCGCATAGGGCCCGCAGGCGAAGGTCGAGGAGCGAAACAGCACCGCTTCTCCGGTCGAGGCGTAGGCGCCGGTATCGCCGAGCACTTTGACCTCGGCGGCCACCAGCCGGCCGTCGCGAGTGGCGCCGGTCTTGTAGTGCATCTTCATCGCGTGGCGCTTCTGCTGCACCCGCATCGATTCGGCCCGCGTAAAGCGCACCTTGACCGGCCGGCCGACCGCCTGGGCCGCGATCGCCGCCAGCACCTGACCGGCCACGTCCTCCTTGCCGCCGAACGCGCCGCCGACGTACATGTGGGCGATCCGTGCCTTGGACTCCTCGACCCCGAGCGCCGCCGCCACCTGGCTGCGGTCGTTGAGCGGTCCCTGGCTGCCGCAGTAGACCGTGACCTGCCCATTGTCCTCCAGCACGCCGATGCTGCACTCGAGCTCCATCGCGGCGTGGTCGACGAACGGCACCTCGTAGTCGCCCTCCAGCACGACGGCGGCGGCGGCGAACCCTTGCTCGATGTCGCCCTTGCGGATCGCGTGGTGTTTGAGGACGTTGGGCGACTCGGGATAGTGCTCGCGCAGATACTCGTGCAGCACCGGCGCGTCCGGCGCCAGCGCCGCTTCCGGGCTGGTCAAAACCGGCAGCGGCTCGAGCTCGACCTCGATCGCGGCCAGCGCGGCCTGGGCCTGCTCCGGGGTCTCGGCCACCACCAGCGCCAGCGCGTCGCCGACGTAGCGCACCACCTCATCACAGAAGATCGGCTGGTCGGCGGTCAGCAGGCCGTAGCGGTTGACCCCCGGCACGTCCTTTGCGGTCAGCACCCGGATCACGCCGGGCAGGGTCTCGGCGCGGCTGGTGTCGACCCGCACCACCCGGGCATGCGGCAGCGGGCTGCGCAGCGCCTGGCCGTAGACCATGCCGGGCAGGCTGAGGTCGTCGGTGTATTTCAGCTTGCCAGTCACCTTGTCGAGGAGCTGGTGCTCGTTCTCGGTGTCGGCTTGGGTCCAGCCGGTGTCGCGCTCGCCGCGCAGCGCGGCGGCGGCGCGCAGCACCGACTGCTGCATCCGATGCAACCCGACGCAGCGGCACAGAACCGGTGACAGCGCATGGACCACTTGGCCGGCCGAGGGGTTTTGATCGGCGTCCAGCAGTCCCTTGGCGGCCATCAGCGCACCCGGGGCGCAGTAGCCGCACTGGAAGATGCCGTCCTGAATCACGGTTTGGACCAGCGCGTGGGGCGCGCCGTCCTGAACCTGCAGGCTTTCGATGGTCTCGATCTCGCAGCCGTCGAGCGCGGCCACTTTCTCCAGACAGGCGCGGCGGCAGCGGCCGTCGATCAGCACCGCGCAGGATCCGCAGGTGCCCTCGTCGTCGCACGCCTGCTTGGTGCCGGTCAGGCCCAACGCTTCGCGCAGGTAGCGCAGCAGGGTCCATTCCAGCCGGTCGGACGCCAGCACCGGCTGGCCGTTGACCTTGAACGATACGGCTGGATGCTGGCTCATGGGTGTGCTCCTCCGAGGCCCGAAACCTCGGTGCTGCCGCGATCGATTGAGCTCATTCTAGCGCTCCGACTTCTTGGTGACGAGGTGGCGCCAAGCCGGGCCCGCCTCGGGCCATGGCGCCGCGAGCAGCTCGCGCGTCTCGCTGCCCGCGCGCGCCACCAAATCGCGCCGCGCCTCCAGCGCCCGGCTCAAAACCGCCGCCTCATCCAAGGTTCGAACTCGGCGGTCTTCCATCAAGACCGCCCCTTCGACCACCAGGTGGACCACGTCGCTGCCGCGCGCCGAATAGACCAGCTTGGGCGCGTAGCGCCCGCCCGGGAGCAGGTGGGCTTGGTTGAAATCAACCGCGATCAGATCGGCGCGCTTGCCGACTTCGATCGATCCGATCTGATCCTCCAAACCGAGCGCGCGGGCACCGTCGATCGTCAGCATCGCGAGGATCTGCTCGGCGGTGAGCGCCTCGCCGTCCAGGCGCGAGGCTTTCTGCAGCATTGCCGCCGCGCGGCCCACCTCCCATAGGTCCGCGGTGTAGCTGGCGGCGCCGTCGGTGCCCAGGCCGACCACCACGCCGCGGGCCAGCAGCTGGGCGACCGGAGCGATGCCGTAGCCGAGATAGGCGTTGGCGATCGGGCAATGGATCACCTTGCTGCCGGTGCGGGCCAGGATCTCGATCTCGCTCTCGGACAGCCACACCGCGTGAAAGAACACGGCGCGCGGACCGGTCAGGCCGACCTGATGGAGGTGCTCCAAGTCGCGGCGCCCGAAGCGGCGCAAGGCGTAGGCGTTGATCTCGATCCAGCCGGCGACGTGGGTCGAGACGTTGAGCTTGAGCTCGGTGCCGAGCTGCACCGTTTTCTCCATCAGCTCCGGGCTGATGTCCTCGGTCGAGCCCGGACCGAGCGCGACCGTGGTGCGCCGGCAGCCGTGCCACTGCGAGGCGAAGCGCCGCGCCTCGGCGAGCAAGGTCTCCTGGCGCTGGATCATGGTCATGTACTCCGACTCGATCCGCTCGCCGGCGAAGGTCTGGTCGAGCAGGCCGTAGACCATTTGGGCCCGCAGCCCGGCGCGGTCGAAGACCGCAGTGACCCGATCGATGTTTTCCAGCTCGGTGTGTAGATACCAGTGATCGGAGACGGTGGTGGTGCCGCTCTGGATCAGCTCGAGCGCGGCCAGCTCGGCGGCGGCCTCGGCGTGCTGCGGCGCCAGCTTGGAGACCACCGGAAACAGAAAACGCCAGTTCCACGGGTCGAAGTGCATGTCGTAGCCGATGCCTTCGATCAGCGCCTGGTAGACGTGGGTGTGGCCGTTGACTAGGCCCGGGAGGAGGACGCAGTGCGGCGCGCGAATCGTCCGGCGCGCGTCGGCGTCGAGCTTCGATTCGACCGCGACGATCCGGCCGCCGTCGATCGCGACCGCGCCGGGCTCGAGCACGCGCCGCGCGGGGTCCATGGTGACGACGGCCGCGGCTTCGATCCGCAGGTCGATCATGAAACGGCCCTCCGCGCGGGCGCAAACGCGCCGAAGCCGGCGGGCGCGGTGATCCGCTCGCCGTCCCACACGGTGCGGCCCCGCACCATGGTGCGCCGAATTCGGCCCTGCAGCCGCCAACCGGCGAACGGCGTGGTGGCGACCCGCGAGAAATCGCCCTGCGGCGCGACCGTCCAGTCGGCGGCCGGGTCGATCAGGATCAGATCGGCGTCCGCGCCCGGCGCGATCCGCCCTTTCTTGGGCGCGAGGCCGGCGATCTCCGCCGGACGCTCCGCCGCCGCGGCCACGAACCGCTCCAGCGCGATCCGGCCCGCGCGCACGCCGGCGCTGAACAGCAGCGGCAGCGACAGCTCGAGACCGCCGATCCCGGCCGCGGCTTGGCGGATCCCGCTTGGGTCGGCCGGCGCGGGCGCGAGGCTGCCGATGAAGTGGTCGCAGGCGAGCGCGTCGAGGACGCCCGCGGCCAGAGCTTGCCACAGCGCTTCGGTGTCGGCGCGGGCGCGCAGCGGCGGCGTGGTCTTGACCCGCGGCCCTTGGCGCGCGAACTCGCTCTCGTCGAGCAGCAGGAAGTGGGCGGTCACCTCCGAGGTGACATCGACGCCTTGGGCCCGCGCGCTGGCGATCAGCTCGGCGCTGTGCGCCGCCGAGACGTGGCAGATGTGCACCGGTGCGCCTGCGGCGCGCGCCATCTCGAGAATCTGGGCCGTGGCGCTGGTCTCGGCCACCGCCGGACGGGAGCGCGCGAAGCCGAGCGGATCGTCCCAGTCGACGTCGGCGGCGAAGCAGCCGGTCTCCTCGGCATGCAGCCCGAGCCGCAGGCCGGTGCGGGCGGCGGCCTGCACCGAAGCCCACAAAGTGCGCGCGTCGACCGGCGGATCGGAAGGCATGAACACTTTGAAATAAGCTGCGCCCATCTCCGCGAGCTGGTCGAGCGCTTCGAGATCCTCGAGCGCGACCACGATCCCGGCGATCAGGCCGAAGTCGGTCACGCAGGCGGCCTCGGCCTGCGCCAGCTTGGCTTTGAGCTGCTCGGGCCGGACGCAGCCGTGAAACGGCGCCATGTCGAGCACGGTAGTGACGCCGCCGGCCGCGGCGCAGCGGCTGCCGGGACCGAAGGTCTCGGCCCCGTCCGAGATGTGAACGTGCAGATCGATCCCGCCCGGCAGCACCCACAGTCCGCCGGCGTCCAGCACCCGATCGGCGGCCGCGGTTTCGGCCGACTGCGGCTCGATCAGCCGCGCTACGGTTCCGTTCTCGATCAGGATCGAGAGGTTGCGCAGCGCGCCTTCGGACCAGACCTGGCCGCGATCGATTCGGGTCCGCATCAGGCGTCCTTGCGATAGGGCCGGCCGATCGCCGCCGGCGCTCGGGCGCGGCCGACGAAGCCGGCCAGCGCCAGCAAGGTGACCAGGTAAGGCAGCGCCATCAGCAGGTCGGCCGGCAGCGCCAGCTCCTGGGTCTGGAGGCTGAGTTGGAGCGCCTCGGCCAAGCCGAACAACAGGCAGGCTCCGAGCGTGCCCAGCGGCGTCCACTTGCCGAAGATCATCGCCGCCATGGCGATGAAGCCGCGTCCTTGGGTCATCTGCTTGGTGAACAGTGACAGATGGGCGACCGACAGGTAAGCGCCCGCCAGGCCGGCCAAGGCGCCGCTGAGCACGACGCAGAGATAGCGCAGCCGCTCGACCCGAACCCCGACGGTGTCGGCGGCCCGCGGGTGTTCCCCGACCGCCCGGATCCGCAGCCCCAGCGGGGTCTTGAACAGCAGAAAGTGGGCGGCCAGTGCCAGCGCGAACGCGCCGTAGACCAGCGGATTGAGCGCATCGAACAAGCCGCCGACCAGCGGCATCGAATCGGCCAGCGGCAGTCGGATCGGTTCGATGCCCGCGACCAGCGGGGAGACCCCGGGGCGATTCCACAGCGCCAGCAGCAGATAGTTGGGGATGCCGACCGCCAGCAGGTTGATCGCGGCGCCGCTGACGATCTGATTCGCGCCCAGGGTGACGCAGGCCCAGGCGTGGAGCAGCCCCAGCAGCGCCCCGACCGCGACCGCCGCCGCCACGCCGATCCAGGGGCCGGCGGTGTAGTAGGATCCGGCCACCGCGGTGAACGCGCCGAACAGCATCATGCCTTCGACCCCGATGTTCATCACCCCGCTGCGCTCCGAGAACAGCGTGCCGATCGCCGCGTAGATCAGCGGCGTCGCCACCCGCAAGGTCGCCGCCAAAAGGCCTATGGATAGCCACTCCATACCTAGAGCGGGGGCTGTGACCCTGATACCAGGCCGGACAATCCGGAACCGGGTGGCATGGGCGGCCGAAGGGCGCCCATGGACGACGCATGAATCATAGAGAGCTCGTCCATGGGCTTGCTGCGCCTGGGTGCCGTGGGCAAGCTCTGCTTTGCCCACGGAGGAGATTGGACCTGGGGGCGTCCCATTCCGGATTCGTTGTGTTGACCGTGGGCAAAGCGAAGCTTGCCCACGGCACCCGAATCATGGCGCAACAATCCAAGGCTAGGCGCTCCTTGCGGTGCCGGGCGGCGCAAGTAGGCCGCGCAGCGCGATGAAGAAGATGATGGCGCCCGAGATCGCGAAGATCACGTCCCGGCTGATTTGAGCGACCTGCTGCATCTCGGCCGCCCCGGCCCGCAGCGCTCCGAACAGCAGCGCGGCGGCGGTTACGCCGGCCGGATGGATCTGACCCAAAAGGGCGACCGCGATCCCGTCGAATCCGTAGCCGGGCGAGAACGCGTCGTAGAAGCGGTAGTGCAGTCCCAGCACCTCCACCGCGCCGGCCAGGCCGGCGAGCCCGCCGCTGATCGCCATCGCCGCCGCCATCTGGCGCCGCGGCGCGATGCCGCCCGCTTCCGCGGCCGGCGGGCTCTGGCCCACCGCGCGGATCCGGTAGCCCAGCCGCGTGCGCCAGAGCAGGTAGCCGACGGCGGCGGCGGCCAATAGCGCCAGCACGATCCCGCCGCTGAACCGGGTTCCCGCGATCAGCCGGCTCAGGCGCGCGCTCTCGAGCACGAACGGGGTCGCCGGCAGCTGGCCCTCGGCTTTGAGCGGCCCCGCGGCGCCGACCATGAAGCTGCAGAAACGAAACGCGACATAGTTGAGCATGATGGTGCTGATCACTTCGTGAACGCCGCGCCAGGCTTTGAGCCAGCCGGCCAGCGCGCCCCACAGCGCCCCGGCCGAAAACCCGACGCCCAGCGCCAGCAAAAGATGGAGCGGCCGCGGCAGCCCCGCCACCGCGTAGCCGGCCCAGCCCGCGGCCAGCCCGCCGACCAGCAGCTGGCCTTCCACGCCGATGTTGAACAGGCCGCCGTGGAAAGCGAACGCCACCGCCAACCCGGCGAAGATCAGCGGGGTGGTGCTCATGAGCATCTCGGTCAGGCCGTAGAGGCTGCCGAACGCGCCCCGCAGCAGGGCGCCGTAGGCCGCGATCACGTCCCCGCCGGTGAGCGCGATCATCAGCGCGCCGCAGCCCAGGCCGAGAACGGTCGCGGCCGCAAACAGCGCGGCGCCGGCGAGCGGGCCGCGCCGATCGGCACGCAGCGGCATGAGGACGCGCTCAGTCATGGTGCTCCCCTTCGACCATCCAGCGGCCCAGCTCTTCCCGGCGCGCGCCGGCGGCGGACACTTGGCCCACCAGACGGCCCTCGTACAGCACCACGATCCGATCGCTGAGCTCGAGGATCTCGTCGAGCTCCATCGAGACCAGCAGCACCGCGGCGCCGCGCGCGCGCTCGCGCAGCAGCTGCCGGCGCACGGAGGCGGTGGCGCCGACGTCCAATCCGCGCGTCGGTTGGGCCGCGATCAGGACCTTGGGCCGGCGCGCGAACGTGCGCGCCAGGACCAGCTTCTGCTGCTGGCCGCCCGAAAGCGTGCGGGCCGGCGCGCGCAAATCCGGCGCTCGAATGTCGAGCTCGCCGGTCAGGCGCCGGGCGAACCGTTGAACCTCGGAGCGATCGAGCCGCGGCCCGCGGGCGAACGGCGGCTCTTCCTGCAGGCCCAAGACCGCGTTCTCGGCGATCGAGAAGTCGAGGATCAGCCCGCGGCGCTGCCGATCCTCGGGGATCGCCGCCAGGCCCAGGCGCAGGCGCTCGAGCGGCGGCAGGCACGTGATCTCGCGATCTTCAAGCAGCACCCGCCCGGCGCCGGCCGGCCGCAGCCCGACCAGGGTCTCGATCAGCTCGCTCTGGCCGTTGCCATCGACCCCGGCGATCCCGACGATCTCGCCGGCGCGCACCTCGAAGCTCACGCCGCGCAGCGCCATGAGGCCGCGGTCGTCGTCGGCGGCCAGGTTCTCGACCGCCAGCGCGACCCGGCCCGGAATCTGGGGGCTCTTTTGCGGCGGTCCCAGGACGGAATGTCCCACCATCAGGCGCGCCAGGTCGTCGGCGTTGCACTCGGCCGTCGGGCCCGAGCCGACCACCCGCCCGCCGCGCAGAACGCTCAAGCGGTCGGTGAGGCGCAGCACCTCGCTGAGCTTGTGGCTGACAAACAGGATGGTGTGGCCGGCGCCGCGCAGCGCGGCCAGGATCTCGAACAGGCGCTCGACCTCTGGCGGAGCGAGCAGCGCGGTGGGCTCGTCGAGAATCAAGACCCGTGCGCCGCGCAGCAGCGCCTTGAGGATCTCGACCCGCTGCTGGGCGCCGACGCTGAGCTCCTCGACTCGGCGCCGCGGCTCGAGCCGAAAGCCGTACTGGTCGGAGAGCCGGCTGACCAGGGCTTCGGCCGCGTCGCGGTCCAGCAGCGCGCCGCGCCGCGGCTCCGCGCCCAAGGTCAAGTTCTCGGCAACGGTGAAGCTCGGAATCAGCATGAAGTGCTGGTGGACCATGCCGACGCCGGCCGCGATCGCGTCGCGCGGGCCGCGAAAGCGGACCGGCCGGCCATGCAGGTGGATGCTGCCCTGATCCGGCCGGTAGAGCCCCGCGAGGATGTTCATCAGCGTGGACTTGCCCGCTCCGTTCTCGCCCAACAGGCCGTGGATCTCGCCGCGCTCCACCTCGAGGGTGACGCCGTCGTTGGCGACCACGCCGGGAAAGCGCTTGACGATCCCCTGCATCCGCACCGCGTGGTCGCGCGCGCTGTCGCCCGAGGGCTCCGCCCGCGCGCCGGCCGCAGACGGAACCGCGTCTTGAGGAGGCGCCGGCTGTATTGAACTAGCCAAGGGCTGCGCCCTTGATATCCGCCGGCATGGTCTCGAATGGGGTGGCATGGGTGGCCGAAGGCCGCCCATGGACGAGCTCTGCAACGCGGATGATGTCGTCCATGGGCGCGCTGCGCGTGCCCATGCCACCTGCGCGTCCCAGCGGCCGACTGGCATCCTGTGCTCCTTGCCAGCAACGAGTACAGATTCTTATTTCGGCCTGCATAGCGGTTCTAATTCAGCAGCTTCGGCGGTGCGAAGCCGGCCAGCTCTGCGTAGGTCCTCGGCGGCGTGAGGTTTCGAGCCAGGATCAACGCGCGGGCCTTCTCGACCGTGGCCCGGATCTCCGGAGCCAGCCTGGCAACGCTGCGCTCGCACAGGTCGATGGCCCCCGCTTCGAGCCCCAAGGTGATCCGCCCGCCGCGGAAGCGGTTCTCGGCCACCGCGCGCGCGGCGCTGTACGCCGCTCGGTCGACGCGTTTGACCACGTCGGGCAAGGCGTTGGCCGGAGCCAAATCGAACTTGCAACGATCGGTGCCGAAGACGAAGACGCCCGGGCCGCGTTCGGCCGCGGCCCGAAAGGCGCCGATGCCGGTGGCGCCGGCGATCTCGAAGATGACGTCGGCGCCGCGATCGTATTGGGCCGAGGCGATTTCCTTGCCTTTGGCCGGATCGCCGAACGATCCGGCGAAACCCACCAGCACCTGGGCTTCGGGGCGGACCGACCGGACCCCGGCCTTGAAACCGCAGATCCAGCGAATGCCGGGCGGGATCTCGACGCCGCCGACGACGCCGACCTTGCCGGTCGCCGTCGTCAGGCCGGCGATGACGCCGCCCAGGAACGAACCTTCCTGTTCGTTGAAAACCAGCTGCTGGACATTGGGCACGTCGACCGTCGCGTCGACCAGCGCGAACTTCTGCTCCGGGTGCGCCAGCGCGACCTCGTGCATGGCGTCGACCAGCAAGAACCCCACGCCGATCACCAGGTCGACATCGTCCATCGCCTGGCGCGTCAGGTTGGGGACGTACTGGGCCTGTTCGGTCGATTCGATCACGCGGGCTTCGCCGTCCAGCTCGCGGGCGGCCCGCTGCACGCCCTCCCAGGCGGTGTCGTTGAACCCGTGGTCGCCCAGCCCCGATTGATCGGTGACCATCGCGAGACTCAGCTTCCCGCCGGTTGCGTTCGGAGCCGGCCGGCTGGGAGCGCAGGCGCCGAGCCACATCAAAGCGAGGGCTCCAACTAGCCAAGGGCTTCGCCCTGGCATCCCGTGCTCCCTGCCAACAGGTTCTGGCCGCCTCGCGCCGTGCCAGCCGCTCATGGACGCGCGGCCGCCTCGATCCCGGCCCGCTCGAGCAGCCGCGTTCCGGCCTCGGCCACCGCGGCGCGCACCGCATCGAGCTCCAAGGTCAGCACCTGACGCTGCGCCATGAGCACCTGCCCGGCGACGATGGTGTGGCTGACGTCCGCGGCGCCGGCCGAATAAACCAGCTGCTCGGCGATGTTGGCGCGGCCGCCGTCGAACAGCGGCCACAGGTGCGGCTGGTTCAGATCGATCAGGATCAGGTCCGCCTGCTTGCCGACTTCGATCGAGCCGGTCGCCGCGCCCAGGCCCAGCGCCCGGGCGCCGCCCGTGGTCGCGAGCGCGAGCGCGTCGAAGCAGGGCAGCGCGGCGGCGTCGCCGCGGCTCAGCTTCTGGAGCAGCGCCGCGAGCCGCATCTCTTCGAACAGGTCGAGATTGTTGTTGCTCAGATTGGAGTCGGTGCCCAGGCCGACCCGCAGGCCGGCGGCGAGCCAGGCCGAAACCGGCGCCACGCCGGAGGCGAGCTTCATGTTGCTGGTGGGGTTGTGGACTACCGCGACGTCGCGCTCGCGCAGCAGCTCGATCTCGTCCGGCTCGAGGTAGGTGCCGTGCGCCACGCTGAGCCGCGAATCGAGCAGGCCGAGCCGCTCCAGGTGGCGCGCTGGCGTGGTGCCGTAGCGCTGTGCGATCGTCTCCAGCTCCCAGCGGGTTTCGGCCAAGTGGGTGTGAATCGGGACGTCGTAACGCCGGGCCAGCTCGCCGATGCGCCGGTAGGTTTCCGGTCCGCAGGAGTAGGGCGCGTGCGGGCCGAAGGCGGGCAGGATCCTGGAGTTGCGCCCGCGCCACTCGGCGACGAACGCTTCGGCCGACTCGATCGTCTCTCCGGCGCCTTCCGCGTCATCGATGATCTGCGGGGCGAAGATGGCGCGCAGGCCGGAGCGCTCGGCGACCTCGGCGCAGGCCGCCGGAAAGCGGTAGATGTCGAGGAACGTGGTGATCCCGCCGCGGATCATCTCGAGCTGATTCATCAAAGCGGCGGCGCGCATGATCTCGGCGGTGGTGGCGCGATCGAGCGGAAAACAGATCTCAGCCAGCCAGCGCTCGAGCGGCAGGTCCTCGGCCAGGCCGCGGGTCAAGGTCTCGTGGGTGTGGGCGTTGACCAGTCCCGGCAGCACCGCGCGGTCGCGGGCGTCGATCACCTGGCGTGCCGCGCAGCCCAAGCTCCCGCCCAACGCGACGATGCGCTCGCCTTGGACCGCGACGTCGGCCGCCGGCAGCACGGCGCGGGCCGGATCCATCGTCACCACCAGACCGCCGCGGATCAGGAGATCGACTGCCTCGGGCTCGGGCTTCATCGGATGTAGGGGCGGGGCTCGTCCCCGCCCGTCTCCGGTATGCGTTGCATCATCGACTCAGCTTGTCCCCGCCCGTCTCCGGCTTGGATTGCATGCATCGACTCAGCTCCCGAGCTCGAGCGCGGTCTGAAGATACACCCGAGCGGCGCTGAGCAGCTGATCGATCCGCAGCTTTTCGGCGGCGGTATGGGAGCGGGCCGACTCGCCGGGACCGTAGTTGACGGTGGGAATGCCGAGGTCATTGACCAAGAAATCGCCGTCGTTGTAGCCGTGGGTGTAGCCGATCTCGACCGCCGCACCGGTCACGCTGCGATGCGCCGCCGCCAGCGCCCGCGCCACCGCGCTGTCGGGCGCGGTCCGGGCCGGCTTGAGCCCGCGCTCGCGGATGAACGGCCAGCTCCAATCCGGCCGCGCGATCTCGGCTTCGGCTCGGAAGCTCGCATCGTCGCGGGCCAGCTTGGCGAGGACCTCGCGCAGCTCGGCCAGCGCGGTCTGCTGGGTCTCGCCCGGCACCAGCCGCCGATCGAGCCACAGCGAGCAGGCGTCGGCGACGTTGTTGTAGGCGCTGCCGCCTTGGATCAAGCCGAAGTTGAGCGAGGCCTGCATCGCGCCGATCCCGGGCAGCTCGACGGTCCGGAGCTCGAGCCGTTTCAATGCCGCCACCGTGCGCGCCGCCATCTCGATCGCGCTGACCCCGAGCCACGGGTTCGAGCCGTGGGCCAGCACGCCGGTGAAGCGGATCCGGATCGGGGCGGTGCCCTTGCAGGCCACCAGCAGGCGCAGGTCGGAGGGCTCGGTGGTGATGGCGCACTCGGCCTGGAGGCCGTCCTCCACCAGCGCGGCGCTGCCGCGATGCTCCGACTCCTCGTCGATCACCGCCGCCAAGGCGACGCTCTTTCGGAGCCGCCGGCCGGAGCGCGCCAAGGCGCAGAGCGCCATCACCGCGGCCGCCAGGCCGCCCTTTTGATCCACCGATCCGCGCCCCCAGATGACCCCGTCCTCGAGCGCTGCGCTGGTCGGATCGCGCATGTCCAGAAACGGGATCGTGTCGGTGTGGCCGTGGAGCAGCAGCCCGATGGTTGGGCTCGCGCCGGGCCAGATCGCAAGCACATTGGGCCGCTCGCCGTGAACCTTGCGCATCGTGACCTCGAGCCCGGCGCGCTCGCAAGTCTCGGCCACCAGCAGCGCCGCGGCGCGCTCCGCGCCGGTGACGCTCGGGACTCGGATCAGGGCTTGGGCAAACTCGACGACGGCGCGCTCATCGATTGGCGAGCCGGTCACGGCGTGGGCCAATCGTTGCGTTCCCACAGCGCCAGCGCCGCCTTCTGGCAGCGCTCGCGGGCGGCGCGCTCGTCGAGGTGGATGAACTGACGATCCTCGACCACCAAGCGGCCGTCGATCAATATCGAGTTGACGTCGGCGCGGTCGCACGAGCCGACGATATGGTTGTAGATGTTGTTCTCGAACAGCGGCACTGTGCTGCGGTTGTCGAGCAGCACCACGTCGGCTTTCTTGCCGACCTCGAGCGAGCCGACCTCGTTTTCTTTGCCGAGGCACTTGGCGCTGCCAAGAGTCGCCATCTCCAGCAGCTGCTGGTCGGGAAACATGGTGATGTTGTAATAGCGAATCCGGTGGATCATCTGCGCGGTGCGCATGACCTCGAACATCGAATGGGTCATGCCGTCCACTCCCAACCCGACGGTGACCCCGGCTTCGAGCAGGCGCGACATGTCGGGCCAGAAGCCGAAGATCGCGTTGCTCTCGGCCTGGTGCGAAACCTTGACCTGGTGCTGGGCCAGGAGCTTGGGATCCTTGAACTGATCGATGTACGAGCAGTGCGCCAGCAGCACGTCCGGGCCCAGAAAGCCGATGTCCTCCAGGTACTTGACCGCGCGCTTGCCGAACCGGCGGGTGGTATCGAACGAATGCCAGTGGTCGTCGCAGCAGTGCATTTGAATCCGGCGCGCGCCGCGGCGGCGCGCTTCCTGGGTCACCTGTTGGATCAGCTCGGTGGAGCAGGAGAAGGTGGTGTGCAGGTTGAAGCAGCCCTCGACCCGAGCGCCTCGGTCCTTGGTTTTCTCGAACAGGCGGATGTTGTCCTCCAGCCCCAGCTGGGCGATCTTCTCGCCGAGCCGGCCGGTCACCTCGTAGCCGACCAGGCCCCGGATGCCGGAGTCCTCCATCCCGCGCGCGGCGGCCTCGAGCGCGCCGGGCAGCGCGCCCGAGCCCTCGACCGTGTCGGCCGAAGTGGTGATGCCGCTGCGGATCTGATCCAGGCAGTTGACCAGGGTGCCGACGTAAAGATCCTCCTCGTTGACCACATCTTCGAGGTACTTGAACCAGAAGCGCTCGATCCAGGAGATGAAGGTGGCGTCGGTCTCTTCCGCGGGTCCGCCGTAGGGCAGGCTGCGGACCACGGCGCTGTAGAGGTGGTTGTGGGCGCTGATGAAGCCGGGCAGGGCGATCATCGAGCTGGCGTCGAACGAGTCGTAGGGCTCGGGCGGCAAGCCGAGCTCGGCCGCCGGGCCGATTCGGACGATTCGATCCGCTTCGATCCAGAGGTGCCCGTTGCGGATCACCCGCCGCTGCGGATCCATGGTGACGATCAGCGCGTTCTTCAAAACGTACATGCGGTGTCGTGCTCCCTTCTTACGATTTCGGCTCCAAGCGGCGCTCCGGGGCCGCGCCCAGCAAGGCGCGCAGAAACGTGCCCGCCTGCCGGACCGCGGTCGCGTCATCCGGCAGCGGCAGGATCTCCGCGGTCACCGTGCCCTGATAACCCATCTGGTTCAGGCACCGCAGCAAGGCGCCGAAATCCAGGTGTCCTTGACCCGGCGCGCGTCGATTGCTGTCCGCCAGGTGCACGTAGCCGAGCCGATCACCGACCTGGTTCAAGCTGGCGGCGACATCGGCCTCCTCGATATTCATGTGAAAGCTGTCGAGCAGCAGCCGAACCCCCGGTTCGCCCAGCTCATCGAGCAGTGCCAATCCTTCACTCGTGTTGTTGATGAAATTGGTCTCATAGCGGTTGATCGGCTCGATTAGGAGCGGGACCCCGAATTCGAAAGCGTAGCGGGTGCAGCGCCGGATCGCCGCGACCGCGGCGGCGCGCTGCTGCATCTGTTCCGGCGCCGAGCCGGTCAGCCGCCCGCGAATTCCGCCGACGATCACCGCCGCGCCGAAGTCGGCACCGAGGGCGATCGCGGCTTTGAGGCGATCCTCGGCGCCGCGGCGCGCGGCGGCGTCGGCCGCGGCCAAGCACAGCCCGTCGCTCAAGCAAGCTTGTCCGGTCGCGATCGCGGCCAGCTCCAGACCGTGCTCGCCGAGCATCTTCAGCAGCGGCTTGGCCTCGAACGTGTCGGCCGCGCGGAGGCTGAGCTCGACCGCGCCGAAGCCGGCTTCCGCCGCCGCCCGGATGCCTTCGGCCATCCGCCCGGAGAACAGCAGCGGCCCGAACGTGGTCGGGTGCGGCGACAGCGCCAGCCCCAGGCGCAGCGGCCGGATCGGGCCGGCGTGCGCTTGCAGATCGGGGGCAGCGGCGGCGGCGAACGCGCGATCCAGCATCGCCAGGCGCGGCAGGTGACGGCCGCCTTCGAACTCGGTGTGAAGCCAGGCGTCCAGAATGCCGGCCGCCCGCTGCGGGGTCACCACCCAGGCGCCCATCGCGAGTACGTTCGCGTCGTTGTGGGCGCGGCTCTGGCGCGCGGTGAAAACGTCGTGGCACAGCGCGGCGCGCACCCCCGGGGTCTTGTTGGCCGCGATCGAAACCCCCAGTCCGGTGCCGCAGATCAGGACGCCGCGCTGGTACTCTCCGGCCGCGACCTTGCGCCCGACCCGCTGGGCCACTTCCGGGTAGTCGACCGAATCGGCCGCCGACGCCGGACCGCCGTCGTCGACCGGCAGGCCTTGGGCTGCGAGCAGCTCGACCACGGCTTGCTTGAGCGGATAGCCGGCGTGATCCGATGCGACGATGATCTTCATGCGAGCCTCATGCGCGGCGCGGCGCCGGCCCGCTCGATTCGCGCACCACCAGACGAATCGGCAAGGGCGCTTCGGCGCCGGCCGGTGGACCGCGGTCGGATCCGCCGGCCGAGCTCCCGTCGGTGATCAGGCTCAAGAGCAGCTCGGCGCCGCGCCGCCCCATGTCGAACTTGGGCTGGGCGATGGTGCTCAACGCCGGGCAGGTGTAGGCCGCCTGCTCGATGTCATCGAAACCGACGATCGAGAAGTCCTGCGGCACGCGCAGGCCGCGCTCGTGGGCGGCGCGCAGCGCGCCGATCGCCATGATGTCGTTGTACGCGAAGCAGGCGGTCGGCGCTGGATCGAGATCGAGCAGTCGCAGCGCCGCTTGGCGGCCGTTCTCGATCCGAAAGCCGCCGCGGGCCATCAGCGAATCGTCCGCCGCCAGTCCGTGGTCCCGCAGCGCCGCCCGATAGCCCCGGATCCGCTCCTGGCTGTGGCTCAGATCCGTCGGCCGAGCGATGCAGCCGATGCGCCGATGTCCGAGCTCAATCAGGTGCGAAGTGGCGA
>DASWHO010000479.1:0-8203 GCA_036398155.1 Acidobacteriota bacterium
GCAGCCGAGCGGTGGTCGACGCGCCGAAGCTGGCGAGGCGGTGTCCGAGCAGGAGGGCGTTGAGAGCGGATCCTGATCCGGTGACGAAATGACCGAGGATTTCCGCCTGCCCGCCACGGGCGCGACCTAGAATCCACTGCGCGCCGTTGGGCCAAAGCAGCAGCCAGCCCCCGGCCGGTTGCTCCGGTTCACCGATCCGCGGCGCGGGTTCGCCTTCACGCTCGGCCGCCTCCGCCAACAGCCCGCAATGGCGCTGCAGGAAGGCGCGCCAAGCTCTCGTATCCCTAGCGCCAAAGTGGCGCGCCAGCAGGTCGCGTTCGGGCGTCTTGGGATCCTGGGCCGCCTGGTCCGGTTTCGGTGACATTGCGTCTTTTCGTGCCGTCATCCTCGATCAGTCTGAGACCCTTTCGGGCCCAAAGGCGTGTCCTCTCGAGGTTTTAGTGTAGTAATTTTCGGACGCCGTCAGGCAAGAATTGACCTCCTGGCGGGGAAGGCGGCAGCTTCGTGCCCGGTTCCAGCCACCCGAGCCCCCCGGTCCAACCGATCCATTCGCCTGGCCGATATTATCCCTAACCCATTGATTTGAAAGCTTTTTCATCCTTGGCCGCGATCGTGTAACCGTGACCACCTCCGGCGGCCGTCCTGCCGCAAACAGCGGAACGAATCTTGCTGTGAATTCCGGCGGTCCTGGTGACATGCCCAACAAGACAATAAGTCCGAAGGCGCCTACAGCGCGTATGAGCAAAAGGAAGATGGCGATCGTGGGCCAAAAGAAAGCCGGCCCGCGGGCGGCGCGGCCGATCCGGGCGGTTCGGGCCCAAGATCCCGAAACGCCGCTGGTGGATTACAACCTGCTGGCCAGCTACCTGCGGGAGATGTCGCGCTCGCAGCTCTTGACCCGCGAAGAGGAGGTGGCGCTGGCCAAACGGATCCGGCGCGGCGATCATGAGGCGCGCCAGAAGCTGATCGAATCCAACCTGCGCCTCGTGGTTTCGATCGCCAAGCGCTATCTGAATCGCGGTGTGCCGTTGCTCGATCTGATCCAGGAAGGCAATCTCGGCTTGATGATCGCCGCCGAGAAGTTCGACCACCGCAAGGGCTGCCGCTTCTCGACCTACGCCACCTGGTGGATCCGCCAGGCGATCAGCCGCTCGATCGACGACAAGGCGCGCACCATTCGAGTTCCGATCCACCTGCTCGATCTGTCGCGCAAGGTTCACGAGGCGCGCAAGCGCTTTTATCTGCTGAACGGACGCCAAGCTTCGCCCGCCGAGGTGGCGCAAGAGATCGATGTCGAGGAGCGCCGGGTTCAAGATGTGCTCGAGGTGATTCGCGAAACGGTTCCGCTCGACGCTCCGATCGGCGAGATGGAGCTCACCATGGATCACTTGATCGAAGACCGCAATGCCGAGGCGCCGGACGATCTGCTGATGGAGGAGAGCCTGCAGCGCACCGCCCAAAGGCTGCTGGGCAGCCTGACCCCGGTCGAGGAGCGCGTCTTGCGGATGC
This sequence comes from Acidobacteriota bacterium, assembly GCA_036398155.1. Lineage (GTDB taxonomy): Bacteria > Acidobacteriota > DASWHO01 > DASWHO01 > DASWHO01 > DASWHO01. The sequence goes on from DASWHO010000479.1 coordinate 1,510, forward strand.
GCTTCGGCATCGGTACCGACCGCACCTCGACGCTGGAGGAGACCGGGCGGGTGTTCAGCCTGACCCGGGAGCGGATTCGCCAGATCGAGCTCAAGGCGCTCAAGAAGCTGCGGCATCCTTCTCGCCTCGAAGAGCTCAAAGTCTTCGTGTAGCACGGCGGCGGATCTGGCGGCGTCTGCTTCGTTGGGCTTGGTCGGCTTCCTCCAGCGTACCTTTCGGTACGCTTCCGTCAGCCTCCCGGCGCCCGCCTCGCATCCACCACCATCTCCGCCGCCCGCTGCCCGGTGCTGCGTTGCTGTTGCGTTACGCAGTGCTATTGCGTCGACTTCGCTTCGCTCGTCTGGGCCGGTGCAGCTCGCTCGCACTCCAGGATCATTCCCAGCTCGTCGTCATTCCGGCGCAAGCCGGAATCCAGACGCCGCTGAGCTTCATTAATTAATAAAGAGACGGAGTTAGTCTAATCGGTGTAGAATCGACTTGATGGCTGATTTTGGCCGATTGGGTCCGCGGCGGGAGCGGATGTGACCGGGATTCTGCGTGAGCTCGGTCTGATCCTCGACAGCCGCGAGTGCTGTTTCGTCCTGCCCCGGCGCGAGGGCGGCTTTCTGGAGGAGCGGCTCCCCGCCGTGGTGCAGCTGCGCGGCGGCGAGATCACCGCCTACGGCAGGCGCGCCTATCGGCTGATCGGGAAGTCCCGCGAGATCTTCAGCGTCTTTCCCGGTGAAGTCTCCAATCCCGAACTGCTGGGCGCGTACCTGCGCCGGTTGGTTGGGCGCCGCTTTCTGTGGGGCAATGGCCTGTGGGTGGTGATCCCGACCGCGGCCACCAAACAGCTCCAGATCAACGTCAGCTCGGTGATCGTCGCCTCGCTGCGCATCGGGCGGATTACGCTGGTGCCGGAGATCGTTGCCGCGGCGTTGGGGGCCGGATTCGCGCTCCAGGCCGACGCCGAGGATTCGCACCTGGGACGGATGCTGGTGGTGTTGGGCGGCGACCGGATCGCGGCGGGCGTGTTCCTGGACGGCGACCTGGCCGGCCTGGCGGTCAAGGGCTACGGCTGGAACAGCGTGCTTCGCGCAATCCAGGACTCGGTCCAAGAGCGGCTCCTGGCGCCGATCGGCTACGCCACCCTGACCAAGCTGGTGCGGCGCTGGGGCGCCACGTTCTTCACCCGCGAGTTCGAAGATCGGAGCTCCCCCGCCCTATCCCTGCCCCATCACGCCGAGGAAACCGAGGACGACGAGGAAACCGAGCTGGCGCTGCCCGGCGAACCGCCGCGCTCCCTACCGAAGATTCGCACCCTCAACGAACAAGGCGTCCTCGAGTACCTGTTCGAGGACCCGGCCATCCAGAGCGCGATCGACCGCGAGCTGCACGCGATCCTGATTCAAATCAAGCGGGTGTTGCACTCCTGCTTTCAAACGCTCAAGTTCGGCCAGCGCGGCGAGCTCGCCACCGATCTGTTCAAGCATCGGATTCTGCTCACCGGAGACCATTACTTCGACCTCGACGCGCTGGCCCGTCACCTCAGCTCGCTGACCGGATTCCGTTTCGAAACCCTAGGCGGCTCTCCGATCGGCGAAGGGCTGCGGCGCATCCTGGCGGCGCCGCCCGGCCTGCGGCGGCAGTACGGCGAGCTTTGCGGGCGGATCAATGACCGAGAAGCCCTAACCTTCAGCAGAGTCTAGGCGGCGGATCTGGCGCCGGCTGCTTCGTTGGGCTCGTTCGGCCTCCTCCGGCGTACCTTTAGTACGCCTCCGTCGGCCTCTCTTCGCCCGCCTCGCATCCGGCACCATCTCCACCGCCCTCTGCGCCGTGCTGCGTTGCCATTGCGTTCCGTTGTGCGACTACGGCGACTTCGCTTCGCTCGTCTTGCGCCGGCGTTGCGCTCGTTCCGCGTGATCATTCGCGGCTGGCTCCTCGTCATTCCGGCGCAAGCCGGAATCCAGGCGTCATTCCGGCGCAAGCCGGAATCCAGTCCTGTTCGCAAGAGTCTTGCCGCCTTGCCGGGGCCAGATCCCGAACTAGAGCTCAGCACGGCGTTGAGGGCGGTGGAGATGCCGTCAGATGCACGTGACAGGGGGCGCGGGGGAGTCCCCCGCTTGCAATGCCAAGCGACGGAAGCGCAGGGCGGGCCTTGGATCCGCCCTCGGGAGGGGACAAGCCCCTCCCCTACAAGGAGCCCGACCGAACTGCAACGACGTGGAAACTGGGGGAGCTCGCCCAGGCCCCCTGGCAGATGGCGGCAGATCCGCCGCCTAGGCCTAGGAGGCGGCGGCTTCGATCTCTAGGAACAGGGCGTCGAGCAGCAGCGCTGGATTGGCGTTGTGGCGCAGCTGCTCGGCAGCCAGCTCGGCGCGCAGCGCCAGCTCGGCGGCGGCGCCCGGCCGCAGCGCGGCCAGCTCGCGCTCGAGCGCGGCCGCCAGCGCCGGGGTCGCGAGCTGTGCCGCTTCCATTCCGCTGGCCGCGAGCGCGCGATCGCGCAGCAGCAGGATCAGCTCTCCGATCAGCGCCGCGGCTTGGCCGCGGGCGCGGGCCTGCTCGCGGGCGAACGCCAGCGCCAGCTGCAGCTCGCCGCGCAGCGCGGCTCCCAGCGCGGCCAGCACCTTCTCCCGCGCCTCCAGCTCCGGCTCCGAGATCGCGCGAGTCGCGCCACCGCCGGCGAGCCGGAAGGCGAGCGGGATGCAGCGGGACGCGATGGTGGGCAGCACCGCGGCCGGACTCGGAGCGGTCAGGATCCAGGTCACCGCCGGCGGCGGCTCTTCGAGGCTCTTGAGCAACGCGTTGGCCGCCTCGGGAGTCAAGCGCTCGGCTCCCAGCAGCGCGAGCACCTGCGCTCGGCCCCGAGCCGGGCGCAGCCGCGCCCGCGCCGCCAACTGCTGAACCTGCTCGATCTTGAGGCTCGAGCCTTCGGCCGCCAGGATCGCGACGTCCGGATGGCTGCCGCCGAAGACTTGGCGGCAGCCGTGACAGCGGCCGCACGGCTCCGCGGCCTCCGCAGCTTCACAGCAGAGCAGCGCGGCGATCAGGGTCGCCGCCCGACCCCGCTCGCTGCCCTCCGGTCCGTGCAACAGCAGGGCGTGCGGCAGGCGCCCGCGCCGCACCGCCCGGACCAACGCGCGCCCGAGCGCGGCATTCCCCGGCAGATCGGAGAGCCGCATGGGCGGCGGCGGGCTGGGGAGTGATTCTTTGGCCTCCATCGACAAGCTCACCGGGTCGGTGGGATCACCAGCGGGTCGGGCAGCGGCAGGATCTCGACCGCGAACTCGCGGCGCAGCTCGCGGGTCCATTCCTCGACCAGACCCCCGACGCGCGCCGCCAACAGCTCCTCTTCGATGTGGGGCCGCGCCTCCAGCAGGGTCGGAATCGGCCGGCCTTCGGCCTTCCAGCGCGGCACGTACAGATTCTCGTAAGCCTGCTCGATCTCTTCCAACTCCACCGCCACATTGGGCCGATAGCGGCGCTCGATATGGCGCTCGACCAGAAGCTGCCGGCCGATCCGTTCGCGCGCCTCGTCTTCGGATTCCCCGCGCCGCTGCAGCAGCGCGGCGCGCTGGATCGGATCCTGCCACTGCGGATAGCGCCGGCCCAGCTCCTGGTCGGCCTCTTCCAGGGTTATTCGAGCCAGGCCGGCGCGGCGGGCGCCGAGCCCCCGCAGCCGCAGGATCACCAGCTGGTCGAGCAGCTCTTCGAGATCCTCACGCAGTCCGGGCCGCGGAGTCAGATCGACATTGCGGTCGAGCGCTTCGATCAGCAGGCCGCTGTAGGTGATCACGGTCTCACCCACCAGCGCCTGCGCCTGATCCAGCAGCTCCGCCGCCGGCAAGCGAGCGCAGCGGCACAACAAAGCGAGCAGTAGGAGCGGATAGACGCCGAATTTCACCACGCCCGCGCCCGGAGCGGTCCAGGGCTGGGCCTGCGCCGCCGGTCGGTCAGAAGGCATGGCCGAAAGAGACGTGGATGATGGTGGAATCCTCGTAATCAAAACGCGGATCGGGATTGTAGCCCAGATCGATGCGGAACGGGCCGACCGCAGTGCGATAGCGCAAACCAACGCCCAACGAGACGCGCAGATCGGTGAACCGCATCAGACCGACGGTCTCGAACACGTTTCCGACGTCGGTGAAGACCGCGCCCGCCACCGAGCCCCACAGCGGCACCCGCAGCTCCAAGTTGCTGACCACCAGGGCGTTGCCGCCCAGCGGGATCAGCCGCAACCGATTCGGATCCTCGGGGTCGGGCGACTGCGCCACCGGTCCGGCCCGATCGCGGTCGAAGCCGCGCAGGCTGTTGGCACCGCCGGCGAAGAAGCGTTCGCTGAACGGCAGCTCCTCCTCGCCGCGGTAGCCGTAGGCCACCCCCACCCGAGCTCCGGCCGCGACCACCCAGCCGCGGCCCACCGGCAGCAACTTGCTGGCTTGACCGAAGAACTTGACGAAGTCGGCGCTGCCGCCGAGCGCCGAGCTGGCCAGCTCCAGATTCGCGGTCAAGAACGAGCCGCGGGTGGGCTCGAACGGATCCGGGCGAGTGTCGCGCACCAGACGATACGAGAGCGAGGCGATCGCGCCGGCCCGATCCTCGGGCGGTATGTCCTCGATGTTGGCGCCGGCCTCGAAGAAATTCTTGACCTCTTGGAACTTGTATTCGAACAGGCTGGTGCGCCGGCGGTCGTGCTCGCGCAGCACCTGGAGAGCGGCGCCGAAACGCTGGATCTCGACATCGACCGATTCCGCGCCGCGGCCGAACTGCTCCAGCTCCCCGAACAGGATCGCGGTGGTGTCCAGCGGCCGGCCCCAGGGCTTGGGATCCCTCAGCGACAGCTGGGCGCGCTGGGTGCGCTGCGAGGCTTGGAGTTGGACGCCGAGCCGCTGCGCGCGCCCGAACGCGTTGGTGTCGGTCACCCCGAAGGTGCCGCGCGGACCGCTTTCGGTGTCGTAGCCGAAGCCGTAGGTCATGCTGAAGCGCGGCAGCTCCTCGAGGTCGATCAGCAGCGGCTGGCGCGCCAGCAGGCTGCCGGGATCGAGCGGTCGCAGCATCACGCTGCGAAACACGTCGAGGCGATAGAGGTTGCGCTGACTGCTGAGCAGGGCCGAGGCCCGCATCGGATCGCCGGCCCGCAAGGTGACCTCGCGCCGCACCACCGCCTCGGAGGTGGTTTGATTGCCGCGCACCACCAGTGCCTCGATCAGGATCTGGCGCCCCTCGTTGATATGAAACTCGACCCGGGCGCGGGCCCGCTCGCGATCGAGGGTTCGGACCGGCTGAATCGAGGCGTCGAGGAATCCGGCTTCGGCGTACAACGAGTGGATCGCATTGGAGTCGCGCAGCACCGCGTCGGGGTCGAACGGCCGCCCCGACTGGAGCTGCAGCGCGCCGCGCAGCTCCGCCTCCGAAAGCGCCCGGTTGCCGCTCAACTCCACCGCCTCGACCACGAACTGCGGGCCCTCTTCGATCCGGTAGATCACGTTGGCGCGGGTCAGCTCGGCGCCGTAAACCACCTCGGGGGTCACCGCGGCATCGATGAAGCCGGCGGCCACGTAGTGGCGGCGCACCACCTCGCGATCCGTGCTCAAAGCATTGGGATCGAGCGGTCCGCCTTCGACCAGCGGGCTCCCGAGCCGCGCGAGCTCGGCGCGCAGCTCCTCGGCGCTGAAGTGGTGATTGCCGCGCATTTGCAGCGAACGCAGCCGCACTTCCGGTCCCGGTTCGACCCGGATCCGAATCCGCTTGAGCTGCGGCGAGACGCTCTCGAGCTCGGCGTGAGCCTGGGCCAGAGCGTAGCCGCGGGCCTGCATCCAATCGACCAGGCTGGCCTCGGCGTCTTCGAGGCTGCCGGGATCGACCCGCTCCTCCTCCCAGAACGGCAGGCGCTCGCGCAGCTCCTCCGCCTCGAGGCTCACGCCCTCCAGCAGTAGCTCATAGCGCGGTCCGACCTCGAAGCGCAGGGTCAATTCGACCGCATTGCGCCCTGGCTGCTGGACGATCTCCGGCGCGGCCGCCTGGAAGTCGAAATAACCCCGCTCGCGAGCGTGGCGCTCGAGCCGCTCGAGATCGCGTTCGAGCTCGGGCCGCTGCAGGCGCTCGCCCTCGCGCGCGCTCTTGAGCTGCCTTTGCAGCTCGGCTTCCGGCAACCCGGGCACGGCTCCCAGGAGCTCGACCTTGGCGAGCCGGGTCGGCGGGCCGGCCTGGATCCGAAAATCGAGCCTCACTTCGCGGGTCAGCGGATCGGTCTGCGCGCGCGGCTCGACCGTCGCCATCCAGTAGCCGAGCTCGCGCCAGCGGCGCCGAATCGCTTCCGCGTTGCTCGACGCGCGCAGCGGATCGTACGGCTCGGGCGGCCGGATATCGATCGCCTCGCGGGCGCGCTGGTCGGAGAGCTCGAGATCGCCGCTGAATTCGACCGCGACGATGCGTTCGCGCGGCACCAGCTCGACGACCAGATCGGTGGCAGCGCCGCGGCGCTCGGCCTCGATCCGCACCTGCTGGTAGCGTCCGGTGAGGATCAACACCCGGATCGCGCGCCGCACCAGCGCCGGCTCCAGCTCGGCGCCCTCGACCAGCCCGACGTTGCCGACCAGACGGGCCTCCCACTCCGTGCTCGGCCCGCGCCAAGTCACCCGTCCAATCGTCTCCCCTTGGGCCGCACCCGGAGCCGAAAGTAGAGCCGCAGCAAACAGAAGCCAGGGAACCAACC
>DASWHO010000480.1:0-1532 GCA_036398155.1 Acidobacteriota bacterium
CCGCCGCGGATCGGTTCCCGGGGGAAAAGTGGCCTCATGCTAGGCCCCGCCGGCAAAGGTGTCAAACGGTGGGGGTGCGTTTGGGCGCATTCGTGTCGATAACGCTCGGGTCCGCGGCGGGTGTATAATCGCGCCCGCTGATCGGGAGGCTTCTGGCTTTGCAGTTGGCGCTAGCTCTGGGAAGTAGCATCGCGGCCACGGCGCTGGCGCTGGCGCTGATTTTCTTCCTGCAGCGCTCTTTCCACCTGGTTCGCCAGCTCGCCTTTCCGCTCTACATCGCTGCGATCGCGGCCGGCCTCAAGATCTTTACCTTGTTCGAAGCCGGAGCGTTTCCGCTGCTGGAGCAGGCCCTCGGCTGGATCCTCCTGTTTCTGCCGGCGGTCGCGGCCTTGCGGCTGATCGGTCTGTACCTGTTCGAGATCCATCTCCAGGTGCGCCGCGGCATCCGCCTGCCGCCGCTGATGCCGGCGGTGGCGCTCGGGGTGGCCTACATCTTGACTGCTCTGATCACGCTCCAGATGGCCTATCCCCAGCTCGAAATGACCGGTCTGCTGGCGACCAGCGCGATCACTTCGCTGGTGCTCGGCTTGGCGCTCCAGCCGATTCTGGGCAACTTCTTCGCCGGGGTCGTGATCAGTCTGGAAAAGCCGTTCCGGATCAACGACTGGATTCGGGTCGGCGCGGTCGAGGGCCGGGTGGAGAAGATCACCTGGCGGACCACCTACCTGCGGACCCGCGAAAACGACAACCTGGTGCTGCCGAACGCCAAGATCGCGGATGAGCAGGTGGTCAACTTCTACAGCCCGCATCCGTTGCACATGGAACGAATCTATGTCGGGGTGCACTACCGGACGCCGCCCTACCGAGTGCGCCGCGCGCTGCTCGATTGCGTCCAGGGGGTCGAAGGAACCTTGGAGAAACCGACCCCGGAGGTTTACTTGCTAAGCTTCGACGACAGCTCGATGCAATACGAGCTGCGGGTCTGGATCGACGATTTCGCCAACGCGCCGCGCATCGCGAGCGAGATCCGGATGCGGATCTGGGAGGAGTTCAAGCGCAGCGGGATCACGATCCCGTTCCCGATCCGGACTTTGGAGATCGCGCCGCGGCCTCGGCGGGCGGAGCTGGAGGCCGGCGCGCCGCAGCCGGCGCGGCTGTTCGTGACCGACGGCGCCGAGCGCGGCCGCACCCTCGAGCTGGACGGCGGGCCGATCACCGTCGGCCGCGCACCGAGCTGCCAGCTGGTGCTGACCGAGCGCCAGGCGAGCAAGGAGCACCTGCGGATCGAGTGGACCGCCGACGGCTACCTGCTGACCGACCTCGAGAGCAGCGTAGGGACCCGGGTCAACGGCGCGGCGACCCAGCGCCATCTGCTCGGTGACCTCGACCGTATTACAATCGGGACGACCACGATCGTCTTCGAGACCCATGCCTGATCCGGCTCGCATCGGCCCCTACGCCATCCTGGCTCCGCTCGAAAGCCGCGGCGCGGTGCAGTCCTATCGCGCCCTGCAGGCGGCCCCCAACCGCAC
>DASWHO010000481.1:0-11922 GCA_036398155.1 Acidobacteriota bacterium
CCCGCGGCGGTGGGGACGATCGTCAACGACGATGCGGCGCCGAGCCTGGCGATCGGTGATGTGCAGATCATCGAAGGCAATGCAGGGATGTCGGAAGCTCAGTTCGCCGTGAGCATCTCGGAGGCGAGCGGCCTGCCGGCGCAGGTGGGTTTCTCGACATCCGACGGCACGGCGCTGGCCGGCGAGGACTACACCGCCGCGAGCGGGATGCTGATGTTCCCCGCCATGAGCACCGCAGCGCAAACCGCAGTGGTCATGATTCACGGCGACCTTCAGTTCGAGGCCGATGAAACGTTCTCCGTCGACCTCGCAGACCCGCAAGACGCGACGCTAGCCGACGGCCTCGCGGTCGGGACGATTCTGAACGACGACGCCAACTTGCTGATCACGACCGGCCCTGCCGCCGGCGGAGCCTCGTTGGTGCGCCGCTACCAGGGCGGATGACAACGGCGCCGCGGTTTTGCAGTGGCCGTCCACAGCTCGACACCAATCGCCGCCGGCCGCGCGGGTGCAGCCACTGTAGTGCCCTCCGGCGCTGATAGTCATTCCAGATCCAATGCGTAGCGAAGGGCTAGCCGCAGTTGTTTGAGTTTCCCGGCCGACAGCGTTCCCACAAAACCCGCCAGTTTCTTCTTCAACAGCAGGGTGACGAAGTCGCAGCGGATCGCGCTGGCGGCTGGGAGGCCGTCTTCCGTTCCCACCAGAACCTCGCTCCGGATGCCGAGCCGCTCCCTATAGATCGGTGCACAAACGACTGTGACGATTTCGTCGTTTCCGGCGACGAAGTCGCGTGAGACAACAACATAGAAACCCGGCTTGTACCCCCGCTCCGGCAGCTTCTCCCAGTTGCGGTAGATTTCACCTCGCTTCACAGCTTGGCCTGCTGTCGAACCAGCTCGGTTGCCTGACGCCGCAGCCGTTCCCGATGCCGGTGAACAATCGCGCGCTCACGTTCCTCTTCCGCTTCGCGCTCCAGCCGGGAGACGTACTCATGCACCGCGCGCCGGATCACCTCCGAGCGGTTGACCCGCTTGCGTCGGTCCCGGCGCCCCACGCGGTCGATTTGTTCGAGGGCAGACTCCTCTATGGTGATCGCAATAGTTTTCATATCAATAGTATGATAGATGCTGCTCTACTGCTTCAAGCCGCCACGGTGTGGAGACTCGGCGGCGCACGGTCAGTCCAGGATAGGGGGCCCCGGTCAGCTTCCGCCGAGGGAGCGTTTCAGCAGGGCTCGGGCTTCGGCGATTTGGTTGGGCTCGGGCCGCTGCGCCGCCTCCCACTGGGTGAGCCCTTCGCGCAGGCAGCGCTCCGCCTCGGCCGGTCGACCGGCATCCAGCAGCACCGCTCCCAACCCGGTCGCCGCCGCGGCGCGGTAGACATGCCCGTCAGGAAGCTGGCGGCGGTAGACGTCGAGGGCGCGGCGGTAGTTCGCTTCGGCGCCCGCGAGGTCGCGCTTGCGGTGCCGCGCCCAGGCGAGGAAGTGGAGCCCGTCGGTGACGAAAACGGGCGAGCCTTGGGGACGCGCCCGGTCGAAGGCGACCGCTCGGCGGTACATCGCGTCCGCGTCCGCAGCCCCCCGCCCGAGCAGGATGAAGGCCAGGCGATTGAGGACGTCGCCCTCCTCGGGGTGGCCGCTCGGCGCGGCTCGATCGAACACCGCAAGTGAACGGCGCAGGAGTCCCTCCGCATCGAGCGGATGCCCGCGATTGAGCCGGATTGATCCGAGCTGCCCCAACTGGAGAGCGGTGTCGACCTCGGGGGCGTGGATTCGCCCCAGGATCGCGAGGCTTTCCCGGGCCAGGCGTTCGGCCTCTTCCAACTCCCCGGTTCGCTCCAGGAAAGTCGAGAAGCTGATCCCCGTATAGTACATCTCGAGGTGGTTCTCGCCGTACAGGATGCGGGTGATCTGTTGGCTCTCGCGGTAGAGCGCCTCGGCCGCTTCGAGATCCCCGCGATCCCGCAGCGCCGAGGCCAGCATCCGCATCGTATAGAGAGTCGCGACGTGGACGTTTCCGAACATCCGCTGCTGCTCAGCGAGGGCTGAGCGCAGATTCGCGATCGCCTCGTCGTACCGGGCCTGTTGGAACAGCGTGTAGCCCAAATCCCTCGCGGTCTCGGCGGCGAGCGCTGACGCATCGCCGCGGCCGCGCAACATGTCGAGCGCGTCCCGCAGGACCCGTTCGGCGTCGCTCAGGTGGTCGTCTCGCCGCAGCGCGGTGCCGAGCTCGCGCTGAACGCGGAGGGTCTCGGCGTGGCGCGGGCCCAAGAGGCGGCGATTGAGATCGAGCGCCCGGCGCAGCGATGCCGCCGCTTGGGTGAAATCGCCTTGGACCGAGAGCAGGCTGCCGCGGCGGGCCAGCGTAGCCGCCAGATCCGCGCTCGGCCGGTTGTCGAGCTGTTCTTGGATCGCGAGCGCCCGGGTCAGCAAGGAATTCGCCTGCTCGAGCCGGCCGAGCCAGGTGTGGAGCTCGCCGAGGATGCTGAGCGTCGCCGCTTGCAGTTCGGGTTGGCCCGCCAGCTCGCGCTCGGCGCGCCGGGCGGCGGCGCTGAGGACCATCCTTGCGTTCACTTCTCCTCGGTCCGCCGCATCCGGGTCCCAACCCTCGAAGAATCCGCGCAGGATCTGGGCGCTCTGGGTGGCCTTGGCCGCCTCCAAGCGCGCCCGGTCGCGCTCGCGCCGAACCTGGAGCAGGTAGACGGCGCTCAGCGCCACCAGGCCGGCCGCCGCCGCCACGCCGATCCGATTGCGGCGTACGAACTTGGCGGTCCGGTAGCCAAACCGGTCGCCGCCGAAGCGGATCGGGAGGTGCGCCAGATGCCGCTCGATGTCCTCGGCCAGCGCCTCGGCTGACGGATAGCGTCGCTCCGGCTCCTTACGCAGGGCGGTCGTCGCGATCGTGTCCAAGTCGCCGCGCAGGCGGCGCCGGAGCCGCTCGGGCGTTGTGTCCCGAGATCGGCTCACGAGCTTGGGTTCGATCGTTTCGGTCGTTCCATCGCGATGGACGATCCGCTCGGAGCGCCGGACCGCGGTCGACGGGCCTTGCGGCTCGCTCTCGAGCACGGCCCGGCGGATCTCGTCCAGCGTCCGACCGCGATACGGGCGGTGTCCGGTCAGGAGCTCGTAGAGCAGGACGCCGAGCTGGTAGATATCGCTCGCCGTGCTCACCGGCTCGCCGCGGAGCTGTTCGGGGCTCGCGTACTGGGGCGTCAGCAGGTCGCTGCCCTGCGCGGCGATCGTCACGCCGTCCTCGGCGCCGCCCAGCAGCTTGGCGATCCCGAAGTCCAGCAGCTTGATCGCACCCTGGTCGCTCACCAGCACGTTGTGGGGCTTCAGATCCCGGTGGACGACGAGGTTTCTGTGCGCGTGCTGGACCGCGTGACAGGCGGCGGCGAACAGTGGGAGCCGCTCCTCGATCGAGAGGCGCTGGCGGTCGCAGTAGTCGGTGATCGGGATACCGCCGACCAGCTCCATGACGAAGTAGGGTCGGCCGTCGCCGCTCACCCCGCCGTCGAGGAGCCGGGCGATGTTGGCGTGCTCCAGCCGCGCCAGGATCTGTCGCTCGCGCCGGAAACGGGCCAGGATCCCGTCGCTGTCCATGCCGCGCTTGACAAACTTGATCGCGACCCGCTGGTCGAACTGACCGTCGGCGCGCTCAGCGAGCCATACCGTCCCCATGCCGCCATGGCCGATCTCCTCCACCAGCCGGTAGCGACCGACGATCCGGTCGCGGTCGTCGGCGCCTTCGGGCTCCTCGGCGATGGTCTCGATCAGAGGTGCGGCGAATGCCTCGGCCGGCAGCTCGAGGAAGTCGTCGCCTGCGCGGTAGGCGGCGAGCATCGAGTCGATCTCGCGCCGCAGATCGTGGTCGTCGCCGCAGACCCGGGAGAGGACCTCGGGGCGCTGCTCGGGCGACGCTTGGAGCACGGCCTCCAGCGCCGCCTCGAGCGCGCGCCAGCGATCAGGATCCGCGGAGCTCATGGTAGAGCCAGACTTTCGCCTTCTGCCAATCCAGCTTGACGGTGCTCGGCGCGAGGTCGAGCGCCTCGGCCACCTCTTCGACCGTCATCCCGCCGAAGAAGCGCAGCTCGACCGTCCGGCTCAACCGCGCGTTGAGCTTGGCGAGCTTGTCCAGCGCCTCGTGGATCGCGACCAGCTGCTCAGCCCGCTCGGTCGTGAGCGGCGGCGCGTCGTCCAGGCTCAGCGGAATCCGGCCCCCGCCGCGCTTGGCGGCCCAATGGCGGCGGGCGTAAGAGACCAAAACGTGCCGCATGGCGGTTGCCGCCAGGGCCAGAAAATGCGAGCGGTCCTCGGCCGGGACGCGCTTGACGTCGATCAGCTTGATGTAGACCTCGTGAACCAGCGCCGTGGTGGTGAGGGTATGGCCCTCGGGTTGACGCCGCAGGCTGCGGCGCGCCCGCCGCCGCAGCTCGTCGTAGATCAGCGGAAAGAGGTCGTCGACGGCGGCGCGGTTCCCGCCCCGCCATTCGAGCAGGAGCGCGGTCGCGTCTCGAATCGGCATCAGAGAAGGCCGGCCTGGGGCGGGAAGACCGCACTCGGGGGCCTCGCCCCCATTATGTGCGCCTCCTCCGGCGCACGATAGACGCGATTCCGGCCGTTTTCCAAGGGCGAATTCGCGGCGAATCGGCCCGTTTGCCCAGATTTCGCGTTTCCATAGGTAGAGGGTCGTGGTCAGACCACGGCCGGACATCGGAAAGGGGAGCGATTTGCCATGTCGCGACGGTTGCTTTGGTTGGCTTTCGGGGTGTTGTGCGTTGGGGCGTTGTTTCTGCCCGGTTGCTTTGGTTCTACGTCAACCACTTCGCCTGACAGTTGTACACTTACTTTTGAGAATCTCGACAGCCAGACGCTCTGCAACGCCGAAGCGAGCAGACATGGCTGCAGGGTACCGGCCATCTGGTCACCGCTGATAGGTCTTTGCACCGGCGACTTCTGCACCATGGGCTGCCCGTAGCAATAGACGCCGCCGCTGCCCTTGAACCGGCAGCCAAGCTAGGCGGACGTTCGCCATTTCAGCCTCGGCCAGGCGCCGGAGCCGGCCGGGTGCTGCCGCGCGCTTGAACCGATCCGGTCCCGCTTGACGTGCGCCGGGCCGTATGTCACCTTGATTTGAGATCGATGCACCCCAATTCAAGGAGGAACCCCCAGAAATGGAAATAACCAGCTTGTTGCTGTTTGCCCTGCTGCTGCAGACACCGGGAGCGGCCGAAGCCCCGCCCGCCGCGGCCGCCGGTGGAGTCGCGGTCGAATACATCGGCGGGCAGCCGATGCCGGCCAAGCTCACCAGCGGAACCCTGTCGCTCGACGAGCAGGCGCTGACCTTCAAGGGCGGCGGCGCGGCGATCGCGGTTCCGTTCGGCGACGTGACCAAGCTGCGCTACGGGCGGGCCGCGCTGCAGGGGATCGACAAGTCGAAGCTGGTTCCGGAGGTCCGCCAGCAGCACGGCAATCGGCGCACCATGCTCGACGTGCAGTTCACCTTGAAGAACTCGACCAGCCATCTGCTGCTGCGGCTGCCGAACAAACAGGCCAAGGAGCTGTTGGGCCGGATCGAGACCAAGACCGGCAAGAAGGCCGAGAAAGCCAAGGCCGGCGCGGGCAAGGAAAAGAAGAGCGGCGAAGCGCAGGCGGCCGGCAAGGCCGAAAAAAAGCCGGCGCAAACTCAGCCTGAGTAAATCGAGAAACGGGGACAGTCGTCATTCCGGCGCAAGCCGGAATCCAGTCCGGGCAGACTCACTCTCTGTTCGCAGCTCGTCCATGGGCGCCCTTCGGCCGCCCATGCCACCCGATTGGCCAACGTTGGGGGCGATATTAGGGGCGAAGCCCTTGACTAGTAGGGCCGTGCTGGAAATTCGTACCAGTCCCCTTTTCTCTCCAGTCCCTTTTTCTCTCATAGCCAGACGGCGGCGAGCAGGATCAGCAGGATCACCGGAGTCATCGCCAGCCCGAACTGCTTGGGCGGCAGGATCGGCAGGCCCCAGCCGTTGAGCAGGCAGAAGGCGAGGACCGTGCCGCCGAGGATGGAAATCACCAGCAGCGGCAGCGCCAAAGCGCGCAGCACCGAGGAGCGCGCTCCGATCTCTTCGGGCGCGACCTGCTCCTGGTAGAGCAGCCCCCAGCGCCGCGCGCGCGGCGCCACGGCGTTCAAGAGCAGCGGCGCCAACAGCAGCGTGAAGCCGACGCTCTGGCCCACGATCATCCAGAATAGAAAACCGAACGGCACCGGGATCAGCGCCAAGGCGTACACCCCGGTGGTGATCGAGAGCGAGCAGGCCAGGCCGGCCAAACTCACCACCACAAACAGGCGCAAGAACGAGCGCCACGATCGGATCTCGAGCGGTGGATCGCCGAAGCGGCGCCAGAGCCGGTACGGGATCAAGCCGTAGAGAAAGTTGCCGAAGGCGCCGAAGGCGGTTCCAGGGCCGAGGATGCCGAAAAAGTCGCCCAACGTGTTTCCGATCACCGCGCCCCAGGCGCCGGCCGGCCCGAACAGCAGCGAGAACACCACCGGCAGGGCGTTGCCGGGCCGCAGCGAATGGATCGCCGGGATGATCGGGATGGCGTTGAACACCGCCAGCACCGCGGCGAACACCGCGCCGCAGAACGCCGCCAGCACCACCATTCGGGTGTTGCCCCACATGCGCAGCAGGTCTCTCACGGGGCGCTCCAGAGCCGGTACAGGGCCAGCGCGATCAGCAGCGCCGGGATCAGCAGCGCGATGGTATCGGCGCCGCGCCAAGGATAGCGAATGAACTCGCTGCGCTCGCGGCGCGCGCCGAAGCCGCGCGATTCGAGCGCCATCGCCATCAGGTCGATGTTGCGCAGCGCGCTCAAGGTGGTCGGCACCAGCAGCGGGATGGTGCGCTTGGCGCGGGCCACCAAACCGCCGCGCTCGGGCTCGAGCCCGCGCAGCTTCTGCGCCTGCAGCACGGTGGCCGCGCTCTGCATGTAGAGCGGCATGAGCCGGAACGCCAAGGTCAGCGCCAAGCTGGCCGCCACCGGCAGGCCGAGCGAGCGCAAGCCGGCCGAGAACTCCTCGACCGGCATGACGGCGAGAAAGGTCAGGCCGAGCAGGAAGAAGGTGCTGGTGCGGCAGGCGACCGCCAGCGCGCGCATCAGCGGCTCGCGGTAGAGCGTGAAACCGGCCAGCTCGACGACTGGCGTGGTCCCGCCGAAGAACACGGTCCAGAAAAACAGCCCGAGCAAGAAGAAGATCGGGATGAAAAACCACAGCCGGCGCAGGTGGCTGGCGGCGCGCGCCAAGAGCAGCAGGCCGAGCGCCAGCAGCATCAAGAGCGCCAGGTAGGCCGGATCGTCATCGAGCAGCGCGGCCAGGCAGCAGAGCGCCATCGCCAGCAGCTTGGCGGTCGGGTTGAGGCGGTGCAGGGCGGTGCCGCGATCGAGGTAGAGGCGGATCATGATGCGGGCTCGTCGATGGCCAGGCCCAGCGCGCTGAGCTTGGCGCGCGCGACCTCGAGATCGAGCTCCGGCGGCAAGCGGTGCAGGCCCGGTGGGATGCGGCCGCGGCCCTCGACCAGCCAGGCGACCGCGCGCAGCACCACCGCGAAGGTCAGATCCATGATCTCGACCGGATGCCCTTCGGCGGCCGCGAGATTGACCTGATCGCCGTGCGCCACCAGGTCGACGCGGCGCCCATCGGCGAAACGAAAGGTGGTCAAGGTCGGGCTCGACGCCGCTTCGGCAGCCGCTGCGCGGCGCAGCGCCGGGACGTCGATCTCGTCCTCGAACGCTCCGGCATTGGCCAGCACCGCGCCGTCGCGCAGCCACCCGAAATGCGCCGCGCCGATCACCCCGGCGGCGCCGGTGGCGGTGATCACCACGCCGGCACCGCGCAGCGCGGGCTCTAGATCGAGCGGCCGGTAGCCCTCGCAGCTCGCTTCCAGAGCTTTGACCGGATCCGGCTCGACCACCACGACGCGCGCACCGAACGCGGCGGCGGCGCGGGCGATGCCGCGCCCGCACCAGCCGAAGCCGAGCACCGCGACCGGCGCTCCGGCCAGGTTGAGCTGGGTGTTGTCCGCGATCGCGGTCACGGTCGACTGTCCGGTGCCGTAGCGGTTGTCGAACAGCTGCTTGCAGCGCGCGTCGTTGGCGGCCAGCACCGGCAGGCGCAAGGCGCCGCGCGCCGCCAGCGGCTCGAGCCGCAGCACCCCGCTGGTGGTCTCCTCGGTGGCGCCGATCATGTCGCCGGCCTGGGCCGCAAACTCGGTGTGCAAAAGCTCGACCATCTCGGCGCGCGCGTCCAGCATGATCTGGGGCCGGGCGCGCAGCAGCCAGCGCTTGGCTTCCAGCAGCGCTTCAGGTCCGATGCCGTGGTGGGCGCGCACCGCGATGCCGCGGCGATCCAGGGCCGCGGCCACGTCGTCCATGACGCTGGCGCTGGTCACGCCGACCTCGGCGCCGGCGCGCTGCAGCAGGATCGCCAGGTAGGCGGTCTTGGGCTCGATCGCGATCCGGATCGCGACCCGCATGCCCAAGAGCGGCCGGCTGGAGAAATGGTCGTGCCACACCCGGTGCAGGGCGCCGGCGTGCTGTTCGACCCAGAGCAGCCGCTGTTCCCCCTCCGGCGCCAGCGACGGGTCGGCGATCTGGGAGCTCCCGAAAGCCATCACGATAATCTAGCCCGGACCGCGGGCGCGGCGAAAGCGGCGAGCCGCGCGCCGGCCGAGCTCCTCTGTGTCTCTAGGTGTCGGGGCCATCGGGGCCGCCGACGTGAGATGGAAGTGTCCCCGAAACCCGGGTTAAGTAAACTGTCCCCGAAATAGCTGCGGGGCGACGGCGCCGGCACGAGTGGGCTGCGGGCGCGGATTGGTTTATGCTTGGCGCCATGCCAAAAGCAACCGCGTGCCCGACCATCCTGATTGCAGCTCTGGCGCTGGTCGGTTCGCTGCCGGCCGCCGAGAGGGGACCGACCGATGAAGAGATTCGGGCGGCCGTGCAACATCACCTCGCGGCCTGCGTCGAGGACCGCCGCTGGTTTCACCAGCATCCCGAGCTCGGAAACCAGGAGCAGGCGACCGCTGCGCGGGTCGCGGCGGCGCTGGAGGCGCTCGGGCTCCAGGTCGAACGCGGCGTCGGCGTCACCGGCGTGTTGGGGCTGCTGGACACCGGCCGGCCCGGCCCGACGGTGGCGATTCGGGCCGATCTGGACGGCTTGCCGGTTCTGGAACCGCCCGATTCTGGCAACCCGGTGATCTCGGAGAACGCCGGCGTGATGCACGCCTGCGGCCACGATATCCACATGGCCTGCGGGCTGGGCGCGGCGCGGGTGCTCAGCGATCTCAAAGCCAAGCTGCGCGGCAAGGTGCTGTTCGTCTTTCAGCCGGCGGAAGAGGGGGTATCGCCGGACGAGGAAAAAGCGCTCGCGCTCGCAACCGGCAGCGATCGGGTCGGCGCCGACCGTCTGGTCAACGACGAAAAGGTGCTGGAGCGCCACGGGGTCGACGCGATCTTCGGCCTGCACGGCTTCCCCGACCTCCGCGCCGGGATCGTCGGGCTGATGCCGGAGTACGCGCTGGCCTCGGCTGATTCGTTCGAGATCGTGATCCAGGGCCGCTCGGCCCACGCCGGCCAGAGCCCGTGGCTGGGATCCGATGTGCTGCACATTGCGGCCGGCGCGGTGCTCGATCTGCACGCGCTGCCGGCGCGCCAAACCGATCCGCGCCACCCCAAGGTGGTGAGCGTTTCGATGCTCGACTGCAGCGACGGGCGCACCAACATCCTGTGCCGCAGCGCCAAGCTGAGCGGGACGGTGCGGACCTTGCGCCCCGAAGACAAGCGCGACCTGCGCATCAAGATCGAGAACGTTCTGGACGCCGCGGTCAAGGCGCGCGATCCGCAGGCCGGCCGCTGCCAGGCGGGCGATCCGCCCGACCGGCTGTGCTGGAGCATCGAAAGCTACGATGACTACGGTCCGGCGGTGCACCAGAACGTCGAGCTGCTGAGCTGGAGCGGCGCGGTGCTGCGCGGCGCGCTGGGCGCGGATCGGGTGATCGATATTCCGCCGTCGCTGGGGGCCGAGGATTTCGCCTACTACTGCGAGAAAGTGCCGTGCGCGTTTTTCAGCCTGGCGACCGCGCCGGAGGGCGGAAGCGGCGGATTGCACACGCCGCGCTACGCGCCCTCGGAGGAGGCGATCCCGGTCGGCGTTCAAACGCTGGCCACGGTCGCGGCGCGCTATCTCAACCGGCCGTGAACGAAATCACGCGCCGCAGCGACTGACGCTTGGAGGCAGGGGGGATGCGGGGGACGATAATCCTGGTTGCGCTCATTTGGGCCGCGCCGGCGCAGGCGCGGGAAGACAAGAGCTGGTGGGAAATGACGGTCGAGGACGAGCGCTACACGAAGCGCTATTTCCTCAACCGCGGCTGTCCGGTCAGCATCAAAGTCGGCGGCCAGGAGATCGAGCTGTTCGCTTACGATTACGAACAGCCTGGCGAACCGCTCGAGCAGCACGTCGTCATCACTCGAACCGGCGCTGGCCTGGTCCTGCAATCCGAGCCCAAGGAGCGCTTTCCGCTCATGCTGGACCAGTCGCCGCCCCTGGACGGTCCGGCCGCGAAATGCTGGCCGGATGCCCTGACCTTGCCGCCGGAGACCGCGGCCTTTTTCCGCGGCCCGTACGTCGCGCCGTAACCGCCGGCATCCCGACGCCGCGCTCGTTAACCTCCGCCATCGCGCCGTACAATAACGGGCTTCCGCATGGATCCTGTCTCGCACACGTTGGTCGGGGCCGCGCTGGCGCAGACCGGCCTCGAGCGCCGCAGCGCTTACGGCGCCGCAGCGCTGATCATCGGCGCCAATCTGCCCGACCTCGATGCGATCACGATGTTTATCAGCGCCGACACATCTCTGTACTGGCGCCGCGGTTGGACCCATGGTCTCCCGGCGGTAGTCGTGCTTCCGCTCTTGCTGACTGCGCTGCTCTGTTTGTGGGATCGCTGGGTGGGGCGCCGATCTGGCCCGACTTCCTTGCGTCCGAAGACCTTGCTCGGCCTCTCGTATCTGGCGGTGGCGACCCATCCGGCGCTCGACTGGCTCAACAACTACGGGATGCGCTGGCTGATGCCGTTCGACGGCCGCTGGTACTACGGCGACGCGGTCTTCATCGTCGATCCGTGGTTTTGGCTGATCCTCGGCGGTGCGCTCTTTCTCGGGCGCTCGCACCGGATCTGGAGCCTGCTCGGGTGGGCGCTCTTCGCCGGTCTGGCGATCTGGCTGCTCCAGATCGGCGTGCCGGAGCTGCCGCTGGCCCGTGCGCTGTGGGGCGGAGTGGTTGTGGTTCTGGTTTTGCTGCGACTGGGCGGCGTCGGCCGCCACCAAGCTTCGGCGAGCCGGATAGCGATTTTCGCGCTGGCGTTGCTCGCGCTCTACGTCGGCGCGATGGTGGCCTCGGCCCGCTACGCCAGCGGCGCCGTCGAGCGAGCGCTGCTCGCCCGCGGCCTGCGGGTGGAGCAGCTCATGGTCGGGCCGATGCCGGTCACGCCGCTGGTGCGCGACGTCGTGGTCGCGACCGCGGACGGCTATCGCCACGGCGCGGCGCGACTCTGGCCGCGCTTCGAGCTCGAGCTCGAGCCGCGCGCGCTGCCGCGCCTTCTGGAGTCGGCGCCGGTCGAAACGGCGCTGCGCTCGCCCGCGGTGCGCGGCTTCGCGAGCTGGGCCCGCTTCCCGTTCGCCGAGATCGAAGAGCGCGCTTCGACCTACGCGGTCTATCTGATGGACGCGCGCTACGTCCGTCGCCGCCGGGTCGGCTTCGGCTCCGCCCGGGTCGAGCTCCCCAAAGCGCAGCTCCCTCCCGCTCCCACCGGACCGGCAAGGCCTGCAAGGAGCGGGGCCGGGGCCAACTAGCGAAGGGCTGCGCCCTTGATATCCGCCCGCAT
>DASWHO010000482.1:0-1798 GCA_036398155.1 Acidobacteriota bacterium
TAGAGCTGACCTTGCTGCGACTGCTCCACCACCAGTCCGCTGGAGACCGAAGCGAAGAAATCGGCGTAGATCTCCTCGGCCACCGGGTACAGCAGCTTGGGGATCAAGAGCTTGGCCCACAGCCCCTGCTGGCGCGCCAGCTGCAGCGCTTCGCGCGCGATCCCCGCCACGCTGCCCCAGGCGACCAAACCGAGCGGCGCTTCGGGCTCGCCTTCGAGCTCGAACAGGTCGCGGCGGCGCAGCAGCGGCCGCAGCTTCTTGCTGCGCTTTTCCACCATCTGGGCGTGGACCTCGCCGCTCGCGGTCGGCGCGCCGCTTGGGTTGTGCTCGATGCCGGAGGCCAGATAGTTGCCGCCCGGCAGCCCGGGATGGCTGATCGGGCTGATGCCGGTGGGGGTGAGCTGAAAGCGCTGGTAGCGCTCCAGCTCCTTGCCGGCCGGCCGGCGCCGCTCGATCACGCGGTAACGGGTCGGGTCGAACGGCTCGACGGTTTCCTTGCGCTGCGCGATCTCCTGATCCGACAGCAGGATCACCGGGGTCTGATAGTGCTCGGCGAGATTGAACGCCTCGACCGTAAGCGGGAAGATGTCGGCCGCTCCGGTCGGCGCCAGCACCGGTCGCACCACGTCGCCGTGGGCCGAGAACACCGCCTGGAACAGATCGGCCTGCTCGCTCTTGGTCGGGATTCCGGTCGAAGGGCCGCCGCGCTGCACGTTGACGCAGACCAGCGGCAGCTCGGCGATGGTCGCCAGGCCCAGGACCTCGGTCTTGAGCGACATGCCCGGACCCGAGGTCGCGGTCATCGCCTTGACCCCGGCGAACGACGCACCCAGCGCGGCGGCGACGCCGGCGATCTCATCCTCGGCCTGCAGCACGGTGCCGCCGTACTTCCACAGCTCGCGGTCGAGCGTCTGCATGATCTCGGAAGCGGGCGTGATCGGATAGCCGCTGAAGAACTGGCAGCCGGCGTAGATCGCGGCGAGCGCGCACATTTCGTTGCCGTCGACCAGCAGCTTGGGCGAGCCGGTCGCCGGCTCCAATGTGAGCTCGGTGCCCGGTTCGAGCGGATGCGCCGCGGCGTATTCGATGCCGGCGTCGTAAGCGTTCTGGTTGGTTTCGACCACCGCTTCGCCCTTGGCGGCGAACTTGGCGGCTATTCCGGCCCGCAGGCTATCGCGGAATACGCCCAACCAGCCGGCCAGCAAGCCCAGCACCACGCTGTTTTTGGCCTTGGTCGTGGCGGCGGCCTGCTGCGCCAGCTCTCCGATCGGTACCGCCAGCACCTGCGCCGGAATCACCCCCGCCAGCGGCAGGCGGTCGGGCGCGACGCCGGTGGCGCGGTCGTAAATCACCAGGGTGGTGCCGGCGACCGGGAGCTCGGAGCCGAACTTGAGGAAGTCTTCCCAGTTCAGCGCGACCGCGACGTGGAGCGCGCCGCCGCCGCTCATTACCGGCTCGGCAGAGAGCCGCAGGCGGCACGACGATTCGCCGCCGCGGATCTGCGAGCCGAAGCTCTTGGTCATGATCGCGTGGTAGCCTTGCCGCGCCGCCGCCGCGATCAACGACTCTCCGGCCGAGACGATGCCGTCGCCGCCGCTGCCGGCCATTCCGATGATGAGGTCTCGGCCCATGAGCTTTCCCAAATGCGAGGACAAGTCACCGAAGTAGCAATCATGATGCCAGCCGAGGAGCCCGCCGTCGGGGTCAAGGCCCAGGCTTGAGCGCTGCCTCTGCCAGCTTGGCGCGAAGGATTTTGACGCTTTGTCAGAGCCCGGTGGCGCCCTCCGGTGGTCCACGC
>DASWHO010000483.1:0-2477 GCA_036398155.1 Acidobacteriota bacterium
CGGATGCGGGAAATCCGCACGTCCGGTTCGATGAGCGGGGTGTGGAAACGGAGCATGGCGATGCGAGTGAGGCACCGGCAACCGAAAGGGCCGGAAACAGATGGGCACGCCTAAA
Source organism: Acidobacteriota bacterium (assembly GCA_036398155.1). GTDB lineage: Bacteria > Acidobacteriota > DASWHO01 > DASWHO01 > DASWHO01 > DASWHO01. The sequence continues at coordinate 116 of DASWHO010000483.1, forward strand.
CCACCGCGCCACCCCTCGACTCTACCGAGGCATCGTAGCGAGGCGGCGTAAGGTGCGGTGGCTGCAAGGCAGGCGCCGCCCGGCCGACGCAGGCATACTGGACAGTATGTCGAGGAGGCCGGGCAAGCCTAACGCCGCAGACACCGTGCATAACGCCGCCGCAGTAGATGCCTCGTGAGAAATGCGGGTTTAATGCCCGAATCCGCCCTGCCCGGTTTCGTGACCCGGTCGCAAGGCCTTGCGGCGGAAGGAGTTCCGTGTCCGCACCCGCACCGTGCTAGAATGCTCGGGACGCAACTCTCGCAGCGCAGTTTCGAGCTGCCGATTTCGAGCCTTCAGTCAGAAAGAATCCGCCCTCTTGAGCAAAATGGAAGGAGCCTATGCGCACTAAAGCGATTGTTCTAGGTATAACTCTGCTCGCCGCCCTCGGCGCGGCCTATGCCCTGCGCGGCAGGATCGGCGCTCTGGGCGCCACCCCGGCGGCCCAAGCGGACGGGGACCCGGTTATTGCCAAAGTCAACGCGGTCGAAATCCACCGCTCGGATCTGGACAAACGGGTGGCGCGGATGACCCGCGGCCAGGCGCCGGCGCCCGATCAGGTCGCCAACCTCGAGCGCGGCGCGTTGAAGGATCTGGTCAGCGGTCACCTGCTGCTCGAAGAGGCGGCGCGGCGCGGCATCAGCGCCAGCCCGGAAGAGGTGCAGCAACAGGTGAGCCAGCTCGAGCAACGCGCCGGCGGGGACGCCGGGCTCGAAAAGGCGCTGAGCGAGAACCAGATCAACCGCACCGATCTGGAGCAAGGACTGGCGCGCGACATCACGATCAGCAAGCTGCTCGAGGCGGTGGCGCCGGCCGAGCCGGTCAGCCGCGAAGCCGAGCAGGCGTTCTATGACAGCAATCCGCAGCTGTTCGCCGCGCCCGAGTCGGTGCGCGCGCGCCACATTCTGATCCGGGTGGCCGGCGATGCGAGTGCGGAGCAAAAGGACGCGGCCAGAAAGAAAGCCGATGAGCTACTGGCGCAGCTCCGGTCCGGAGTCGATTTCGCGACCTTGGCGGGCGCCAACTCCGAGGACCCCGGCAGCGCCCAGAAGGGCGGCGATCTGGGCTTCTTTCCGCGCGGCGCCATGACCCCGCCGTTCGAGTCGGCGGCCTTCGCGCTCCAACCCGGCGAGCTCAGCGACCTGGTCGAGACCGAGTTCGGTTTTCACATCCTCAAGGTCGAAGAGCGCAGGCCCGCCGGGCAACGCAGCTTCGAAGAGGTCGAGCCCAGCATCGCGCGCTATCTCGGACAACAAAAGCAGCAGGGTCAGCTCGAGCAGTTCGTCAGCACGCTGCGCGTAAAGGCCTCGGTCGAGGTGCTGGATCCCAAGCTCGCCGGCGAACCGGCTCCGCCCGCCAGCCCGGCCCAGAGCCCGGCCGCTGGAGTCGCAGAGGAGTAACCGGCCGACCCCGCCGCCGGGCCACTGCTGAGATGTTAAGTAAGTACGTCGAGGACTACATCAAGAACATCTACCTGCTCCAGGAGCGTGGCAAGCGGGTCTCGACCACCGCGCTGGCGCAGGCGCTGGGCGTCTCGGCGGCGTCGGCCACCAACATGATCAAGAAGCTCACCGAGCTGGCGCTGGTCGAGTATCAGCCCTACCGCGGCGTGCGGCTCACCGAGGTCGGAGAGAAAGTCGCGCTCGAGATCATCCGCCATCACCGGCTGCTGGAGTTGTATCTCACCGAAGTGGTTGGCATGAGCTGGGACAAGGTGCACGCCGAAGCCGACGCGTTGGAGCACGTCATCAGCGAGGAGCTCGAGGAGCTGCTGGATCGGAAGCTCGGCCGTCCACTGCTCGATCCGCACGGCGATCCGATTCCGAGCAAGGAGCTGCGGATCCCTCCGCCGCGCGCCGGCCTGACCGGACTGGACCAAGCGCGGGCCGGCGCCGGCTTGGAGGTGGCCCGGATCGTCGGAGCGGATCCCGAGGTCCTGCGTTACCTGGCCAAGGTCGGGCTCAAGCCGGGAGCACCCTTGCAGGTGCTCGAGGTCGGACCGTTCGGTGATCCCTTGCGGATTCGGGTCCGAGGCAAGGAGCAGGTTATCGGCGCCACCATCGCCGCCCAGATTCTGGTGGTGCCGCGCTCCACCACGGCCCAGCGCGCGCGCCGCGGCAAGACCACCCCCTCGTCGCGTTCCTAGATCAAACCGTTTCGCGGTTTGAGGCTTGCGCCGGACCTAGGAGCCAGCGCGGCAGAAAGCATGGGTCGCGTTATGGGCGCCGCCGGGTCAGCCGCAAGGCGCGGCGACGCAGGCAATGCCGTAGCATTGTCGAGGAGCCGCAACGCCGCGGATGGCCTGGCGCCGCCCATAACCCTG
>DASWHO010000484.1:0-6179 GCA_036398155.1 Acidobacteriota bacterium
GGCTTCTCCTTCGGCCGCGGGGTCGCGCATGTCGAGGCGCTGGTGGGAGCGGCGCGGGCGCGCGGCTTCACCGCCCTGGCGCTGACCGACACCAACGGCCTCTACGGCATGGTGCGCTTTCTCCAGGCCTGCCGCGAGGCGCGGATCCGGCCGATCGTCGGCGCCGAGCTGGAGCACGGGGCTTCCAGCGCGGTGCTGCTGGTGCGCACGGCGGCCGGTTACCGGGCGCTGTGCCGGGCGCTGACCGCGCGGCATCAGGACCCGCATTTCGATCTGGCGCGGCGGCTGCTTTGCGACGGCGACGGTCTGGTGGTTTTGAGCCACGACCCCGAGCTGCTGCGGGCGCTGGCCCGCGGCCGCGGGCTCGGCGATCTCTACGCCGCGCTCAAGCCGGGCGGCACCAACGCCGAACTGCTGGCGTTCGCCCGCGCCCACGGGATCCGCCCGGTGGCGACCTGCGACGTGCAGCTGCTCGACCCCGAAGACCGGCTGCTGCAAAAGGTGCGGGCGGCGATCCACCACAACAGCGCGCTCTCGCGGGTGCCGCCGGCGGCGCTGGCGCATCCGGGCGCTTGGTTGATGCCGGCCGGCGAGGTCGCGCGCCGCGTCCCGGCCGGCTGCGGCGCGCTCGCCAGCAGCGAGCGGATCGCCGCCGACTGCGGCTACGTCCCGGATCTGGGCCTGACCCGGCTGCCGCGCTTCACGCCGCCGGACGGATCGCGCGCCGACCAGTGGCTCGCCGCGCTGTGCCGCGAGGGGGCGCGCTGGCGCTACGGCGACCCGCCGCCGGCGGGGTTTGAAACCCGGCTGCGCCACGAGCTCGGGTTGATCCGCGGCAAGGGGTTCGCCGACTACTTCCTGATCGTGCGCGACATCGTGCAGCAATGCCCGCGCACCTGCGGCCGCGGCAGCGCGGCGGCCAGCCTGGTGGCCTACCTGCTCGGCATCACCCACGTCGATCCGCTGGGCCAGGATCTGTTCTTCGAGCGCTTCCTCAACCGCGGGCGCAAAGATCCGCCCGACATCGACGTCGACTTTCCGTGGGACGAGCGCGACGCGGTGCTCGACTACGTCTTTCGGCGCTATGGCGCCGCTCACACCGCGATGATCGCCAACCAGGTCAGCTTCCAAACCCGGGCGGCGGTCCGCGAGGTGGCCAAGGTGTTCGGGCTGCCGGAGGCCGAGCTCAAAGAGGTCGGCAAGCGGCTCGAGGCGCTCGGCTACAGCCGGATCGAAGCCGGCGCTTTGGGCCAGCATCCGCTGCTGCGCGACCTGAGCTTGCCGCCGCCGTGGCCCGAGATCTTCGCGCTGGCGCAGCGGCTCGATCAGGTGCCGCGCCACCTCTCGGTGCACTGCGGCGGGGTGGTGATCACGCCGGAACCGATCACCGACCTGGTGCCGGTGGAGCAGGCCCCCAAAGGGGTGCCGGTGATCCAATGGGAGAAAGACCAAGCCGAGGACTTCGGGCTGGTCAAGATCGACCTGCTCGGCAATCGCTCGCTGGCGGTGGTGCGCGACGCGCTCGAATTGGTCGAGCGCCACGGCGGCCCGCGGCTCGAGTACGCCCGCTTCAATCCGCTGGAAGATTCGGCCGCGATCGATCTGCTCGCCCGCGGCGATTCGGTCGGAGTGTTCTATGTCGAGTCGCCGGCGATGCGCCAGCTGCAGAAGAAAACCCGCCGCGGCGACTTCGAGCACCTGGTGATCCACAGCTCGATCATCCGGCCGGCGGCCAACGACTACATCAACGCCTACGTCGATCGCTTGAACGGCGCGCCGTATACGCCGCTGCACCCCAAGCTGGCCGAGCTGCTGCGCGAGACCTACGGGATCATGGTCTACCAGGAAGACGTGTCGCGCGCCGCAATGGCGCTGGCCGGTTTCGAGCCGGCGGCTGCCGACGAGCTGCGCAAGGTGCTGTGCAAGAAGCGCGCCGGCAAGCAGCTCGAGGATTACCGCCAGGCGTTCTTCCGCGGCTGCGAGGAAGGCGGGGTCGAACCGGAAACGGTGGCCGCCCTGTGGCGGATGATCGAGAGCTTCAAGGGCTACAGCTTTTGCAAGCCGCATTCGGCGTCCTACGCCTTGCTCTCGTTCAAGAGCGCTTACCTGCGGGCCCACTATCCGGCCGAATTCATGGCCGCGGTGCTCTCCAACGGCGGCGGCTATTATTCGAGCTTCGCGTACATCAGCGAATGCCGCCGCATGGGCCTCAAGGTTTTGCCGCCCGATCTCAACCGCAGCGCGGTCGCCTACTCCGGCCGGCGCCGCGCCGTACGGGTCGGCCTGCGGCAGATCCAGAAGCTGGAGCTTTCTTTTCTGGAGCGCCTGGTGGCCGAGCGCCGCCGCGCCGGCCCGTTCACCGGCTTCGAGGATTTCCTGCGCCGAGTGAAGCCCCAACCGGCCCAGGCTCGCCGGCTGGTCCTGGCCGGCGCTTGCGACCGCGTCGAGCCGGGCCGTACCCGGCCGGAGCTGCTCTGGCAGCTCAAGCGCTGGGAGCGCTCCGAGGCGGCCGGCGCCGGGGGGCCGACGCTCTTTCCGCCTGGGGCCGCCGGTGGCGGGCTTGCGAGGCCGGAGGAGCCCCCGCTGCCGCGCCCGCCCCAGTACCGCTTCGGCGAGCTGCTGCGCCAGGAGCTGGCCAGCTTGGGGCTGCTGCTCAGCCGCCACCCGCTCACGCTCTATCAAGAGCAGCTCCGGCGCTACCGCCCGATCCGGGCTCGAGATTTGGGCCGGCACTTGGGCGAGCGGGTCACGATGATCGGCTGGTGGGTGACCGGCAAGCTGGTGGAAAGCAGCCGTCAGGAGCCGATGGAGTTCATCACCTTCGAGGACACGACGGCGCTGTTCGAGACCACTTTCTTTCCGCGCGCCTACGCGCGCTTCTGCCACCTGCTGCAGCGCGCCCGCCCCTACGTTTTGCGCGGCAAGGTCGAGGATGATCGGGGGGCGGTGTCGCTCAATGTCGATCAGATCACCCTTCTGTAGCACGGCCTGCTCGGCGGCGGATCTGGCGCCGGCTGCCGGGGGGTCTGGGGGAGTTCCCCCGGTCTTGACGCAAATGGGCTCGTTCGGCCTCCTCCGCCGTAATGTAGGGGAGGGGCTTGTCCAGGGGCTTGTCCCCTCCCTGTTAGCCAGGCATGTCCGGGCGGGGTCGAGCCCCGCCCCTACATTTGGAAGAAGCACGCGCCTTGGATCCGGCATCCTCTCCGCCGACCACCGGGCTGGGCGAAGAAAGAGTCAAAGGCTCAAGCGCGACCCATCCGAGGCCTCCTCCGTGGCGTAGGAAAGGTCGAAAGTCTGGTTTCTTGGAGCGGGAATACCGTGGCATTGGAGCCACTTGAAATCCGCTGAGCGGCTTCCGGTATAATGAATCAGTCGCATCATCTCGCTGGTGACTCATGCACGTTGGACGGCGCTGTGTCTTTCGCGCAGCGAGATGCGCAGCTCTTGGGCGCTGGCGCGGGCAAGAGCTATTAGGAGGTGACGGCGGGCCAGAAGAGCGTTAAGCGCGGCGGGCCGCAATCGGGGCGCCCGCTGGCGGGATTCGGGGAACGAAGTCCGGCCGGCGCGAAACCCGGAACGGGCTTTCGTTATCCAATGCTCTAAACCTTAGACCGGAGGCGCGCTTGGCCTTCCGGCGAACAAACAGGAGGCGGTATGGATCGTCGTGAGTTCGGTAAAGTTTTGGGCGCTGCCATCGCCGGCATCGCGGCTGGTTCTGTGTTGCAGAACAGCCGGGTGTGGGCTCAGGGCGAAGAAGGTGGCGAGAAGCACGTCTGTAAAGGCCAGAACGCGTGCAAGGGCCAGGGCGGCTGCAAGTCCGGGGACAACGGCTGCGCCGGCAAGAACTCCTGCGAAGGCAAGGGCGGCTGCGCTGCGGCCGAGATGAAGCACGAGTGCAAGGGCCAAAACGAGTGCAAGGGCCAGGGCGGTTGCTCCAGCGGCGACAACGGCTGCGCCGGCAAGAACTCCTGCAAGGGCAAGGGCGGCTGCGCCGTGCCGGTGAAGGAGAAGGAAGAAGAAGAGTAGGCGGTTGAGCGCCTGAAAGTAGGGCGAGGAGCCGCGGCCCAGCGGTCGCGGCTCCTCGCGAAATTTGGGCTTCACGCGCCGCGAGACGAACACGATGAGCCGCAACAAATGGAATCTGCCCGACCTGGGCTTCGGCGTCGGCCTGCGCACGGTTCACTACGGCCACATCCTGAAGCACCAGCCGCCGGTCGATTGGTTCGAGATCCTGTCCGAGAACTACATGGATACCGGCGGCCGCCCGCTGTACGTGCTCGAACAGGTCTGCGAGCGCTACCCGGTCGCCCTGCACGGGGTTTCGCTGTCGATCGGCAGCACCGATCCGATCGATTGGGAGTACCTGCGCAAGCTCAAGGCGCTGGCGGCGCGGACCAAGGCGCACTGGGTTTCGGACCACCTGTGCTGGACCGGGGTCAGCGGCCAGAATACCCACGACCTCTTGCCGATGCCGTACACGGAAGAGACCTTGCGCCACACGGTCGAGCGGGTGCGCACGGTTTCCGACTATCTGGAGCGCCCGCTGATCCTCGAGAATGCGTCCACCTATCTGGAGTTCGCCCCTTCGACCATGAAGGAGTGGGAGTTCATCTCGCGCCTCGCGGAGCAGGCCGATTGCGGGCTTTTGTTCGACGTCAACAACGTCTACGTCAGCGCCTTCAACCACGGCTACGATCCGCAGCTGTACATCGACGCGATTCCGGCCGATCGGGTGGTGCAGTACCACCTGGCGGGGCATACCAACAAGGGCACCCACATCATCGACACCCACAGCGATTACGTGATCGACGCTGTGTGGGAGCTCTACCGCCGCTCGCACAAGCGCACCGGCGCGACCGCGACCTTGCTGGAATGGGACGCTGACATCCCCTCGTTCGAGGTGGTGCACGAGGAAGCGCTCAAGGCGCGACGGCATCGCGAGCTCGAGGCGGCGGCCTAGGGGCAGAGGGGCAGGTTCCCGGCCCGCCGGCCCGAACCGAAGCCGCCATGAAGACTCGAGATCCAGGGCTGGAACCGATCCAACGTTGGATGAAAGCGGTGATCGTCCACCCCGGCGCTGTCGAGGCGGCGGTGGCGGCGCCCGAAGCGGCTGCGGAGCTGCCGCCCGAACGGCTCAAGGATCTGGTGCTCCCGTCGCGCACGCTGACCGCGCTGGAGCGGGTCGGCATCTACCACGGGATGTACTTGATGCGGATGCGCGACGCGCTGGCGGCGGACTATCCCGGCCTGCTGCATTACCTCGGCGCGGATGCGTTCGAGCGCTTGGTGCAGCGCTACGTTCAGGTCTACCCGTCGCGCAGCTATACCTTGAACCGGCTCGGCGATCATCTACCCGAGTTCATCCGCGACGACCAGCAGCTGCCGCGCCGCGGGTTTCTCCACGACCTGGCTCGGCTCGAATTGGCGATCACCGAAGTGTTCGACGCCGCCGAAACCGCTCCGGTCAGCCCGGAAGCGGTGGCAGCGGTGCCGGCGGAAGCGTGGGCTCAAGCGCGGCTGCGGCCGATCGCGGCGTTTCGTCTGCTCGCTTGCAGCTACCCGGTCAGCGCCTACCAGCAAGCGGTGCGCGGCCGCAAGACCCCGCCGAAGATCGGGCGGCAGAACAATTGGGTCGTGATCTACCGCCGCAACTACGGGGTCTACCATCTGGAGCTGAGCCGCCGCGGCTATGACCTGCTGCAAGCGCTAGCACAGGGGCAGCCGCTGGCCGAAGCGATCGAGGCGGTCGCGCAGCGCGCGCGCGCCGGTCGAATCGAGGACGAGCTGTTCCGGATGTTCCGCGATTGGATCTCGGTCGGACTCTTCCAATCCATCGACTATTAGCCCGGCGGCGGATCTGGCGCCGCAACGAAGCAATGTAGGGGAGGGGCTCGTCCCCTCCCTGTTGGTCGGCCTGTGCGGGCCAACGAGTCCGCCTGCCGGGCGGGGACAAGCCCCGCCCCTACATTTGGGAAAGCGCCCGCCTTGCATCCGGCACCATCTCCACCGCCCACCAGGCCGTGCTGGCGCACCTTCCAAGCACGACCAACGGCCGTAAGCCCGGCGGCGGATAGGGCGCCGCAACGGGGACTGGTACGAATTTCCGGCACCGCGCCAAGCCGAACTCGTCGCCGCTGGGAATTCGCTACCTGACCCCGTTGCGCTCCCGGCGGAGAATC
>DASWHO010000485.1:0-5116 GCA_036398155.1 Acidobacteriota bacterium
CGGATGCGGGAAATCCGCACGTCCGGTTCGATGAGCGGGGTGTGGAAACGGAGCATGGCGATGCGAGTGAGGCACCGGCAACCGAAAGGGCCGGAAACAGATGGGCACGCCTAAACCACCGCGCCACCCCTCGACTCTACCAAGGCATCGTAGCGAGGCGGCGTAAGGTGCGGTGGCTGCAAGGCATGCGCGGCCCGGCCGACGCAGGCATACTGGACAGTATGTCGAGGGGTGCGGGGAGTTCCCCATTGAGAATGAGGCCGGGCAAGCATAACGCCGCAGACACCGTGCATTACGCCGCCGCAGTAGATGGCTTGTGAGAAATGCGGGCTAAGGTTCGAAGCGAGCGGAAAGGCCGCTGCGCGGCTTGCTGCGCAGGGCGATGGTGGTGCCCAAGGCCGCGATCGCTGCGATGCCGGCCCAGAAGAACCAGGCCGGCAGCAGGTGGACCGTCTCGCCCGGATGGCGCCAGCTTTCGTAGCTCTCCACCAGCAGCTTGATCGAGATCCACCCGACCAAGGCGTAGGCGCTGTCCTCCAGCGTCGGATAGCGTTCGAGCAGTTGGACGAACAGGCCGGCGACCAGGCGCATGGTGATGATGCCCAGCATGCCTCCGGTCCAGACCACCCAGAGCTTGGGCGACAGCGCCACCGCGACCAAGATCGAGTCGATCGCAAACGCCAAATCGGTGACCTCCACGACCCACACGGTATGCCAGAAACCGCGCACCGGTTTGGGCACCACCGGTCCGCGGCTGTGCACTCGGTGCACGAAGTGCGAGATCGCGAGATACGCGAGGTAGACTCCGCCGGCGGCGCGCAGATACCACAGCTCGATCAACCACTGCGCGCTGAGCAGCGCCAGGAAGCGCAGGACGAAGGCTCCGACGATGCCGTAGAGCAGGGCCTTTTTTTGCAGCGCCTTCGGCAGCGGCTTGACCAGCACCGCCAGCACCAAGGCGTTGTCGCCCGAGAGCAGCCCCTCGAGCACGATCAGGGTCAGAATGACTACGACGTCGTGTAGCATCGAGGGAGTGGCGCGGGATGATCGCGGGCCGGACTGGCGACGGAGTATACGCTATCGTGCGCCAAGAAGTGAACCCGCTGGACCGGGTCGCGGAGGGCGTGGTAGGGTGGGCTGCGGTGCCGGGAGCGGTGAGCCGATCCGTGCGCCGGCGCGGCGCGGCGGCGGCGCGGCGCCCAGGATCTCGGTAGGGGAGCCTTCATGCGTTGGACCGCTTTGGCCCGCCTGGCCCGCAGTCGAAGAGTCGCCAATCGGCGCAGTGTCTGGTCGCGATTGGGGAGATTTGCACGGCTGATCGGTCAATCGGCCTGGCGCGGGCTGCGCAGCTTCGCCCGCAGCGAGGATTTGACCTTCGCATCTTCGATCGCTTACTACGCGCTGCTGTCGCTGTTTCCGTTCTTTCTGTTGGCGTTCTCGATCCTGAAGCACGTCACCGCCGATGAAGCCGACCGGACCCAGGTTCTGCAATACGTGCTGTGGTATTTCCCGCGCCAGTTCGAGTTCATCAAGACCCAGCTCGACGCGCTCCGCGGCAGCCCGGCCCCGCTCGGTCTGGTCGGAAGCCTGCTGATGGCGTGGGCCTCGCTGGGGGTGTTCGGCGCGATCACGTCGGCGATCAATCACGCCTGGGGAGTCGAACAGCCGCATGGCTTCTTCAAGCACAAGTGGGTCTCGTTCGTGATGTTGGTTGCGGCCGGGCTCTTGCTGCTTGCGGTGCTGCTGTCGCTCAGCGCCATGGGGGTGGTGCGGCGATCCTGGTTCGGAGCGGTGCTGGCCGATTCGTGGGCGCTGCGGCTGCTGAGCGGTCTGACCGCCTGGTACGCCACCACCTTGCTGTTCATCCTGGTGGTCGGCTTGATCTACTACTTCGTTCCCAATACCCGGGTGCGCTTCCGCGACGTCTGGCCCGGGGCGGTGCTCACCGGTCTATTGTGGCGCGCCACGCTGCAGATCTTCTCCGGTTACGTTCAGGATCTGTCGCGTTTCAGCGTCCACGGTTCGATCGCCGCGGTGGTGGTGTTCTTGATCTGGGTGTTCGTCTCTTCGATCTTGCTGCTCTACGGTGCCGAATTCACCGCCGCCTACGCCCACCTGCGCCAACCGCACCGAATCAAGAGCTCGAAAGGCCGCCCGGAGTGATCACCACGCGATGGACCGCGCGCATCGGGTCGCCTTGCGCGTCCACCAGCGGGAAATAGGTCGACTCGACGGTGACGGCGCGGACCCAGCTCGATTCGGCGGTTCCCTCCTGCAGCTGGCCCAGCAGCCGCCGCTGCAGGCCGCGCCACCACGGGTGCACCGCCAAGGGCCCGGTCGGCGGCAGCTCGATCGCCTGCGATGGCAGCGTCGCTTGGCGCGCCGCGGTCCCGTAACCGTTGTGGGCGAATTGGAGCTCGTAAAGGTTGCGCAGGCCGGCTGCCTGCAGCCACGGCGCCAGGCGCAGGACCCGGCCTTTGACCGCGACTTCGTCGCCGAAGATCCAGGCTTCGGCCACCCGCTCGCCCTCCGGGCTGCGAAACAGCACCTGGTGAGCCAGCAAGTTGGCGGTCTGGGGCGGTTGGTTGGGTGGACTCCACTCGATGGCCCCGGGCCGAGTCCGTCCGGTCACGTCCACCAGCAGAATGGGCCGGTCCTCGGACAGCTCGAGGAAGCCCGCGGTCATCAGAGTCAGCAGCGCGATCAGCAGCAGCCCCACCAGCAGCGCGGTCTTGGCGAGACCGCCGGCGACGCGGCGCGCGGGACGCCGCGGGCGATCCGCGCCGTAGCTGAGGCGGAAGAAGGTGATCAGCAGAATCGCGACGGCGATCCCGGCTCCGATCGCCAATGCGGGCCCGTCGAGTGCCAGCCGCGGCTGGGCGAACATCGCATAGGCGGTGGTCAGGCCGATCAGCGCCACGGTGAAAAGCCCCCGCACCAGCCGCAGCAGAGGGGCGGCATCCTCCAAGACCAACAGCAGCAGATTGCGGGCTGAGATCGCCGCGAAAGCGGCCAGCACCACGGTCGAGGTGGCACCGACGGCATCGAGCAGCGCAGCGGCGCTTTCGCTGATCCAGGTCACGGCTCACCACATACTAACCCCACCGGAACCGATTGCGTCCTATGGATGCCTCAGGTACTCCCGTGCCCGAAAGGGTGCCGTGGCCAAGCCTCTGCCGTGCCCAAGGGTGCCGTGGGCAAGCTCTGCTGTGCGCCCGAACAACGCGATGATGTCGTTGAGGACGAGGTATCTGATCACGGGTGCCGTGGGCAAGCTCTGCTGTGCCCACGGACAACACAACGAGCGTGCAAAGAACGGTTGACGGCCGTCCGCGCCGCGCGCTAGGTTCGGAGGCGCGATGGACTCCAAAGCCTTCGAGCCGCCGCAATTTCCAGAGCGCTTCAACCTGGCCGATTATCTGATTCATCCGAACCTGGCCGGAGGCCGGGCCGACAAGAGCGCCGTCGAGTTCGAGGACCGGCGCTTCTCCTATCGCGAGATCGACGAAGGCACCTCGCGCGCGGCCGGCGCCTTCCGCGCCCGCGGGGTCGAGATCGAGAACCGCGTGCTGCTGGTCTTGCCCGACTGCCCGGAGTTCGTGGTGGCGTGGCTCGGCTGCCTGCGCGCCGGCGCGGTCGCCTGCGCGGTCAATCCGCTGCTCTTGGAAGCGGATTTCTCCTACTACCTCGACTATACCCGCGCCCGGCTCGCGGTGGTCGATGCGGAGGCGCTGGAACGCTTCCTGCCGGCGGCCCAGGCGTCGCGCTGGCTGCGAGCGCTCTTGGTGCGCGGCGCGGGCGGCGCGGCCGCTGCGACCGGCGAGGATTTCATGGCGGCGCTCGGCGCGGCCCCGCCGCACTGCGAGAGCGCGCCGACCCACCGCGACGATGCCGCAGTGTGGCTGTTCACCAGCGGCACCACCGGCAAGCCCAAGGGCGCGGTCCACCGCCACGCCGATTTCGCTTATAACATCGAGACCTACGCCAAGCGGGTGCTGCAGATCCGAGAAGACGACCGCACCTTGTCGGTGCCCAAGCTGTTTTTCGGCTATGCCACCGGCACCAACTTGATGTTTCCCTTCGCCGCCGGCGCGACCACCTGCCTGTTCGCCGAGCGCTCGACCGCGCCGGTTCTGTTCGACCAGATCGAGCGGTTCCGCCCCACGGTCCTGACCAACGTGCCGACCATGATCAACGCCATGCTGGCCGAGCCGGCCGCCGCGCGCCGCGATCTTTCCAGCCTGCGGATCTGCCTGTCGGCCGGCGAGGCGCTGCCGCCGGAGCTGTATCGGCGCTGGCAGCAGGCTTTCGGCGTCGAGCTGCTGGACGGCATCGGCAGCGCGGAGATGTTCCATATCTACATTTCCAATGTTCCCGGCGACATCGTGCCCGGCAGCCTGGGCCGGCTGGTGCCCGGCTACGACGCGCGGATCGTGGATCCGGAAGGCCGCGAGGTCGGACCCGGCGAGGTGGGGACCTTGTGGGTCAAGGGCGGCAGCGCGCTTCAAGGCTACTGGCACGATCACGAAAAGAGCGTGCGCACCCGGCTCGGCGAATGGGTCTCGACCGGCGATCAGTTCGTGTGCGACCAGGCAGGACTGTTCTGGTACCGCGGCCGGCGCGACGAGCTGATGAAGGTCAGCGGCGTGTGGGTCAGCCCGATCGAGATCGAAGACGCCCTGCTCAGCCACCCGCAAGTCGCCGAATGCGCCGTGATCGGCGCCCAGGACGACGCCGGGCTGACCAAGCCCAAGGCGTTCGTGGTGCTGCGCCCCGGCGCTGCGCCCGGCGCCGAGCTCACCGCCGCCCTGCAGCAGCACGTCAAATCGCTCCTGCTCCCAACCAAGTACCCGCGCTGGATCGAGTACCGCGACTCGCTGCCCAAGAACGACCGCGGCAAAGTCGACCGCCGCGCCCTCGCGGGTTAGTAGCCCGTTATAGCGGCCGAAACGAGAATTTTGTTCTCGTTTGCTGGCATGGAGCACAGGATTTCAGTGGGTCGCTGGGGCGCGCGTGGGTGGCATGGGCACGCGCAGCGCGCCCATGGACGACCTCGCTCGCGGCGCGGACCTCGTCCATGGGCGGCCTTCGGCCACCCATGCCACCCGATTCGCGA
>DASWHO010000486.1:0-2367 GCA_036398155.1 Acidobacteriota bacterium
GCGCCGCGCTCGATCCAGCGCTCGGCCGCCGCGCGCTCGCCGCGGAGCAGCTCGATCTCGGCCAGCGCGAAGCGCAGCGTGGGCTCGCGCGGCCGCGGCTCGGCGAGCGCGATCAGCAGCGCCCGCGCGCGCTCGAGCGACGCTGGGTCGCCGAGATCGCGCAGCGCGGCGGCCAGGTCGCGGCGCAGCGCCGGATCGCGCGGCCGCTGCTCCAGCGCGCGCTCCAAAAAGCGCGCTGCCCGCGCGGCGTCGCGGCGCTCCACCAGATAGCTGCGGCCGAGCTCGGCCCAGCTCGGCTTGGTCGCGGCCGGCTCGGGGACCGCGCCGCTGCAGCCCCCCAGCAGCGCGGCGCCAAACATGAGTCCAAGTGACCAAGGGATGCGCCCTTGATATCCACGCATGGCACTGCAGGGGTGGCATGGGTGGCCGAAGGCCGCCCATGGACGAGCTACGCACCGATAGTGGAGTTTGACAGCCAAAATGGCCGCTCCTAAGATCCGTCCGTGCCCAAGCTCGATACACTGGCCGCCGCTTGGACCTGCGCGATTCTGTGGGGCGGCGGCGTGTTCGGGTTGACCTTGCTCGCGGCGCTGGCTGGACACGGAGAACATCTCGCTCTGCTTTCCAATTATTATCTGGGCTATTCCGTCTCGATCTCGGGGGCCTTCATCGGGCTGCTGTGGGCGGCGCTGGACGGATTCATTTTGGGGCTCTTGGGAGCGTTGATCTACAACCGCCTGCTCGATTGGCGCCAGAGCTAGCCGCGCCGACCCGAGGCGAGCGTCTTCCGCTCGACCCGGTGAGAAATTCCTCGACCCGGCCGTAACTCCCCGTCGGCAGCCCCCCAAAGCGCCTCCACGCCGACCCTGCCCGCGATTTGGCGGACCTGCGGCCTTGGCACCCGCGTTGCAAAAGGTAGCGGACGGCCCGCTAGTCTAGAGCACCGCTTGGCTCTGGGCCGCCGGAATCGGACCGCAAGGAGAGAAAGAATCATGGTTCGTGAAACGCATTTGACCGAGGACGAAGCAAGGCGAATCGCCGACCACGAGGAGGTCAAACAGCTGCTCCGGCGAGAGGTGCAGCAGTCGATCAAGCGTCAGACCGGCCCACAGTCGAAAGAGGAGGATGCGGAAGTCAGCTCGGTCGCTCACCAGCTCAAGCATCGGGCGGTCACCGAGGTCACCACCACCGAGCGCGAGCTGGAACGGGCCCGCCGCATCGCCCGGGTCAATCAGTTCGTCGATTACATTTTCTTTCTGATCTACGGGCTGATCGGTCTGATGATCGGCCTCGAGCTTCTGGGAGCCCGCAATTGGAGCGGTTTCATGCGCTTCATGACCGCCGTCACCGCGCCGCTACTCGCGCCCTTCAAAGGTCTGATGCCGGATCCCGCGGTCGGGAGCTTTCAACTGATGCTCTCGTACATTGTCGCGCTGGTGGTTTACCTGCTGCTGCATAAGGCCATCAAAGGTCTGCTGCGCATCTTGGTGTTTCGCGAGACCTCTTTCTAGCAAGGTTCTCGATCCTGCGCGCACCGCGGGCTAGGAGCCTGGCTCCTAGCTTGATTCATGGATGGTCGTGGAGCCCAGGCGCAATCGGATGACGTCGAGCACTTCATCGACGCCGATCGATTCCATGCACTCCCAGCGGTAGGGGCAGCGCCGCCGGTAGCAGCGGCTGCACCAGAGCTGGTGCCAGATCACGGTATCGTGCGGATCCAAGGGGCCGTTGCGGGCCGGGTCGGTCGGCCCGTAGATCCCGACCACCGGGGTGCCGAGCGCGACCGCGAAGTGGAGCGGACCGGTGTCGCCGCCGATGAAGAGCTCGGCGCCGGCGATCGCGGCCCACAGCTCGTCCAGCTCGAGCGGCGCCGCCAGGTTGCGCTCGGATCCGATCTGGCTCTGGATCCGCTCCAACAGCTCGCGGTCCATCGGACCTCCGGTCCAGATCAGATGCCCGGGGTAGGAAGCGAGCAGCCGCAAACCGAGCGCGGCGAAGCGTTCCGGATGCCAGCGTTTGGTGGGCCAGCCGCCGCCGGGGTTCAGGATCAGATAGCGCTCGATGCCCAGCCGCCGCAGGCGCTGGCGCCAAGCCGCGCAGGATTCGGGCGGCGCTTCGACGTCGAAGCGCGCGCTGCGCTCGACCACTCCGACCGCGCGCAGCAGCTCGAGGTTTTTCTCGATCACATGGCGCGCCTGGCGCGGGATCGGGACGCGCCGATTCGATCCGAGGGTGCTGAGCGGCTCGCGCCGGTTCGCAGCTGCGAATCCGATCCGGAGCGGAATGCCGGCCAGCCACGGCCACAAGCTGGATTTGAACAGTCCTTGGAAATCGAGCGCGGCGGCGTAGTTGGCCTGGCGCAGCTCC
>DASWHO010000487.1:0-11710 GCA_036398155.1 Acidobacteriota bacterium
TGCAGGTTGGCGAGGCCGCTCCAACCGATGCCGCCGGTGATGTCCTCGGAGCTGGCCGGCGCGCCGTGGCTCGGATACACCGGGGTTTTGGTGTAGGGCATCGGTCCGTCGGTCGCGGGAATGCCGTGGATCTGAGCCGGCAGGTCGAGGCGGACGTGGCCGTAGATCAGGACGTCGACGAGCTTTCCCAGCTCGCCGGCTTTGATGTCGTCGTCGCGGATGTAGATGTATGGGATCTTCTGCTGATCGAGCGTGTAGCGGATCCAGCCGATCATGTCGGTATCGGCCCACGGCACCCAGACGCCGAGCCGCGGCGCCGCGGCCGAGTGGCGCGGCACCTCGGGCGGCGCGGCCGCCGAATCGAAATCGAGTGCCAGCTCGCGGCTGACCGGATCCAACACTGCCGCCACCCCATCTTGCGCCGGCACGATCCAGGAGCCGGCCGTGTACTCCGCGTCCCCGATTCGAAAGCCGGACTCCGCGATCTCGATCTGGAAGTCTTTCAAGCGGTAGCGCGCCGCGAGCAGCGCCTCCTGGCCGCGGTCGCGCAGCAGGTAGACCGGACCCGCGCCGTGCACCCGCCCGCTCGGCTCGAGCTCGTCCGCGACCTTTTCGAAGACCAGGTCGAGAACGTGCGGATCGTCGATCCGTTGCACCTCCACGCCGTAGTGCACCGGCAGCGCCCACGAGACATCGTCGTACGGCTGGTATTCGGCGTCGGGCGGGAACCACTGCGGCTCGAGCAGATCCACGGCATAGTTGCGGTACGGCTGATCGAGCTGCACCACGTAGCTCCCGGCCGGGAACGAATCCTCGCCGATCGAGAATGGCTCGGCGGCGCGCCCGACCTCGATGCGCTGCGCGAGCAAACGATTCACCATCTGCGCCACCCGGCGCCGGTCGCCCTGATCGGGCGCGATCACATAGGCGTGCGGCGGCTGGCTCAGGCCGCGCTGCCAGGAATTAAAGCCCTTGCGGTAGAAGTTGCGCACAAGCTCCTTGGCCTGCCTGGCGCTGTAGTCCAGGATCGCGAGGCAGCCGGTCTGCATGTAGTTGGTGTTGTCGCGCATCGACCAGCGAAAGCGCTTGGGCGCCGGCCACGGGCGATACCACTCGCGGGTGATCTCGGAGTCGTCGACCACCCGCTCGACGGTCTCGGCGGTGGCGTTGCCGAAGGTCTCGTAGCCGCGCCCGATGGCGTTGTGGTTCATCGCGATCGATTCGAGGTAGTGGTGGCCGAAGCCCTCGCCGAACTTCCAGGTCCACACCCCCGGCATCCCCAGCGCGGTCAGCGCCGTGACCTCGTGCAGGCTCATTTCCAGAAACTCGCTGGTCACGATCGGATCGAGATGCGGGTTGTAGGGGCCGGTGCCGTTCCAGGTCTGGAGCAGCGGGATCGCCTCGTGCAGATCGTGGATCACCGCCGGGTGGTAGTCGAAGAACATCCGCGTCACCGCGCGGGTGGCGGCGAACGCCTGCTGGTGCGCGTCGCGGTTGATGTCGACGTAGACATAGCGGCTCCAGTAGGGCGGCGACTGGCGCGGCAGGCGCTCGAACTCTTGCTTGCCTTTGAGGTAGCGGTAGAACCACTCGACCATTTTGTCGCGCCCGTCGGGCTCCGAGACCGGGTTAATCAGCACCACCAGCTCGCGCCGGATCGCCTGGATCATGGGCTGCTCCGAGACCGCCAGCCGGTAGGCGAGATCCATCACCATCTCGGCGCTGCCGCTCTCGTCGGCGTGGAGGCCGGCGTTGAGGTAGTAGAACGGGCGCGCCTCCGGCAGCAGCCGCTCCATCTCTTCCGGGCTGGTGCGGCGCGGGTCGGCCAGCGCCGCGTTGATCGCCTTGAGCCGCTCGAGCTTTTGAATCCCGCCCTGGTCGGCGATCGCGACCAGCAGGATCTCGCGCCCTTCTTCGCTGCGGCCGATGACCTCGACCTGGACCCGGCCGGAGGCGCGGTCGAGCGCGCGAAAGTAGTCGTAGATCTGCGCGCTGCCGGTCAGTTCGCCGGCGGCGCCGGCGATACGCCCGAGGTGGTCGGACGGCGAGGGCACGGTGTCGGATTCGGGGACGTAGGCGACCCACGGGCTCGAGAAGCGCGGCTCGCTGGTCGCGGCGGCGATCGCCTCCACCGAGCCGGGCTCCGGCCGGTCCGGCGCATAGGGATTCGGCTGCGCCGCCGCGATCCGGTCTGCGCACGGGTTTGAAAGGGTCAGTCCAAGCGCGATGCACGAGCTGGCCAGCTCCTTCATGGTTGTCTCTCCCTCGCAATCTCTTATGGCGTCATTCCAGAGGACATTGTGTCGAACGGGGTGGCGTGGGCGGCCGAAGGGCGCCCATGGTCGAGCTTTGCATGGGGAGTGAGGTCGTCCATGGGCGCGCTGCGCGTGCCCATGCCACCCATGCGCGTCCCAGCGGCCCACTGAAATCTTGTGCCCGCGCAATGCCTCACGACGCCGGCCGCACCAGGCACGAGGCGAGCTCGTCGAGAGTCAGCGTCGGCGCGCCCAAGCGCTGGCCGAGCGCCAAGATGTCGGGCGGCTCGAGGCCGCTCAGGGCCAGGGCGTTGGCATCCGCCAGGACCTGGCGCGGCGCGCCGTCGGCAAGCAGCTCGCCGCGGCCCAAGAGCAGGCAGCGCCGCGCGTACTCGGCGGCTAGGCCGAGGGCGTGGGTGATCATCAGAATGGTGTGGCCCTTGCGATTGAGCTCGCGCAACAGATCGAGCACGGTCCGCGCGTGGGCGTGATCGAGCCCGGTGGTCGGCTCGTCGAGCACCAAGATCTCGGGCTCCAGCGCCAGCACCGACGCCACCGCGACCCGCTGCCGGCCGCCCTTGGGTAGAGCGAACGGATCCGCGTCGGCCAGCGCCTCCAGCCCGACCGCTTCCAGGGCGGCCCGGCAGCGCCGCTCCTGCTGCTCCTCGGACAGGCCGCGGTTGCGCAGGCCGAAGCGCACCTCGTCGGCGACCGTATCCGAGAAGATCATCACGTCGGGGTTTTGAAACACGTAACCGACCCTTTGTCCCAGCTCGGCCAGGCTATAGGCGCGGGCTTCCTTGCCGCCGATCCGGCAGCTCCCGCTCGACGGATGGAGCAGGCCGTTGAGATGCTGGACCAGGGTGGTCTTGCCGCTGCCGTTGGCGCCCAAGAGCGCCACGAACTCGCCCGGCCGCACCGTCAGGTCGATGCCGCGCAGCGCTAGCATGCCGTCGGGATACTGGTGGGTGAGCCGGTCGATTTGAATCACGGCCGGAGCCCCCGCGCCCGAAGCGGCCTCGGCGGCCGGCCCCGGCAAACGCTTCGGGTCGAGACGATAGCCGTGCCGCTCGAGGATCCGCGCCGCTTCCTCGGGCCCGGAAGCGGACTGGTCCAGCCCCAAGCGCGCAAACAAGAGATCGAGCTCGCGCGGCCGGACGCCGTGGCGCAGCAGCGACTCGGTGTCGCGCGCCAGCCGCTGCGCCGGTCCCAGCGCCGCGCAGCGCCCCGCCTCCAGCACCAGCAGCTCGCCGCTGGCCGCGCCGTCCCCGATCTCGGGCTCGGCCAGAATGACGGCGCTCGAAAGCCCGCGCCCCGGCTGCAGCAGCTCGCGCAGCCAGCGGCGGCTGGGCGGATCGAGATCGGTGGTCGGCTCGTCGAGCACCAAGAGCTCCGGCTCCAGAGCCAAAGTCGCCGCCAAGGCCAGCTTCTGCTTCTCCCCGCCTGACAAGGTGGCCGGATCGCGGCGCCTGAGCTCGGCGAGCCCGACCGCCGCCAGGCTGCGCTCGACCCGCTGCGCGATCTGCTCGCGCGGCAAGCCGAGATTCTCGGGCCCGAATGCGACCTCGCGCTCGACCGAAGTCGAAAAGAGCTGCGCTTCGAAATCCTGAAACACCAGACCGACCCGAGCGGCGTTGTCCCCGACCTTCTGGGCATCGGCCAGCACGCCGCCGATCCGCACCTCGCCGCGCAGCTCGCCGCGTTGGAACTGAGGGATCAGGCCGTTCAGGCAGCGGCAGAAGGTGGACTTCCCGGCGCCGGTGGCGCCGGCGACGCGCAGAAAACCGCCCGCGGCCAGCTCCAGATCGATTCCGTCGAGCGCCGGGCTTTCGGACCCGCGGTAGGTGAAGCTCAGGCCCCGGACTTCGAGGATCGCCGGCTTCACGGCGCGTCGGAGGAAACCGGCGGCTTGGGCACGCGCGAAGCGGCGCCGCACCAGAGCTGGTAGCGAAACTCGCTGAACAGATAGTCGGCCGGATCGCTGCCTGGAATCGGGATCGCTACCACGCTCACCAGCAGCGGCGTCTGGCCCGCGAGGGCGGCGGGCAGATCCAGGTCGATCTCGCGCCAGCGATGGAACGGGTTGGCATCGAGGTGAGGATAGGAACCGGCGAGCTCGCCGTTCACGAATACCAGAGCGCCCTGATCGGGAAAGCCGGCGTCGAGCCGCCGCCGCAGCCGCAGCGCGTCGCCGCAGCCGGCCGCCGTGAGCATGAACTGCGAGACCCCCGGCTCGCGATACGATCCTTGCGATTGGAGCTGCAGCGTCGGGACGCCCTCGAACGAGGCGTCCAGCGCCGCGATCGCGTGCGCGCCCTTGGTCAAGTAGTGATGCGCCTGGCGCGAGGCCGCGCTGCCCAAGTCAAGCGTGTCCGACAAGGCCAGCGCCAGGGCCGCGCGGCGGTAATAGTAGGCGACGCTGCGGGCGCGCATGGTGAGATTGGCCATCGGCCCGACCTCCATTCCGGCGCGGATCCGATTCGCGAAGGTCGGCGCATCGCTGAGCATCAGCCGGTACGCGGCGGTGATGTCCTCACCGCCCTGGCGCAGGTGGTAGGTCATGCCGTGCAGCGGCAGGGTGAAGGGTCCCTGGTCGAAGTAGAATCCGCCGCCGAACAGATCTTCGACCCCGGTGCCGTACAGCATTGGATGCGGCGAGTCGTCGAGATAGATGCGCTCGTCGCCTTCCAGATACGTGCGCTGCAAGGTGTTGACCGAGCTCAGATCGGCGAACAGACCGACCCACTTGCCTTGGCCGGTCAGGTCGAGCAGCGGAAAATCGACGCCGAGCGTGGTCTCTGGCTGCGCGCTGAGCACGGCGCCGAACGTGCCGCTGCCGGCCAGCGCCGGATCGAAGCTGCGGCGCACCTGATACGACACCGCCAGCGGCGGCGCGGGCTGAACGGCGGCGTAGGTGAGCTCGACCTGCACCTGGCTCTGAAACGGCAGCGGGAAGTAGCAATACAGCATGCCGCCGAGCTCCTCGCCGAGCAGCGCCGAGCGGGTCGGAGTCGCGCCGCCGCGTCCGATCGCGAAGAAGTCGCTGACCGGCATCTGCACCGTCGCTTGGCCGTCGAAGCGCAAGGTCAGCACGGTGGTCGAGCGCGCGGCCGCCGGCACCTGCAGCAAGAGAGCGTTCAGAAAACCGGCGCCAGCGGCGCTGTAGATCGTGCGGGTCGTGCCGCGCGGGATGCTGACCGAGCCGGCCGCGACTTGGCCGCCGCCGGTCCACGGATCGCCGCCGGCCGCGTCAAACAGCGCGATCCACTCCGACAGATCCTCACCGCCGGTGAACGTGATCACCTCGCTGGGCTCCGGCAGCAGGTGATAGGTGAACTGAAACCAGATCTTGGCGCTCTCCGCGCCCAGCAAGGTGACCCGGCAGCCGGCCCGAAACGGCAGCGGCACGTAGGAGAAGTTGCCGCCGCTGGAATCCAGGCGGTCGCCGACCAGCGGCTCGAGAAACGGCGCGACAGTGCCGTCGAACAAGCTGGGCAGCGGCAGATCGATGCGCGGCGCGGCCTCGCCGTCGAAGTAGAAGCGGATCTGAATCGAGGGGTCGAGCGGCAGGCTGACGCCTTCGCCCTGGGTCATCCAGATGCGGGTGATGGCGCCCGTTCCGCTGGCTTCGAAGATCACGCCTTCGCCGTCCGCGATCCGAATGAAGCGCGAGTCGCCGTCGGAGTGGCGATCGAAGCGGTCGCCGGTCGGATCGTGGCTGCTGCGCAATAGCACCTGATCGCCGCGCTCGATCCGCGCCAGCGACCTCAGATCGCGCCACACCTCCCACGGCAGCTCGCCTGCGCCCGCGCCGCCGGGCTCGCGAGCCGAAAGCGGCCGCGCGCCGAGCGCCACAAGTCCCCAGAGCAGCAAGCGGCCGGCTCGGATCCCAAATCGCATGCTGAAGGAATGTAGGGTGCGGCCGGTTCAGAGCACAAGGCACCGAACCGAAGTCGATGCCGTTGGAGCGGCGCGCACGCCGCGATCGAAACCCGTATCGGCCAACCGGTCGATTCTGGCGTATAACCCAAGGTGGGAGTGTCTGCCGGCAATCGGCGGCGCTCCCGTTTCCAGGATGCGAGCTTGGGGAATCCTGCTGGCCTGCGCGGCGCTGAGCCTGTGCGCGCCGTCCGCCGCGGCCGAAACCGGCCTGCTCAAGGGCGTGGTCCTGGGCCTGTTCTCGGCCGATCCCGGCGCCGATTACGGGCCGGCGCTGCGCGAGCTCTACGAGCTGGGAGCCGAGGCGGTCTCCTTGATGGTGGTCAGCACCATGCCGGACGTGCATTCGGTCGAGATCACCACCAACCCGTGGGGCGGCAGCAGCGACGAGCGGATTCGGATCACCATCCAGCAAGCCCATGCGCTCGGTCTCCGAGTCCACCTGATTCCGACCCTGCACGTGGTCGACGTCGCGCCGGGGCGCTGGCGCGGCACGCTCGAGCCGCCGTCGTGGGAGGCTTGGTTCGCCGCGTATGGCGCGGTGCTGCTGCGCTACGCCGAGCTCGCCGAGCAGGCCGGCGCCGAGTACTTCTCGGTCGGCTCGGAGCTGATCAGCAGCGAGGTCGAGGAGCGGCGCTGGCGGGCCTTGATCGATCAGGTGCGGGCCCGCTACCGCGGTCGGCTCAGCTACACATGCAATTGGGACGCGTTGGACGGCATGCGGTTCGCGGACGCGCTCGATCTGTTGGGCGCCAACGCCTACCATGAGATCGATCCGCTGACCAACGGCGGGCGCCCCGCGCTCCCCGCGCTGATCGCGAGCTGGGAGCCGATTCGCGAGCGGCTGCGAGCCTGGAGCGAGCGCCACGGCCGGCGGGTCCTGATCACCGAGATCGGCTATCCGAGCATGGAGGGCGGCTTGCGCCAGCCGTGGAACTATCTGGCCGGGTTGCCGGTCGATTTGGAGGAGCAGCGCCTGGGCTACCAGGCTTTTCTGGCCGCCTGGGCCGAGGCCGACTTTCTGGCCGGGGTCTTTTTCTACGATTGGTGGGGCGCGGGCGGCCCGAGCGACACGTCCTACACGCCACGCGGCAAACCGGCGATGGAGCTCCTTCGCTGTTGGTTCGCCGACCTGGCGACAGATGGGAACGGGATGTTAGAATGAAGACGCAAGCGATGAGAATCGGCGTCCACTGGTTGGGTGTGCTCGCTGCGGCGGCTCTGGCCGCGGCCCCCGCGGGCGCCGACTATCTGGTCACGTTCGAAAGCGGCGGCAAGCTGCGGGTCGACTCTTACCGCACCGAGCGCGGCTGGTTCCTGATCCCCATGAACGGCGGAGAGATCGGCGTGCCGGAGGCCGAGATCGGCTCGGTGGTGCCGATGGAGCAGGTCGACGGCGACGCTCCGCTCGCCCAGGACACCGGCGCCAGCGAGGCGGCGGCCAAGCCCGGGCCGCGGGTCACGCCGCGCCAAGACGTCGCCGCAGCCGGCGGGGGTGATGCCGACTCCGCCAACCCGCTGCGCTCGTTGATCGATCAGCTCCGCGGCGCCCGGGCGAATCCCGACGCCGAGCAGCCTGCGCCGGCAGGGGCGGAAATGAACCGCGGCGACATGATCCAGCAGCGCATCGAGCGGCTGCGCGAGATGTCGGAACGCGCCACCGATCCGGCGATGCGCGAGCGCTTCGACCGCATGATCGAAAACCTCGAAGGCCAGGCCGGCGGCAAGAGCGACGCCGGCGCCGCCGCCGCCCCCCAAGCCAACCACCCCGGCGGCCGCCGCGGCGCCAACCGCCCTCAGTAACCGGTCCGCTCCGAATCTCTCCTGGCGCGCCACGCGACGGAGACGCAACAGAAACGGGCGAAGGGCGGATCGATCCGCCCTCCGCCCGGTCTCAGTCAGTCTGCCTACCGATTGCCAGCGACGTGCACCTCGCCGCCGTAGATATTCGGGGGCAGAACCTGCTGCAGAATCGAGAGGTTGACATCGTAATTAAACACCTGCAGGTACCCCTGGCTGCCGTATCCGGTCCCGGCTAGGATCTCATGCCCGTCCACGCCGTCAACGCGGCCAGCGCCGACGTTGACGTTGCCGTTGGGATTCAGGAATGGATAATCACCGAAGACCCAGTAGGTATCGAGCAGAGTACCTCCCTGACTGTACAGGTCCAGCAGGTCGCCGCCCCTGTTGACCAGCACCTCGTTGCCGGCATTGGTCGGCGAGAAATCTCCCACCGCCACCGTCATATCCCACGGATGAGATGCATGAGGACCCGTTGGCGGGTAGATCTCAGCCACCTGCACGCCTCCGTTGAAAATCAAGAGCTGCATGTCGTTTTGGGCTCCGGGGCCGCACACGATCTCGTCGCCTGGTAGTGAAGTGAGCAGATCGCCCGCTGCAACCCATACCTCTCCGCTCGGATTCATGTTCCAAGCCGGTGAGAAACTGGCCAAGAGCAGTCCACCCGCGGTGAAAACCTTGACCTTGTTCTCTCCTGGAGCTGTACCGTTGAGGAAATACTTGGATCCGGTGCCGACGATGATCTCATTTCCTGGGCTGGAACCGTCGACATCGCCGACCGCGACGTGGACACGTCCCGATGGGTTCTCCGTGGTGTTGAAAGCGGTGAAGGAACCCAAAGAGCCGCCCTTTGTGTTGTAGATGTAGACCTTGTTGGGGCCATTGATTCCACTACCAAAGACCAGCTCCTTGCCAGCGTTTACAAGATCGACGTCTCCAACGGCCGGCAGCAGTTCGCCGCCCCCGCGCCCACCTACGCTGAACTCCCTCAACTTCACCAGCGCCGGATAGGGGTTAGCAGGGTCCGGGTTGTAGTAGATCGAGGCCCGGCCCGCGCCCGATGTTGCTCCATATCCCGGGGCGACCACCATCCACTCGTCGATGTGGTGGATGGTCAAGGTCCTCGAGGCACTAGCTACGGCGGTAGATCCCGCTGTGGCGGTCACCTTCCAGGTATAGACGTCGTCTTCTGCGAGAACGCTTGCCGGGATGACCTTAGAGGTTGAAGCGAGATTGCTGAAGACGGCGACGGGAGTCGGCGGCACAGAGTTGATGGCGATCTCCAGCCGATAGGTGAGCGGGGTTCCTGGCGGCGACGCCGCTGCAGCAGTCCAACTGAACAACACGGTATCGCCTTCCAGAATTGGCAACAAAGCCTGATTCGCAGGTTGGCTGAGCTGAGGGGCTGGATTGATCGTAGGCCCGGCAGTCGTAAAGCGGCCGATGTCACTCCATGTTCCCGTGCACGTTGATGTGTTGGGATTGCAGCAAACGCCCCCCTTGGTACAATCCGGAACAAAAACGCCCCACTGGTAGGCCGCATCCGGTTCGAGGTCTGGGAGATCTTCACAGTAGAATTGAACGCTCTCGCCTGGCGGTGGCGGGAAACAGCCGCTTGTCTGTGGGTGATCGAGCACGGTCCAAAATTGTCCTATGTTAGCCTCGTTTCTGTAGACGATTCGAGTTGTGTCCCAGTTGAAGCATTGGCTGTCCTCCCGCCAGATAACCCGCACGTCTTCCCAAGGTACGGTATTGTTTACTGGACTAAACAATTGAAACTCGTGCTCTACCTGACGGACTCCTGTTGTGAAAACACCCATCGATTCGGTGGGCGTCGAGCCGTGTGCAACGACACGCCAGATGTATTGGGTGTTATCTTCGAGTTGAGCAGGGATGCAGGGGGGCACACCCAGATCGCTTGGGGGCGGGTTGCACGTTGTTCCGCTTATGTTGGAGCAAATCAGAGTGGTCGGAGGATTTGGACAAGATCCGCCCGGACATGCGTCGAAGTAGACGGAGAACCGCAAGTCTGGCTCGGGGTCGACGACATCCCATTCCAGGATCGTCGTTGGGGGAACGTTCGCTGTTCCGTCAGCGGGTCTTGTGAGAACAACGCCGTTTTGATATGGACCCGTCACCTGGAAGGAAGTCACTGCCCCGAATGTGGCGTTCTGTCCCGTGTCGAAGGCGGATACTTTCCAGTAATACGTTGTACCTGGCGCCAGATCGTCGACAACAAAGTTGTCGGATTCAAGGTCAGACACGATCACGGCTTCTGGCGGATTAACCGTATCGAGAGCAATACTCACGGATGTAGGGCTATCCGCATCGGACACTGCCCAGGCCAAAACCGCCGATGTACCATAGACGGTCGCTTCGAGCGAACCCGGATCGATTACCGGCGGGAAGGTGGGTTGGTCGGGAATGAAGGCGCGGTAAAGCGACCCA
The DNA here is from genome assembly GCA_036398155.1 of Acidobacteriota bacterium. Taxonomy (GTDB): domain Bacteria; phylum Acidobacteriota; class DASWHO01; order DASWHO01; family DASWHO01; genus DASWHO01. The sequence goes on from DASWHO010000487.1 coordinate 10,443, forward strand.
GGGAGTTGACACTCGTTGATCGGAAACTGGGGCAAAGTCGATTCGTTCAAGGCGACGAGTTGATTGGTGTCATAGACCTCGCTGGTATTGCTCGCGTTGACGACTTGCACCTCGAGGACCAATGCAAGTTGTCCGACCAGTTCGCTCGGAACCGGAACCGCTGCTGGCTCCTCAAGCCAATAGAACGGTCCTGGTGGTAGGTCGATCGGCTCGCTATATCCCGATGCGAAGGCATCCCCGAATATCTGGTCTGTGTTTCGCTGGTAGGTTAGCCACCGATATTGCAACCTGACACTCCTTGTGGCCGTTGTGTTGTTTCGAAGCGTCACGAGGAAAGAGACGTTAGGGTCTGTCGTGCTGTAACGCTCAAGGCACTGCCCTTGACCGCAACTGGCAAAATCGCCACTGTATCTGATGTCTATTCCGACCCAATCGGGCGGGTGCCTGAAGGAAGCGTCGGTCAAGCGCCCAAGCCCGTGCGTCTGGCTGGCCAGGATGCCAAGCGCTTGTGTATCAATTCGCTGGTCAATCTCCGACGGGATTGAAGAGAGAACTTGCCTTGAGTCTGCGATCAGGCATTTATCGCCTGAGGTGCGATCGGTGGTGCCGATTCCATCTTTGTGATTAAAACTCGCGCCTAGATCCAGGGCTCTTTGAACCCATGTATCAAGATGGCCGACGTTCCGTTCAGAGATTCGCCCGTCTGGGGCGCGACACGTCTCCTCCATAGGAAGGTTGTTGGTCGGACAAGACACCCCCGTGTCGTCAAGTGTGGCCGCATCCGTATCCGCGATGATAGGACGGATGTTGGCTTTGAAAAGATGATCCGTCCCACGTGAAAACACGGCGTTCATCTCATCCAAGGCCATAGCGTTGTCATAGGAGTCGTCGACTTTGGGATCGAAGGCCCACTGACCAAAATGGAGGGCGTAGGCGTCTACATCCGGCATGTCCAGCAGCGCATTGGCAGTTGCGCTGGCGCTGTCTCCAACGTCCTCGCATCCTGGCTGATGGGGTGTCGGGCAACCCACCGTTGTGACCCGGAAGATACCGTTGGTGTCGGCAGTGAAGGCCTGATCGGAGATGACCACGCGCGTGGGATCCAGCGTATGGATTACAAGCCCCATGATCTCATGCCAGAAAGCGATCTGATGCTGCGAATTGTGTTCTCCTGTGCCCGGCTCGTTCATGATCTCCACGATGACGTTCCCGTGGCCCTGAGCTACTTGGAGGACCTTCTGGATGTATGTCGCCTGTGCACACCACAG
>DASWHO010000488.1:0-4554 GCA_036398155.1 Acidobacteriota bacterium
GCACGTCGCGCTGGAACAGCAGGCCGAAGCCGATCCCGATCAGGGTCGAGAAGATCAGATGCAGGCCGAAGCCGAGGATCCCGCCGCCGGCGTGAATCAGTCCGGCGACCAGCGGCAGGAAGCCCTCGGCCATCATCCAGACGCCGAAGATCCAGCCGCTGATCAGGCCGGCGATTCCGCCGACCAAGAGCGCGCGCGGCAGGCTGAACGGATTGCCGGCTTCCTTGCGCGTGCGCAGCAGGCCGAGCGTGCCGAGCGCGATCCCGAGCGGCAGGCCGAAGCAAAGTACATAGGCGACCAGCTGCGGGTATTGAGTGCGCACCATGTCCAGATCGCCCATCGCGCACTCGCCGCGGCAGTACGGCACCAGCGCGGCCGGGATTGCGAGCCACAGGACGAACACATAGCCCAAGGCCCACAAGAGGCCGGCCCCCGGGCTGTTCGCGCGCCGGGTGGCGAGCAGCGCAAACACCAGCCCGTAGAGCGCGCCGAGCACCGCTCCGGGCAGCAGCGACATCGAAACCAATCGGTCGGCGAGGGCGCCGCCGAGGGCGCCGACCACCACGCACAGCACCAGGGGCCAGGTGAGATTGCGCATTTAAGTGAGCCTCATCCCAAATCGATGGTCTGGACGATGTCGCGCGGGAAGAACAGCTCGATCAGCCAGTCGGAGAAAACCCGCACCTTGCGCTCGAGCCCGGGCAGCTTCGAGAGATAGATCCCGCGCCACAAGAGCCAAGCGAACAGGCCCGAGAAGCGCATGAACTTGCCCGGCACCAGCGGCACCGCCAGCTCGGCGCAAGCGGTGTGATGGCCGACCACGCAGAGCGCGCCGAGCGAGTTGAAGTGGAACGGTTTGAGCGGCTTGCCGTACAGGCTGGCGCGGATGTTCTCGGCCACCGCGCGCGCCTCGCGCAGCGCGAACTGGGCGGTGGGCGGGCACGGCTTGCCGGTCACGCCGTCGGTCACCGCGGCGCAGTCGCCCAGCGCCCAGAGCCGCTCCGCGCCGGGGACCGCGAGGTTGCCGTCGACCATCACCGCGCCGCGCTTGTCGCGCTCGACCGGGAGCGATTTGAGCAGCGGGTTGGGCGTGGTGCCGGCGGTCCAGACCAAAGTGCGGGCCCGGATCTCCTCGTGCGGATTCAGGATCACCACGCCCTTGCTGGCGTCGGCCAGCCGCGCATTGAGCTTGAAAGTCACGCCGCGCACCGCCATCTGCTCCAGCGCGTAGGCCGCCAGCGGCTCGCTGAGCTCCGGCAGGATCCGATCCCGCGCGTGGACCACAACGATCCGAAGGTTGTCGGGAGCGAGGTTGGGGTAGTCGGCCAGCATGCCGCGGGCGAAATCGTTGAGCGCGCCGGCCAGCTCGACGCCGGCGAAACCGCCGCCGGCGACCACGAAGGTCAGCATCTCCGCGCGCCGCGCCGCATCGGTCTCGCGGTCCGCCTTCTCGAACATGCCGATCACGTGATTGCGGATCTTGATCGCGTCGAGCAGGCTCTTGAAGTCGAACGAATGCTGCTGGACGTTGGTCATGCCCAGGTAGTTCGAGACCGAGCCCAGCGCCAGCACCAGGTGGTCGAACGGAATTTCGCGCTCGGCCTCGCCGGCGTCGCCGGGGTCGGCTTTGGGGTCCGCGCCCAGCACCACGCAGCGCCGCTCGAGATCGATCTGCTGGACCCGGCCGCGCACCACCTGGGTGCGCCGCAGGCTGGTGCGCAGCGGGCTGCTGATATGGGTCGGCTCCAGGCTGCTGCCCGCGACTTCGGCCAGCATCGGAGTGAACAGCAGCGCGTTGGTCTCGCTCACCAAGGTGAATTCGACCGAGCGGTCGGCGCCGAACACCTGCTCCAAGTACTGGGCGCTGGTCACGCCGCCGAAACCGCCACCGAGAATCACGACTTGGGTCTTCTGGACCTCGGCGGGCGGCGCCGGCTCGGGCTCCGGACCCAGGCGCGCCAGCGCCAGGTCGCTCAAGGCCTGGGCCAACAGGCCCAAGGTGGCGCCGTAGAGCACGAAGCCGACCAGCTGCGGGATCAGCGCACGCATCCCCGCCGCGGTCCAATGCGGCATCTGGCCGTCGGCCAGCGGAAACAGAATGACGCTAACCAGCCCCCAGAGCGGGATGCCGAGCGCCGCCGCGGTCAAGGCGTGATCGATGTAGGCCTGCTGAGTCGGCCGAAACGCGAGGGTGAAAATGACTCCGATAGCGGCGCCCAGCAGCGGGCCCCAAAGGCCGCCCGCCGGCAAGGTGGCGACCAGCCAGGCGCACGCGCCCAGGCCCGCCAAGAGCCCAATCAGTCCCCGTCGCTGGAGCTTGGTCATCGCGCGCTGGCCCCGATCACCTTGGATTCAACCACGCCTTAGATACAGGCATGGGGGGCATAAGTTTCACCGGGCCGAAATGGACGCCAGACTTGGCTGAACTCAACCAATTTGCGGCTCCACCGTTGGTATTCGCCGCGCCATCACGAATCGGGTGGCATGGGCGGCCGCATTGCGCCCATGAACAGCCCCGCTATGGTGGGGTGACGTCGTCCATGGGCGCGCTGCGCGTGCCCATGCCACCCATGCGCGCCTTGGAGTCGACCGCCCATGGATAAGGCAGGTCAGCCGGGCGGGGTCGAGCCCCGCCCCTACATTTCACCTGATCCTTGGCGGGGCGGCGCTTCGATGAAGACGTCGAGCTGCTGGCCGACGAACAGCGGCAGATCGTCGCGCTCGACGCGGTAGATGATCTGCAGCACTCGGGTGTCGACCCGCTCGGTGCTGTCGCCGGTCCACTCGCTCCAATGTCGTCGGTGGGCAAAGCAGAGCTTGCCCACGGCACCCGATCGAAGAAAAACGCCGGTCTAACGCTGGACGCCTACCCGTTCGCCGCGGATCTCCTCCAGATACTCGGTTTCGATGTTGACCCTTAGCGGGTCCTGATCCTCGCCCAAGAGGCGCCGCGCCAGGCGCTGGCCCATCTCGATCGAATGATCGGCGTTGTTGTAGCGGAAGGTGCCGCCGCGGCCGACGATGTGCAACCCCGGGTGGCGGGCGAGGAACCGGTAGATCCGGACCAGCTTGCCGCGGTACTCGAGATCGTAGACCGGATAGGCGTAGCGGGTGCGAATCACGCGGGTGCCGATCACCTCGGCGGGCGTGATGAACCCGAGGCGCTCGCTCAGATCGGCGACCACCCGGGCGCGGAGCTGGTCGTCGCCGAGGTTCCAGATCGGGTCGCCGCAAGAGCAGAAGCATTCGCACACCAGCGAGGTGAGCCGCGGGTCCGGCACCAGCGCCGCGCTCCAGTTCTTGGGCTCGTGGACGCGGGCGAACAGGATCGAATCATCGTGAATGTAGATCCAGGTGTCGTCCGAGACCCGCGGCTTGTCGATCAGGACCACCACCGTGATCAGATCGCGGAACTCCAGCGCGCGCGCCAGCGCTTGGACCTCGAGCTCGCCGGGCGGCTCCAACATGGCCACCAGGTGCGACAGCGGCAGGGTCGAGACCACGTCGGTGCATTCCAGCGCGCGCCGCGCCCCTTGGGTCTCGTAGTGCACCACCAGATCGTGAGGACCACGAAAGCTCACCGCCTTGACCGGCGCCTCCAGCCGCACGCGGTGGCCGCGCCGGGTCACTTCCTCGGCCATCCGGACGCAGATCCGCTGGTAGCCGGCCCGCGGATAGACGAATTGATCGCCCAAGCTGACCACGTCGTGGCGCTGAGTGAGCGCGTCTTTGACCGCGGTGAGAATCGAGAGCCCTTTGCTGCGCTGCGCCACCCAATCCGGGCTCAGCAGCTCGCACGGCCGGCCCCAGACCTTCTCGGAGTAGCGCCGGAAGAACATTTCGTAGAGCTGCGCGCCGAACTGGGCGCAGTACATCTCCTTCATGGTGGCCGGCGGCCGGCGCCGCATCAGATCGGCGGCCGCGGCCGCGGCGTAGCTCCAGACCACCTTCAGGCTGGTCCACCAGCCGGCGTTCTCGAGCACGTTCGACAGCGAGATCGGGTAGTTGAAGTAACGCCGGTTGAAGTAGATCCGGCTGCGGCGCTGCACGGTCACCAGCTCGCCCTGCATCAAATCGAGGAACCAGCGCTGCAGCTCCCGGTTCTTGGTGAACCAGCGGTGTCCGCCCAGGTCGAAGCGAAAACCCTGGTATTCGTGGGTCACGCACAGGCCGCCCACGGTGTCTTGGAGCTCGAGCACGTCGACCCGAACGCCATGGCGGCTTAGCATTTCGGCGGCGGCCAGGCCGGCCGGGCCCGCCCCGAGCACGGCCACCCTTCGATCAGCCGGCCTGATCATGGCTCCTTGGCGCGGCCGGAGCGGCGCCGATCAGTCGGTTGTAGATCCATGCGACCCCGGCAAAGAAGACACCGCCCAGAACCAGCAAATAGACGAATCCGACCAGCGCGCCCAGCAGCGAAACGCGATAGCCGGGCAGGTACTGATTCAGCAGCGCCAGCCGAGGTCCCAGCGGCGCTCCCGGCCGGTGTTGAATCACCAGCCAGACGGTGGCGAGCCAAAGCCCGAAGCCGCTCATCAAGCCGAAGGCGAGCGC
>DASWHO010000489.1:0-1647 GCA_036398155.1 Acidobacteriota bacterium
CGCTGTGGCGGCCGCTGCTGGCCGCCGCGACCAAGCTCGGTTTGCGCCGCGAACAACCTCCGCTGAGCTGGCTGAGCCCCAACGACATCCGCAACCTGCTCGAGCTGGCCGATTGGGAGCTGATCCGGATGGAAGCCAAGATCCTGCTGCCGCTTCGCCTCGGCGGGCTCGAGCGTTGGATCAACCGAAGCCTCGCGCCGCTGCTGCCCTGGTTCTGCTTGACCCACTTCGCGGTCGCGCGGCCGCGCGCGCGGCGCCAACCCGCTTTGCGCCCGTCGGTCTCGGTCGTGGTCCCGGCTCGGAATGAGGCCAAGAACCTGGAGTTGCTGCTCGACCGACTGCCCGACTTCCAAGCCGAGACCGAGCTGATCCTGATCGAAGGCGGCTCGAGCGACGACACCTGGAAGGTCATCGAGCGGCTGGCGGCCCGGCCCGGACGCGTTGCGGTGCGGGCGCTGCGGCAGAGCGGCCACGGTAAGGGCGACGCTGTGCGCGAGGGCTTCGCGGCGGCGCGCGGCGAGCTGCTCATGATCCTCGATGCTGATCTGTCGGTGCCGCCAGAGGAACTAACCAAATTCTACCAGGCGCTGGCCGATGGCCACGCGGAGCTGGCCAACGGGGTGCGGTTGGTCTATCCGATGGAAGCGGGCGCGATGCGGTGGCTCAATATGTGCGCGAACAAATTCTTCAGCCTCGCGTTCACTTGGCTGCTGGGCCAACCGATCAAGGACACCTTGTGCGGTACCAAGGCCGTGAGCCGATGCGACTACCGGACCATCGCGGCCAATCGAGCCGCATTCGGCGACTTCGATCCGTTCGGCGACTTCGATCTGCTGTTCGGCGCCGCTCGGATGAACCTCAAGATCGCCGACATCCCGATTCGCTATCGCGAGCGCCGCTACGGCCAAAGCAACATCCGCCGCTGGCGCCACGGCTTGTTGTTGCTTCGCATGCTGGGCTTCGCGGCCCGCAAGCTCAAGTTCGTGTAGGGCTACCGAGTTTCGAGCAGGCGGACCAATGAGCGGCGGCCGCCGCCGGCGCCGGTGACCAGCTTGTTGCGGATGGTGGAGCGGCGCGCGCTCTCCCAGTACAGCACGTCCTGTCCGCGACCGCCCTCGATCATCTGGCGGATCACGGCCGCGAGCTGTTCGGCGAACACCCGATCGCCCGCGGGGGTGAAGTGGCATTCGTCGGCCAGTAGCTCCGGGCGCTCGATCACCATGGCCTGGGCATCGATCAAGGGCACATCGCTGGCGCGGGCGACTTGAAATACGGCGGCGTTGTAGTCCTTGACTCGGTAGCGCCAGTTCGGAGCCGGATACACGATACGGTGCGAGCGGGTCGACAGGATCGCGCCGGCGCCGGCGCCGCGCGCCAGCTCGACCATGCGCTGCAGATTGCTGCGGTAGTCGGCGAGCGCGACCCGCGGGTGCAGGCCGAAGCCGGTTGGGGGCGCGGCGGCCGGTCGCAGCGAGAGCAGCCAGCGGACCGTGTGCGTGCCGAGCAGGAGGCGCTGCAGCTGCAGCATCAGAGGGTGCGGCAGCGGGTAGTCCTTGTCGGCAGCTCCGGCGACCTCGGCGACATCGTTCCAGCCGAAAGCGATCACCACCAGATCCGGTTGGAGCTCGAGGGCTTCGCGCAGTCGGC
>DASWHO010000490.1:0-1905 GCA_036398155.1 Acidobacteriota bacterium
TTGCGGTTGAAGGTGGTGATGGCGCGCTCGCCGGCGCGCAGCGCATCCGGGCCCTGGCCGAAGCACGGACCGCACCACGACTGGCGGATCTCGCCCCCGACCGAGCGGAAGATCGCCGCGATCGACTCCCCTAGGCGCGGATCGGTGCGCTCGATCTGACGCCGCACGCCGCCCGAACCGGGAAACACCACCAGCGGCTTGGCCGCGCGCTCGAACCCGAGCGCCCGAGCCGCCCGCAGCACCAGCGCCGCTTGCAGCAGATCGTCATAGCTGCCGTTGGTGCACGATCCGATCAAGGCCTTGTCGAAGTGAATCCGCTCGCGCGCCACCTGGTCGGCCGCGAACGCGTTGCCGGGACTGTACGGTTTGGCGATCATGGTGGCGACCTCGTCGAGCGACAGGGTCTCGTCGATCGCGTAGCGCGCTTTCGGCCCCGGCTCGACCACCGGATAGGGCAGCTCGACCAGGCCCTTGGCTCGATACCAGTCGTAGGTCACCCGGTCAGCGGCGAAGACGCCGTTCATCGCTTCCGCTTCCGCCATCATGTTGGCGATGGTGTTGCGAAACGGCATCGGCAGCTGGCCCGCGGGATCGACGAACTCGACCGACATGCCCTGGGCCTGCTGCGAGCCCCAGCGCCGCAGCAGCTCGAGCACGATGTCCTTGCCGCTGACCCACGGCTGCAAGGCACCGGTGAAGACCACGCGGCGCTGGCGCGGCACGGTGAAATAGACATAGCCGGTGGCCCAGCCAAAGCCGAGCGTGGTCGAGCCGACGCCGATACCGACCGCCCCGTACGCGCCGTAGGCGCGGCTGTGCGAGTCGGCGCCGGCGATGAACTGGCCCGGCAGCACCAAACCCTGCTCCGGAAAGTAGAAGTGGAAAATCCCATCGCCGGGGTCGGCGTAGTAAGGCTTCTCGATCCCATGGCGCTGCGCGAACTGGCGGCCGATGTCGGTCTGGCGCTGGTCGCTCGCTTTCCCGGTGAAGACGAAGTGATCGTTGGCGATCGCCGCCTGGCGCGGGAACAAGGTGCCGCCGCCGGTGATCTGGTTGAAGGTGTGAATCGCGAACGGCGCGGTTCCATCCGAGGCCGGCAGCAGATCGGTGTAGAGCCGCAGGGTCGCGCCCGGCTTGACTTCGGCGTCGCGGTCGACCCGATGCGCCCAGACGATCTGCTCGGTGGTGCTGAGCTCCAGCGCCGTGGCGCCGGTCGGCCACTCGATGCGCGGGGCCCTCTGCGCCGAGTCGCGCAGCTCGCGGCGGCCGACGGCAAAGATCCCGCCGCCGCGGCGGATCTCCTCTTCCTTGCTGGTCAGCGCCACCGGATCGTAGCTCTTGCCCTGAGTCTCGTTGGTCAGCCGGCGGGTCGCCGGATCGAAGCCGAAGTCGTCGCCGTCCTGGGCGTCCGCGACCGCCTCCGGGCACTGCACCACATGGAGTCCTAAGTTGAGCGCGTTGCGGCGGAAGATATCCCCCAAATTGGCGCCGCAGACCACCACCAGCTCGAGGCCGACCTCCTCCGCGACCCCCTTGAGGCCGGCCGGGCTCATTTCCCTGGAGGAGCCGATCGCGAACCGCTCGCCGGCGATCAGGAACGTCTCGCCGCGGTGGACCCGCTCGCGGAAGTCGGGCATCAGATAGCGGAAGGCTCCAGCCTTCCAGCGCTCGTCGAGCTGGTCCAGGCTCTCCGAGACGCAATCGGACGCCGGCGTGATCTGATCGGTGTCGATGGCGTCGAGCTTGCGACCGGGGCGTTTCGGGTCCCAGAAGATCAGCGCCCGGCCGCGAACCACCCGGCTCGGCGCGGGACCGGTCGAGGGCACCGCGCTCGGCAGCGACTCGATCGATTGACCCGGCTGGAACCGAACCGGCTCGATACTGTGGCTTGGCTTTGAGCTCATC
>DASWHO010000491.1:0-2780 GCA_036398155.1 Acidobacteriota bacterium
CCAGCAGCTCCGCCAGGCCGCTGCCGGTCCAAGCCAGATCGCTGCGGCCGGTCTCATTCACGAACGGCAGCACCAGCGCGCGCACCAGATACTCGTCAACCGCCTGACGGCCATTGCCCGACAAGATCGAGTTCTTGGCCAGCAGGTACCAGCCGCGCGGGTTGGCCGGATCGATTTCGACCTGCTGCCGGAGCACTCCGACGGCGGCGCCCAGATCGCCGGACATTTCGTAGGCTTCGGCCAGCTGCAACCCGGCCTCGCTGTGATTGGGATAACGCGCCATCAGATCGAGCAGAATCTGCTGGGCGCGTTGCGGCTCGCCCTGCAGCAACGCGCGCTGCGCCAAAGCTTCAAACGCAATCCGATCCTTGCGCCCGCCCAGCGTGCTCACCGCGCGCGCCGAGGCTTCGAGCGCCTGCTGATCGTAGCCCAGAGCCTGCTGTGCCGCGGCCAGACGAATCCAAGCCGCGGTGAAATCCGAATCGGTCTCGACCGCGCGCTGGAGCAGCGGCGCCGCGGCCAGCGCATCGCCGCGCCGCAGCAGCTCCACCCCATTGGCATAGGCCTCCAAAGCCGCCGGCGCCGAGCTGAAGCCGGCGGCCTCGGCCGGTCCGGCGATTTCCAGCCGCGAGCGAACCGCCCGGCTGAGCTCGCTGCCGAGCCGCTGGATCTGGGCGACACCCGCGACCACCGGCGGCAGCGCTGCGCTCGCCAGGCCTTCCGGCCGGCCGCTGGATAGCAGGCGGGCCTCGACCCGCAGACGGCCCCCCTGCGCCCGAACCCGCGCCGTGACCAGATGGTCGGCCTCGAACAGCTCGGCCAGCTGGCGCAGGGTCGCTTCCGAGTATGGTCCGGACCCGAGCTTGAGATCGTCCAAGACGGTCTGCAAACGGAAGTGGTCGATCACGCGCACCGCCGGGCTTTCCGCCAGCACCTCGCCCAGCAGCTCCGCCAGGCCGCTACCGGTCCAGGCCAGATCGCTGCGGCCGGTTTCATTCACGAACGGCAGCACCAGCAGCGACGCGCTGCGGGGCGCCGGAAGCTGGACCTTGGAGACCCAATGGGTCCACGGCCCCGGGATCAGCGAGCCCTGGCCGGCGCGCCAGCCGAGCCAGCTCACCGCGAGCAGCGCCAGCGCTCCCGCGGCCGCCCAGATCACGCCGCGCCGCCGGCTCGGTCGGCGCCCGAGCGCGTCCAAATCGCCGATCAGCTCGCGCGCATGCTGATAGCGCCGCGCCGGCTCGCGCTCCAGGCAGCGGCGCACGATCGCGCGCAGCCGCGGCGCAAGCGCGATCCCGAGCTGGGCCAGCTCCTTGGGCCGGCCGGTGAGCCGCTGAGCCAGGATCTCCGAGTAGGACTCGCCGCGAAACGGCAGCTCGCCGCTCAGCAGCTCGAACAAGACGATGCCCAGCGCGTACAGATCGCTGCGGCCGTCCACCTCCTCGCCGCGGGCCTGCTCGGGCGAGAGATAATCGGGGGTGCCCAGAATCGCGCCCTTTTGGGTCAACCCGGCGGCGGTGAGCGAGCGCGCGATTCCGAAGTCGGAGATGTACGCACGGTCCGAGTCGTCGAGCAGAATATTGGACGGCTTCAGATCGCGATGCACCACGCCTTCGTCGTGAGCCGCCTCCAAGCCGGCGGCCAGCTGGCGCACGATCCGCACCGCCCGTTCGGGGGCAAAGCGGCCTTCCCGCGCCAGCAGCTCGCTCAACGATCGGCCGCGAACCAGATCCATGGTCAGGAAATAGAGCTCGCCGTCCGATCCCAAGTCGTGGATCCGCACCACGTTGCGGTGGGTGACCTGGCGGGCCAGGATCAGCTCGCGCCGGAAGCGATCGAGCCGCCCCTCTTCGATGCCGAACTCGGGGCGCAGGACTTTGAGCGCGACCTCGAGGTCGAGCTGTTGGTCGTGGGCCTGGTAGACGATGCCCATGCCCCCGATACCGATGAACTCGCGGATCCGGTAGCGCCCCGCGACCAGGGCGCCGGGCGCGAGCCGCTGCAGCGGATCGGCATGGGTTCGAGTCGATCGCGCGTCGGATGGGGTTTGAACCCCGGCCGCCACTTCGCCCGGCGCGTGAGGATCCTGCTCGCTCATGCTGGCTCGGCCGCGCGCGCGCCGTGATGCGCCCGCAGCTCGCTCCAGGTGGCGGCGCCCAACGCCTGCGAACCAGCCGCGGGGGCGCGATCCGGCCCGCCCGGCGCCGCCAGCGCGCGTTGCCGAACCCGCCGAATCTCTCGCTCGATCTCGGCCGCGATCGACTGCGGAATCCCGGGCAGATTCGCCACCGAATCGGCCAGTCCCTTGAGGTTCTGATCCAGGCTGGCGACACCGATCGCCAGCGCCGCGTGGGCCGCCAGCGCGTCGAGGATCTCCACATCCAGCTGCCCGAAGCTGGCGCCCGGTCGGAGGCTGTCGGCATAGAGCACGCCGATAGTGCGATCGAGGGTCTTGAGCGGCAGGCACACGAGAGCCCGGATGCCGCGCTCGATCACGCTCGGGCGCTGGCCGAGGGTCTCCGCCCGCAGATCGGAAACCGCGATCGGGGCGCCCTTGGCCAATGCGCGCTCGATCGCGCCGATGCTGCCGCTGAATTCGCGCTCCCAGAGCTGCCGCGGCTCCAAGCCGGCGGTCGCCGCCACCTGCAGCTCGCCGGCCGCGTCCGCCAGCATGACGAAGCCGCGCTCGGCGCCGGAAAGCGCGCGCACCGATTCCAGCACCCGCTGCAGCATGCGCTCGAGCCCCAAAGCGGGATCGATGGATCGTTGCAGCTCGAACG
>DASWHO010000492.1:0-3417 GCA_036398155.1 Acidobacteriota bacterium
TGGCGCTCGCTGAAGACCCGCGTAATCCCTTGCTGCTCCATCACTCGGCCCAGGGCCGCTTCAAGGTCGCGGCGCCGCTCGGACAGCTCGCGTTCGCTCGCGACCAGCTCGGCGTATTGCTCGACCAGCTCGGCACGCTCCGTGCGATCGAGCCCCTGGGCCTGCAGGCGCTCGAGCTCGACTTGATCCTTCCACAGCGGGCAGAGGTCGCGGTACTCGCACCAGCCGCAAAGCGGGCTCTGACGCGGTGCGAACTCGCCGGCCGGATCGAGCGCCTCGAGCCGCTCGATCCGCTCCACCGTGCGGCGCCGCAGCCCTTCGAGCGCCTCGCGGTCGCGCTCCGATCTCAGTTCGATGTCGTGTGCCAGGTAGTGCCAAACCAGCTCGACGCGTTCGGCGTCGGGAAAGCGCTGCTGCAGGCCGATCTGGTAGAGTGCGAGCTGCTGATCGGCGTCGAGATCGCGTTGATCCGGCAGGCTGTTCCCGGTCTTGTAATCGTGAATCTCGTAGACTCCGGCGTCGCGCCGCACCAGCCGGTCGATGTAACCGACCAAGCGGTGGGCCGGCGCGCTGCCCAGATCGACGAAGATCTTGGTTTCGCAGCCCAGCACCCGGCCTTCGCGAAACGGAGCGTGGCGCTGGTAGTAGTCGCTGAGGCAACGGCGTCCGACTTCGCGGTAATGCTGGGGACCGTACTCGCGGCGCGCGATCCGGATCGCCGGGTGGTAGAGGCGCTCCCAACGTCGCTCGTAATGCTCGAGCGCCTCCGCCAAGGTGACCTGCTTCTCCATGCCGGCGTCCGAGTAGAGTCGGCGCAGCACCTCGTGGACCCGATTGCCCAGGAACGCCTCGATGCTCTCGACCGGCCGCTGCAGTCGATCCAAATAGCGCAGCTTGTACTGCAGCGGGCAGTTGTCGTAGCTCGATAGGCGCGAATAAGAATACACGAAGGCTCGGGTCAGCGCTTGGGCGGGCGCTGCGCTGCGGCGCCGCGGCCGGCGCTTTTGGCGCCGCGGCTCCGCAGCGCCGCCGGCTGTTTGCGCTCCTGAATCTTGCGGATGTAAGCCGTGACCATTTCGTTTTCATAGGTCACGGTATTCAGAAACAGGCTCTCGATCAGGTAGCGCCGCTGCTCGGCAGCCGGAAACTGATCCACCAGATGTTCGATCTCGCGCCGCATGTCCTGGTAGGTGTGGTGAAACTCCCGCGCCACCGCGACCTCGCGGTAGAGGGTCTCGACCACCGCCATCAGGTCGCCGTCGAGCGTCAGGCTGCCGCCGCCCTCGGTCTTGACCTTCTTCATGATCCGCTCCGATCCCGCGGCGGCAGCGACTGCGGGGCGCTGAAGCTCGCCACCGCGTCGCCTTCGTTCTCATGCACGTCGAGCACCCGATCGAGCCGGGTCATCGACAGCAGGCTGCGGATGCGCGGCTGGACCGCGGCCAGCTTCAAGATGCCGCCCTGCTGATCGAGCTTGCGGTTGAGCTCCATCAGCAGACCGACCCCGGAGCTGTCCATCATCTGCACCGCGCTCAGGTTGATCACCACGCGGCGCGCGCCTTTTTGGATCAGCTCGCCGACCTGCTGCTGGATGCTCTCCAGCTTTTCGTACACCATCTGCGGCTCCATCACGGCGACCACCGCGACCGAGCCGCTGTGCTTCACCTCGACCGAACCCATAGGCTCTCCCTTTTGCCGCCTAACGCAGCCGCCGCGCCAGCTCGGCGCGACCGCGGTTGATGCGGGACTTGACCGTTCCCTCCGGGATCCCGAGCCGCTCGGCGATCTCCTGATAGCTCAAATCCTGGATATCTCGCAGCAGCACCGCAAGGCGCAGGTGCTCGGGCAGCCGCGCCATCGCGTCGCGCAGCCGCTTGGAGTTCTCCTTGGATTCGAACTGTCCCAAAGGCGATTTGCCGCGGCTTTGCACCACCGTGAGCAACTCCTCGTCGTGGATCACCGAGGCCATCTCGCGACGCTTGCGGCGGTAATAATCCACGCAGTGATTCTTGGCCACCCGCACCAGCCAGTTCACCAGACTGGCGCTGCGGTCGAACTTGTCGAGCGAGTGATAGAGCTTGAGAAAAATTTCTTGGGTCAGATCCTCCGCCTCCTCGACCCGGCCGACGAACTGGTACGCGATATTGAACAGCCGCCGATGGTAGCGGCGTACGATCAGCTCCCAGGCTTCCTCCTCGTGCTCCAGGCAGCGCGCCACCAAGACGGAGTCGGACGGTGCGGCGGCGGAGGTTTCCAGCACGGGTAGGCGATAGAACAATGGACGGCGACTGGGATGCTAGTCGAGCCGGCTAGAGCGGTCAAATGGCCGGCCTTGGCGCAGCACCGGACGTTCGCGCGCCTGGTCGTCCTCGAGCGCCTCACCTAGAAGCTGCCGCCAGCCGGCGGCGCGGGTGGCGGCGGTCGCCGGCAGTCGAGCGAACCGGTCGCCGTGGCGTTGGAGCCAGGACTGCACCAGCTCCGCTTCGCGCCGCCCGGCACCGCGCGCCGCGGCCGGTCGGGCGCGGCCGTAGAAGGATTGCAGCCGGCGCGCCGCCGACGCCAGGCTGGAGCGCCGCAGATGCAGCCGCAGCGGCGCGCACGGCGGGCGCAGCGCCATCAGCTCCAGACCCCCGCCGGCATGCGGCAGCAGCACGACTTGGTCGCGCAGGCTGCGCTGTCTCGCGTGCACTCGGCGCACGCGATTGCCGCGCGGGCGCCGCTGCCGAATCAGCCGATCCTCTTCCAGCAGCGCCGCCAGCTCGGTCCCGCAGGGATGGATCTCGACGTCCGCGAGCGGCTCCAACAGGCGTTGTAGGCGCGCCGGATAGGGCGGCCGCGCGCGCAGGTAGGAACGCACCCGCCGGCGCAGATTCGCGCTGCTGCCGACGTAGTAGACCCGCCGCGCCTCATCGAGCAGAAGGTAGACACCCGGCGACTCCGGGAGTGCCGCGGCCAGGGCCTGCAGACGCGCTGCGCCGGTACCGGCGCTCCAGGGCTTAGGAGCCGGACCGTATCCGGCAGCGCGGCTGGGGCGCTCGAGCTCGGACGGCTGGTTCAACTGAAGGTGTTGGAGCAGCGCGGCGAGCGCATGGAGCTGTTCCAATCCGGGCTCGTCCAGATATCGCAGCCCGAGCCGCTCCGCGAGCGACGCCGGGCGCTTGGCGAAGCGGCGCCGGCGATCGGCACCGGCCGCCAACTGCTGGAGATCGAGGATCTCTGGAACCGGCGCCGCCGGATCCAGATTTTCGAGGCAAGCGTGCAGCCGAGCGGTGGTCGACGCGCCGAAGCTGGCGAGGGGGTGTCCCTGCAGGAGCGCGTTGAGGGCGGATCCTGATCCGGTGACGAAATGACCCAGGATTTCCGCCTGTCCGCCACGGGCGCGACCTAGAATCCACTGCGCGCCGTTGGGCCAAAGCA
>DASWHO010000493.1:0-1789 GCA_036398155.1 Acidobacteriota bacterium
GCCGTCAGCCGCGGCAGCAGCTCGTCGACCTGCTCGAGCACCTGCGCCTTGAGCTCGAAGTTGCCATCTTCACCCGCCGAGTCGGTCTTTTTGACGTGGACGAAGAAGAAATCGTAGCGCTCCCACGCCGCTTCCAGCGCACCGAACTCGCCGGCGAGATCGGAACCGCAGTCGAGCACGTCCATGCCGGCCAGCCGCGCCACCCCGCGATACATCGGATACACCGCGATCGCCGCGGCGCTCAGGCGGTAGAGATCCGCGTAGCGCGGCAGCGGGCGGTAGCGATCCAGACCCCGCAAGGTGAGCATGTTGGCCGGATGCCGATCGCGCAGCCGCTCGGCGGCTTGATCGATGAACGCCTGCACCAGCCCGGCGCTGCGCTGCGCCTCCGGCGCCAGCGCTCGCACCGGCAGCGGCTCCACCCCCTCTTTCTGCGGATCGGTGTCGGCCAGCCGGCCATCCAAGTCCGGGCCGCGAAACACCACCGCGAACCGGTGCTCGCGGACCGGCCGGACCAAGATCTCGACTCCTTCGACCTCGATCGAATCCAGCACCCGGCACAGCTCGGTGCTCTGCTCGGTTCCGATCCGGCCCGCGCGGCGATCGGTGATTCGCCCCTGCTCGTCGACGCTGCAGAAATTGCCGCGCCCGGCCAGGTCCTGATCGGTCAGCTCGAAGCCGATGCCGAGGGTCTCGAGCACGCCGCGCCCGACCTCCCACTCGAGCGGATCGTAGCCGAACAGCCCGAGATGGCCGGGCCCGCTGCCGGGGGTGATGCCCGGATAAACCGGATCCTGCAATCCGACCGCGCCTTCGGCGGCCAGCCGATCCAGGTTCGGGGTCCGAGCCGCTTCGAGCGGCGTGGTTCCGCCGGGCCCGGTCGGCAGATCTCCGACCCCGTCGAGCACCAGCAGCACGATCTTGCTGCGATTCGGGACCGCCAGGCGGCGCAAGAGCTCGAGCTGGTTCACGGCGGCGCCTCTTCGACGGCCGCCGGCAGCGCCGCCGGCAGCGAGCGGAAGCCGACCGCCGCCAGGGTGTAGAGAATCTTGATCCCCGCCAGCACCGAACCCTTGACCGTGCCGCTGACCTTCGAGCGGCCGATGCGGCGCTTGTAGCTCACCGGCACTTCACAGCAGCGGCAGCCCATGCGCGCCGCCAGCGCCTGCATTTCGACGGTCCAGCCGTAGTCGGGGTCGCGCATGCCGAGCGCGAGCAGCCGGTCGTAGCGCACGGCTCGAAAGGGCCCCAGGTCGGTGAAGGCCTGGCCGTAGAGCCAACACAGCAGGCGAGTCGCGATCCAGTTGCCAAGGCGGGCGTGCCAGAACAGCGCCCCCGGCTGGCGCCGCCCCAGCTCGCGCGAGCCGATCACCAGATCGTAGCCCGCGCCGAGCCGATCGAGCAGCAGCTCCATTTCGCCTGGACTGTCGCTATAGTCGGCGTCCAAGAACACCACCGCGTCGGGCGCGCGATCCTTGAGCTCGGCGATGCCGCGCAGGCAGGCGCTGCCGTAGCCTTTGTTTTCCTCCCGCACCACGGTCGCGCCGCCGGCGCGCGCGACCTCGGAGGTCCGATCGCGGCTGGCGTTGTCGACCACGATCACCTCGTCGACCCGGTGCCAGGGGATCTCGCGCAGCACCGCGGGCAGCGAGCGCTCCTCGTTGAAGGCCGGAATGATCACCGCGGTGCGCATGGCGGATGGAGTTTATTCTAGCAGCAGGGCGATGGCCTCCCCACGCCGATCGAGGCGGCGGCATTTGCCCTGAAACCGCCCCGGCGGTCCGCCGCC
>DASWHO010000494.1:0-17355 GCA_036398155.1 Acidobacteriota bacterium
TGGATGCCAAAGTCGGCGGCGGCTACAAGATGTCGTTCACCAATTTCAGCACCGGACGCAGCCACTCTTTCGGCGGCAAGTTCATCGAGCTCGTACCGCCCGAACGCCTGCGCTACACCGACGCGTTCGACGATCCGAACCTGCCGGGCGAGCTGCAGGTGACGGTCAGCTTGAAGAAAGTATCGGTTGGAACCGAGTTGAACATCGTGCAGGAAGGGGTGCCCGACGTCATCCCTCCGGAGGCGTGCTATCTCGGCTGGCAGGAATCGCTCACTCTGCTGGCGAAACTGGTCGAGGCCGAGATTCCAGATTAAGCGGAAGTGGTTAGAGCGTCGTGACAGCCAAGTCGGTTGCCGAGAAGGCTCGTGTAAAGCCAAACGCCGCGATTGCCGTGCTCAACCCAGTGGCGGACGTCGTGGAGTCGTTGGGCCTGCCGAAGGACACGAGATTCGTTGCTCCGGAGGCTGCCCAGATCGTGTTCTTGTTTGTGAGCTCGCGAGCCGTTCTCGAAACAGAAATGCCGCCGGCACTCTCCGCGCTTTCTCCGGCCGCCGCCATTTGGGTCTTCTTTCGTAAGGGCTCGAAAGCCGCTGGACTGGACATGAATCGTGACGATGTCTGGGCGGTTGCCGAGCGATTGGGTCTGAGGCCCTTGGGCCTCGTGAGCGTGGATGACTCCTGGTCGGCGTTTCGGCTCAAACGCGCCGGTTAGGACGCCACCGTGAACTGAAGTGGCGAGCTCACCGCAGGGCGGGTTCGGCGGTGTCGTGCTAGACTTCCGCCCAACGCGGCCGCGGACCGCCGAGCTCACATGTCGGATCTGACCTGCCGCACCGACTACACTGGATTGAATGTGAAATGAGATCGTACGATCCTCATAAGGCGCCGAAACCTGCTGACTGGCTGGAGCTGGAGGCGCTGGAGCGAGTCAGCCTGATCCGCGCCTACCACCGGCGACGGCGAGTGAAACTTCCCAATCCAACCGTTCATGCAACGATTCATTCGGTGGTCGAAAACCAACTCGCCTTGGGTGAGCAAACGCCGGTTGCTCGGACCCTTGAGCGCCTGCAAGCGGAAGGGCTGGATCGTCACGAAGCCGTGCATGCGATCGGTTCGGTGCTCGCCGTTCGGATCTGGGATTTGCTGCGTCAACCGGCCGCTGCCCACAGTGACCTAGAAGAGGAGTACTACGCCGAATTGGAAAAACTGAGCGCGGACAGTTGGAGGCGGGGCGGCCCGGGATGAGTCGGGGGCGGATGGAGGCGTTCAGCGATGCGGTGATCGCCATCATCATCACGATCATGGTGCTCGAGCTGAGAGCGCCGCACCAGGCGCACTGGACCGCATTGCACCCGCTGGTTCCGACGTTTTTGAGCTACGTCCTGAGCTTTCTGTTCTTGGCGATCTACTGGAACAACCACCATCATCTGCTGCAGGTGACCCAGCAGGTCGACGGTCGGGTCCTTTGGGCCAACCTGCATTTGCTGTTCTGGCTGTCGCTGATCCCGTTCGTGACCGCCTGGATGGGCGAGAATCATTTCGCGGCCTGGCCGGTCGCGCTCTATGGCATCGTGCTTCTGTTCGCCGCGATCGCGTATTTCATCCTGACCGTGGCCCTGCTCGCGCTTCACGGCCGAGAATCGGTCCTGGCGACGGCGCTGGGGCGGGATCTGAAGGGCAAGCTCTCGGTCGTCGTCTATCTGCTCGCGATTCCGCTGGCATTTGTCGAGCCGTTGATCGCTTGCGCGCTTTACGTGTCGGTCGCGGTCATCTGGCTGGTTCCGGACCGGCGGATCGAAAAAACGTTGGCGCGGTGAGTGTATGACGACATGATCTTTCTTGCCGGTGCTGTTTATTTTGTGTTGGTGTTTGCGGTGGGGTTTGCGCTTGGGGTGATTCGGGTTGTGCTGGTGGTGCCGGCACTGGGGGAGCGGTGGGCCGAGCTGCTCGAGACGCCACTAATGATCGCCGCGAGCTACTTGGCGGCGCGCTGGACGGTGCGGCGGTTCGGGGTGCCGGTCGATCGGATCGCGCAGCGCTTGGGCATCGGGCTGATCGGCTTGGCCTTGCTGCTCGGGGCCGAGATCGGAGTGGTCCTGCGGCTGCGCGGGCTTTCGATTTCGGAGTATGTGGCCGGCCGGGATCCGGTTTCAGGTGGGGTGTATGTGCTTGCGTTGCTTGTGTTTAGCGTGATGCCGGTCTTTGCTGGGCGGAGTGGGGCGGAGGGAGTGAGGGCGTCCTGAAACCAACTGGTTGGGGTTGGTTGATTCGGGAGGCAGTTCTCCGAGGCTGACTTGACCGGGGGCAAAGCGGAGCTTGCCCCCGGCACCCAGCGGAGCTTGCGCCCGGCACCGAGCGGAGCTTGGCCCCGGCACCGAGCGGAGCTTGCCCCCGGCACCCAGCCAAGCCCGGTTTGCCAGTTACAAGCTTCGCCGGCTACCCGATTCTCAACCTGCACTGAGTGATGACTGACTCAGTCGCTTTTCTACTGCGACTGGCTCTGGGCGGTGGAACTGGAGCTGCTGGAGTGGCTGCCCCGGCCGCGGCGGCCGCGGCGGCGGCGCCGGCGGCGCGGCGGGCCGCCGCTGGCGCTGGGACCGCCGGTTTGAATCGCCGCGCTGCCGGGCGACGATTCCGCCTCGCTCGCGCTGTCCGAGTCGAAGTCGGGCGGCTCGAGCTCGTCGAGCGGAGAGCTTTCGGGTTGCGGCGGCGGCGCCGCGGTGTCGGGGCCGCTCGGGCCCAGGACTTTGCGGAAAAATTTCTGCGCCCATCCGCCGATCCCGCTGCGCGAGTCGGCGGCCGCGGCGGCCTGATCGCTTGGCGGCGGCAGTTCGAAGGTCTTGGAGAGCTCGGCGCGCGGCGCAACCACGTCGGGGGTGGCGGAGGTGATGCCGCTGACCGGCGCGGGGCCGGCCGGCTGCCCTTCGCCGTGCCCGCCGCGGCGCCGGCGGCGGCGCCGCCGACTGCGTTCGGCGGCGGCGTGCTCCTCCTGCGGGCCTTCCAGAGCGATCTGAGCGACCACGTCTTCAGCCGGCTCGATCGCCGCCGGCTTGGGCTCGGCCGGGCGCGGCCGACTGGCCGGCAGCGAGTCCATCACCTTGACGCTGCGATCGACCAGCTTGGCGGCCTCGGGGCCGGCGCTGACGAACTCGACCTCCTGATCGCTGCGGTGCAGCCCCGGCTGGGCGCGCACCACGATCTTGAGGTTGTAGTCCTGTTCCAGCTTGACCAGGTCCTCGCGGTGGCGATTGGAGATGTAGTCGGCGATTTCGAAGTGGTAGGAGGCGCGCACCTGGGTCAGGTTGCCGGGCGCCTGGCGGCTTTCGATCTGGCGCAGCAGGCTGAGCCAGATCGATTCAGGCGAGGCGATCACGCCGTTGCCGCGGCAGGTCGGGCACGGCTGCATCTTCTGCACCCGCAGCGACTGGCGCAGCCGCTGGCGGGTGAGCTCGAGAATACCGTTGCTCGAAATGTGACCGACCTGGACTCGGGCCTTGTCGGCCTTGAGCGCCTCGCGCAGGGCGCGCTCGACCTCACGATCGTGGCGCCGCGACATCATGTCGATGAAGTCGCAGATCACGATGCCGCCCAGGTCGCGCAGCCGCAGCTGGCGCGCGATCTCGGCCGCGGCCTCCAGATTGGTCTTGTATGCGGTGCTCTCGGGATCGGCCTCGCGGGTCGAGCGCCCGCTGTTGACGTCGATCGCGGTCAGCGCCTCGGTCGGCTCGATGATGATGAAACCGCCGGAGCGCAGATCGACGCGGCGCTGGTAGATGGTCTCGATCTGACGCTCGACATCGTAGCGCACGAACAGCGGCATGCGATCGGTGTAGAGCTGCAGGGCGCGCCGCGAGCGCGGCATCACCGCCTGGAAGTAGCTTTCAGCGCGCTCGAAGGCGTTGGGGTCGTCGATCCAGACCTCCGCGATGTCGCTGGTGTAGTAGTCGCGCAGCGAGCGCACCACCAGATCGCGGTCGTGAAACAGCAACGCCGGCGGCGGCACGGTGTTGACCAGCTTGCGGATCTGGGCCCACAGCTTGAGCAGGGTGTTGAGGTCGCGATTGAGGTCGCTCTTGGATTGGCCGATCCCGGAGGTGCGCAGAATGACGCCGCAGCCGGGCGGCAGCGACAGGCTGTCGAGAAAGTCGCGCATCTCGCTGCGGGTCTGGTCGTCGACCTTGCGCGAGATGCCGCGCCCCTCGCTGTACGGCATCAACACCAGGAAGCGTCCGGCCAGCGAGAGCGCCGTAGTCAGCGCCGCGCCCTTGGTGCCGATCGAGTCCTTGACCACCTGCACCGCCAGCTCGCGGCGCGGCTTGATCACGTCGGCGATGGTGGGGCGGCGCCCGGCCGGCGGCTTTTCGTGGTAGGCCTCCGGCACGATGTCATCGAACGCCAGGAAGCCGTCGCGCGCGCCGCCATAGTTGACGAAGCAGGCCCCCAGCGAGGGCTCGACCGTGGTGACGATGCCCTTATAGATGTTGCCTTTGGAGAGCTTGCTCTCCGAGATTTCGATGTCGAGGTTTTCTAAAGCGCCATCCTCCAGGATGGCGGCGCGCACCTCTTCGGGATGCGTCGCGTTGATCAGCATCATTTTGGCCATGAGCGTTCCTATCCATTGACGTAGCCGAGAGCGCGCAGCGCTTCGCGGGTCTCCGAATCGATCACCGCCTCGCCCGGCGACCAGGGCCGCAGCGCGCGGTGGCGCGCCCGCAGCGCCCTGAGCTCCTGCAGCATCAGCCCGGCGCGCAGCGGCGCGCGCGCGGCGAGGTTATCGGTTTCGTTCGGATCACGCCGCAGATCGTACAGCTCGACGCGGCGCTCCAGCGGCATGGAGATAAGTTTGTAGCGCTCGCCGATCAAAGCGGCACCGTCGTATTGCGGCACCGTCAGGGCGAGCACCGTCCGCCGGGGTGAGACCCCCGGATGAAAAACCAACGTTCTCAAATCGGTGCCCTGAACCGTCGCGGGCACTTCCAGCCCCAGCCCCGCCGCCACGGTCGGCAGCAGATCGACCAGCGACGCCAGCTCGCGGACTCGGGCTTGGCCGCGCGGCTCGGCGGCCGGGAACTTCATCAGCAAGGGAATGTGGACGTTCTGCTCGTAGACGCTCGAGGAATGGCGCATTTCGCCGTGCTCGAGGAACGATTCGCCGTGATCCGCGGTCACGATGATCCAGCTCCGCTGGTAGAGCCGGTGGCGGCGCAGGATCTCGAGCGCGCGCCCGACCTGGGCATCGACATAGGCCAGGTTGCCGTCGTAGAGCGCCACCAGATGCTCGAGCACCTCCGCGGGGTTGACCAGCAGGCCGCGCTCGAGCGCCACCATCTCGCGGCGCTCGCCGCTGATCGTGCCGCGATAGCGGGTCGGGAAGAGCCGGTCGTAGGGCTGCGGCGGCCAGTAGGGGCTGTGCGGCTCGCGGAAGTGGAGGTAAAGAAACAGCGGCTGGCCGCGCTGGCCGGCGACGAACCGCTCGATGGCGGGGAGCAGGTTTTCGGCGTAGTTGTCATAGCTGGCGGGGACGAATTGGCCTTTCGAGCGCGGCCGGATCCGCCAGACCTCCTGGACCTCGAAGCCTTGATGGTAGCCGAAAGTGGCTCCGGCGTGGTGATTTCCGATCAGGCTGGCGGTTTTGTAGCCGGCCTGGCGCAGGATCTCGGCCAGGGTCGCGGCCGGCGGCGGCAGCTTGAGATGGGGGTGGATGACGCCGTGCGATTCCGGGTAGTGGCCGGTCAGGATCGACCCGACCGACCCGAGGGTGAACGCCGCCGGCGCGTAGGCGCGCTCGAATAGCGTGCCCTCCTCGGCCAGCCGGTCGAGGTTCGGCGTGGTGGGTCGATGGTAGCCGTAGGAATGGAAGTGTTTGGCCGCGGCAGCATCCAGGACGATCAGAACCACCGGCGTATCTGCGGGCAGCGGCGGCGGCGCGGCCGGCGCCGGTTTGGGCCGCGCCCGCGGCGCGGTCACGGTGGCCGCAGCCCAGTGCAGCTCCGCGGCCAGATCGGGGTCGTGGTCCGGTCCGGTTTCGAACTGCAGCGCGGCGGGCTGCCCGGGACAGAGCTCGAGCTCGAGCTCGGCCTCGATGCTCTCGCCGGGCGCGAGCCGCTGGCGCCATTGGGTGCTGCGATCGCGACACAAGATTCGCACCCGCGCTTCCAGGGTCGCGGCCAGCTCCTGAGGTGGATTGCGGATCCCGAGCTGGAGCGTGGAGCCTTTGCGCAGATGCCAATACGTGGTGACGGTGGCTCCGGCCCGCGTGCCGAGACCGCCATCGCGAGCCTGGACCGAGCGGCGCTCGAGCCGTACCAGCTCGCCGGCGGCGGCCCCGGGCGGGCCGAAGGTGACCCGTGCCAGCCCCAGGTTGCGCGGCCGGAAAACCGGTCGGTTGCGCCGCATCACGGTCTCAACCGTGATGTCGCGCAGAAAGCGCAAGGTCAGCGTGTTCTCGCCGCTCGCGGCCAGCAGCTCGGGGGCGACATCGACCAGCGCTTCCGAGCCCTCGGCTTGGAACCCGACCTTGCCGACCGGATGGCGGTTGACTGCGAGCTCGGCCTCGACCGGCTGGCCGTCGCCGCTGCACCCGAGCAGCCGAATCCGGGTCGGCGCCGGGCGGCGGACGAAACGCAGGCCCGCTTCGCGCCCCGAGGCCCAGCGATAATTGAGCTCGCCGCGCTGCTCGGTGTCGGACCAGCCCGTGAGCAGATAGCGCCGGGCGGCGACTTGCGAGCCGAGCTCGATCGCCGCGGTGGGCCAGCGCTTGCGGCCAAAGCGGGCCCGTTGGAGCGCGTCGACGCGAAGCGGCTCGGAGCCGCAGGCGGCGAGGAGCGCGGCGGCGGCCGCGACTGAAAGCGCGCGGTTCATAGGTAACCGAGCGCCCGCAGCTCCGCCCGCGTCTCGTCGTCGATCTGGTGTTGGGTCGCGGTTGCGGGACCGGCCCAAGCGCTCCGCAGCTCTCGCAGGCGTTGCCCAAGAAAGCCGGCTCGCACTGAGTTAGAGGCGCTTAGGTCGCGCTTTTCAGCCGGGTCGGTTTGCAGATCAAACAGCTCGATGCCCGGCGGGCCCTGGTGGAGGATCAGCTTGTAACGCCCAAGGCGCAGGGCGTACTGCAGTCCTTGCTCCGCGCGCGTCACTACCGGGCGCGCCGGCGGCTCAGCGCCGAATACCAGCGGCAGAAGGCTGCCCCCGTCAAGACTGGGGGGCGGCTGGACTCCGATCAGCTCCAGCACGGTCGGCATGAGGTCGACACTCTGAACCGGCGCGGCGATCCTGCGCTGCCGAGGCCGAACGCCTTTGGGGAATTTCATCACCAGCGGGATGCGCACCATCTCGTCATAGACCGTAGTGTTGTGGCCGCGCCGGCCGTGCTCGAAGAAGGCCTCGCCGTGGTCCGAAGTGAGGATCAACAGCGCCTCGTCGTAGAGCTGGTGGCGCTTCAGCGCTTGGAGCACGATGGCCAGCTCCGCATCGACCGAGGCGAGATCGGCATCGTACAGGTCGATCACGTGGCGCAGGTCCGCGGCGGGCAATGGAAGACGCTTGAAGAGCTGGTTGAGTTGCGGCAGCGAGCCGTCGATCGGCCCGCGGTAGGCCGGATCGACGAACCGGCGCCGGAAGCGGTATTTGGGCTGATAAGGAGCATGCGGGTTGATGTAGTGCAGGTACAGGAACAGGGGCGCCCGCGGCCCGCTCTCCAGATACTGTGGCACTCGGAAAAAGAATTTGTGCTTCTTGAGGAAGAAGTCGAAACCTTGGTCGTAGCCGAATTTCTCAGAGGCGAAGGCGTTCATGCTGAAGCCTGCGGTGGTGAAGCCATTGGCCTGCATCAACTCGGCCCAGGTTGTGGCCTCCGGAGCAAGCATGAGGTCCTGGTCGACCACTCCGTGGCGTTCAGGGTACAGGCCGGTGAACAGCGATCCGGTCGAGGCCAGAGTGTAGGGAGCGTTGGCGTAGGCGTGCTCGAACACCACGGCTTCGGGTGCGGCGGCGATCGCGTCGACGTTCGGTGTGGTCGGGCGCGGATAGCCGTAGCAACCGAAGTGTGCGGCCGCCGCGGCGTCGAAGACGATGACGATCACGCTGCTTCGGCGCCCGAGGCGGGGCAGCGCCGGCGCTTCGGTACGCGCCGGAGCGGCGGTTGGGGCGGCGGCTTCGGGCGTCTCGATCGCGAGCTTGGACCAGCGCAGCGCGGCGGCTGCCCCGGTCTGCAGGCTCAAGCGCACCAGCTTCCCGGCGAAGCGGGACAGGTCTGCGGTGATCGGCTCGGTCCCGCCGCCGCGGAGCCTTCGGTCCAACACAGAGACGCTCGATTCCAGCTCGGGTTGTACCGTGGCGAGGAGTTCAAGGTCCGAACTGGCAGCAGCCCGGCCGCTGAGCCGCGCACCGGCAGGCAGCTCGAGGTAGACATTGAGCCGGCTGGGGCCGCGTTGGATCCAGCCGTTTTTGCTGGGTTGGAGCGGCTGAGGCGACGCGGCCTCGGCTCTTGCCGCGGTCCGCAGTTCCAGGTAATCGAACTGGGCTGCCAGGGATCGGGCGTCGGCCCGCTCTCCATCTGGATTTCTGGGACGGCGCAGCTCGGCGAACTCGAACGTGAGGAGGTTGACTCCGGCGGACAAGAAACCCTCCGGCACCTCGACTTTGTAATCGCGCCAAATGGGCTCCAACGGAATGCGCTGGAGTCGCCTGCGGTTGATCCGAAGGCTCAGGTCCAGGGGTTGTGCCTCGGAAGCTCGCGCGGGAACGCAGCGAAAGGCCAGCTCGGCGGGGCCGCCGTCGAGCGACACCAGGCGAACCGCCGCATGCTTGGCGGTGGCCCAAACGACGCTGCCGATGCTGGGGACCTCTTCGTAGCGTCCCCAGCCGCCGCCGAGGTGGCGGCCGGCCTCGGCGGCGGCGAACTCGATCCGGCCGGTCTCGGTTTGCACTTCGGCGACCGCGCCGAGCTGGAGCAGATCGGTGTGAACCCGCCAGGGGCCCGCTTGGGGCTCCCGGCCGCAGCCGGCCTGGAATAGGGACACGATCGCGACCAGAACCGCCGTTTGGCGGGCGCGGGTCAGAGATCTCGCCGCGATGTGCGACCGAAGAGAGGGAAACATCCGGGTTGAAAATTATCCTTCAGAAAGAGAGTCGATAAGGGCTCCATTCTGCCTTTGCCTGGAGGCGCTTGTCAACGACAGGTGAACACAGCCCAAAGCGCGCCGTCGCCCGTGGCTCCATCCGCCTCATGGCCCGATCCGACCTCCGGGCTCACGGGATCGTCCCCCGCTCACGATGCCGGCGAGCGGCGGCTCCTGCAGCGCCCACGCGCGCTGCCGCCGCGCGAGGCCAGCGAACGGTAACGAAATGGAGACGAGCGAAGCGATGTCGACCGAACGAGCGACAGAGCCGGGCCCGAGCACGCCAGCACGGCGCAGTGGGCGGTGGAGATGGTGCCGGATGCAAGGCGCGCGACGCGAGGCTGACGGAGGCGTACTGAAAGGTACGCCGGAGGAAGCCGAGCTAGCGCAACGCCGCAGCCGGCGCCAGATCCGCCGCCACGCCTAAGGGTAGCTGATGTCGGGGCGGACGAATATCCCCTTGATCTCTCCCACCAGCCCGGCCGCAATCTTCTGCACGCTCTCGGCGTAGACCACCAGGTAACGATTCGAAAGCCGATCGAACACCACGTCCAACCCCAAGGTGGGGAAGCGGACCGGATCGGTGATCACGAACTCGCGCCCGAACGGAAAGCCGTTGACCGCGACGTAGCGCCCCATGATCCGCTGGGTGGTGTTGCTGGTGTTCTCCAGCCAGACCACCAGGTACTGATGGCGGTTCTCGTCGAAGGTGACCCGAAAGACCTGCTGCACCGGCACGCTGCGATCGGAGATCTTGCGCGGGTTGTGCAGCGTGCCTCCGTCCCAGCCGATCCAGCGCGAGAAGCCGTTGATCCAGGACTGGTGGGGCCGCAGGTCCTCCCACACCACCAGGCCGCGGGTATCGAACTCGTTGGTCACCACGTCGGCGGTGAGCTGGAAATCGCGCGGCTGGTTGACGTAGCCGTAGTTGCGGATGCCGTCGATCACGCTGCCGTCCCAGAACACCCCGAGGCCGTAGGTCTGGAAGCCGCCGAACTCGGGGCCGGGAAAGCGGCGCACGCCGGCCAGCACGTAGCTCAGCACCACCTCGTTGAACACCAGCTCATCGGTGCTGTAGGAGGTCGAGCCGTCGTTGCCGATCAGGCCGAAGACCGGGCCGAACGGGCGCCCGTTGCCGAATAGAAACCGGGCGTTGACGGCGTTGGGAGTAAAGACGTAGGGGCTGAACGAGGGCAGATCGCGCCAGACCACCAGATACTCGCGCAGCGCCTGGTTGTAGGCGACTTTGGGATCCTCGCCGAAGCGGCTATCCGAGATGTGCCACATCCTGCCCTTGCGCACCCCGTTGGCCCGCACCACGCGGCCGTTGATGCCGTGGTGCGGCTGGGCCCGCTCGTGCACCACCATGTACTCGTTGCGGTTGCGGTTGTAGACCACGTCCCAGGAGCTCGACGCCGATTGCGGCGGGGCGAAGGGAGGAATCTGGACGATCTTGACCTCGCCGGTCAGCCAGTTGCCGTTGCGGTCGAGGATCCGGCCGTGGAGCCAGATGTTGTCGACGTCGTTCGAGTCGTTGCGGCGGCTGTAGACCACCAAGAACTGGTCGCTTTTGAGGTTGTACGCCAGCCGCGGTCCCTCGTTGGAATCGAGGTTGTCGGTGATTCTGAACGGCTGGTAGTTCTGCGCCTCGACCCCGGATCCAGCGGCGATCGAAACCAGAGCCGCTCCCACCCATAGCAGCACGCATCTGCGCATCCTTAAACCCTCCCAGTCCTTTCAAGTCGCCGCTTCTCGCCGGCCGGGAGACCGTGCGCTCGAACAGGGACCTAGTCGCCCGAGCCCCAAACCCTGCGGTTCGCGACCGGGCCATGAGCTAAAGTTTTTCTTTAGCCATGATAGTTAAGTACCTACAAGGGGTCAAGAAAAATTCACCCTTGACCGCGGCATAAAGTTTTACTTGAACTCCTATGATTTAAGTGCATATAATTAAAAGGGGGATTTGATGAAGGCCGTTCTACAGCGGGTCGCTCGAGCCGCGGTTCACATTCAAGGCCGGACTCATTCCAAGATCGGCCGGGGCCAGTTGATCCTGCTGGGGGTCGAAAAGATCGACCGCGACCAGCACGCCGACAGCCTGGCTCGCAAAGCCTGGGAGCTGCGGATCTTCGACGATCCCGCCGGAAAGATGAACCTGTCGGCCCAGGCGGTCGGGGGAGCGTTCCTGGTGGTCTCCCAGTTCACCTTGCTCGCCGATCTGCGCCGCGGGCGCCGCCCGTCCTTTGAGCCGGCGGCGCCGCCGGAGCAGGCCGCCCCGCTCTACGAACGATTCGTTCGCACCCTGCGCGCTTGCGGAGCCGAAGTCCAGACCGGGGTCTTCGGCGCCCGCATGGAGATCGAGCTCATAAACGACGGACCGGTCACGCTGATTCTGGAGACCCCGAACGATGCCAGACGCGACCCAGTGGATCGCTAGCTTCTTAGATCACCTTCGAGTCGAGCGCGGCTTCGCGGCCAGCTCGGTCTCGACCTACCGGACCGCTTTGAGAGGGTTCTTCGAGTACCTGCGCGAGCCGGCGCTCGACCCGCTGCGGGCCGGCCGCGATCAGCTCGGCACCTACCTCGCGGCCCGGCGCGCGGTCGGCATCGCGCCGCGCACCCTGGCCAAAGAGCGCGTGGTGCTGCGGGCGTTCTATCGTTTCCTGCGCACCGAAGGGGTGCGCACCGACGACCCCAGCGATGAGGTCGCGGCGCCGCGCCTGCTGCCGCCGCTGCCTCGCGTGCTCACGATTCCGGAGATCGAGAAGCTCCTGAGCTGCCCGGACCTCACCGTGCCGCTGGGGCTGCGCGACGCGGCCATGCTCGAGCTGCTCTACGCCGCCGGGCTGCGGGTGAGCGAGCTGCTCAGCCTGCTGGGGTCGGATATCGATCGCGAGGAGGGTTTGGTGCGTTGCCGCGGCAAGGGCAGCAAGGAGCGCTTGGTGCCGGTCGGCAAGGTGGCGCGCGCCGCGCTCACGGCCTACCTCGAGCGCGGCCGGCCTCTGATCCTGCGGCGCCAGCAGCCCTGGCTGTTTCTCAACGCCCACGGCCGCAAGATGACCCGCCAGGGCTTCTGGAAGATCATCAAGGCCTACGGCCTCGAGGCCGGGATCAAGCGCCCGCTGACCCCGCACGTGCTGCGCCACTCCTTCGCCACCCACCTTTTGGAGGGGGGCGCGGATCTACGCTCGGTGCAGGCGCTGCTCGGGCACGCTTCGATTGCGACCACCCAAATCTATACCCACGTCGACGCCGCCCGGTTGCGCCGGCTCTACGACCAGTATCACCCGCGGGCGATGTGATCGCTCACGTATCGCCTCAATAGCAGTAGCGCGGCGGCGGCGCAGAGTGATACGGCACCGCGCGATAGCCGTAGGAGCGATACGACGGGTAGGTGTGGCGGCCGTAGTAGTGAGGCTGGTAGTAGGGCTGGTATCGAACATAGGGCTGATAGCCGTACCCGGATCGAGGGCGGTAGTAGCTGGAGCCGTAACCGCGATGGCGGCTCGAATAGTACCGGCCCGAATCGTAGCCCCGGTGGTGGCGCGAGCCGCCGGAATGGCCGTAGTAGCCGTAGCCGCGCTCGTGGGCCTGGGCCGGCGGCAGCAGCGCGAGCCACAGCCCTCCGACCACCAGCGCCGCGATCAACTTGCGCATAGGAACCACCTCCTGTTTTGGCCGGGACATGCCCGGCCCCCTGTCGAACGCTGCGCTAGAGAGCAATCGGCATGCCGGCTTGGTCCGGTGCTGATGAGGTTCCGCGAGACGGCCTCTGGTTAAGGGTCTGAGCGCTCAGGTGGCCATCCTTTCCCTGCAACGCCGGCTCGAGGGCCCGCGGTGCCGCCGCAGGCCCGCGCTCGAACGAGGACAGCAGCGTCCAGCCTGGGAGACAGCCGGCGGCTTGGATGCCCCGGCAGTAGATGCCCCGGATCGGGCGCTTTAGACTGCCGCCCCATGGCTCTGTTCGCGATCGGCGATCTGCATCTCTCGCAAGGCGCCAAGCCGATGGATATCTTCGGCGCCCACTGGAGCGACCACGAAAACCACCTGGCCCGGCACTGGCGCGATCGAGTCGGGCCCGACGACACGGTGTTGCTGCTGGGGGACATTTCGTGGGCGGTGAAGCTGCCGCAGGCGGCACCGCACCTGGAGTTCATCGCGGCGCTGCCGGGGCAGAAGCTGATGATCAAAGGCAACCACGACTACTGGTGGAGCTCGCGGCGCAAGGTCGAGAGCGTGTTGCCGCCGAGCCTGGCGCTGATCGAGCACGACAGCCGGATCGTCGAAGGCATCGGCCTGGTCGGCACCCGCGGTTGGCTGTGCCCCGGGGCCGAAGGCTTCGGCGAGCGCGATCAGAAGACCTACGACCGCGAGGTCGGACGGCTGGCCCAGGCCTTCGAGCACTTGAGCGACTTCGAGGGGCCGGTGATCGCGCTGTTGCACTTTCCGCCGGTCAACGAACATCATGAGCCGAGCGGTTTCACCGCGATCTTGGAGCAGCACGGCGCTTGCTTGTGTCTCTACGGCCACTTGCATGCGACCGTAGGTTGGGAGTGTCGTCTGGAGGGGGAGCGGGCCGGGGTCGAGTACCGGCTGGTCTCATCGGACTGGTTGGACTTCCGGCCCTGGCGGGTGGAGCGCGAGCGGCTCCGACCGCGCTCGGCGCTGCGGCAAGAGCGCGGCGGGTCCGCCGCGCTGCAAGGGGGGAAGCATCGATGAGTCCGGTCCGCGTCCGCCTCGCCCCCAGCCCCACCGGGGATCCCCATGTCGGGACCGCGTACATCGGTCTGTTCAATTACGCTTTCGCGCGCCGCCACGGCGGGAAGTTCGTGCTGCGGATCGAGGATACCGATCGCAGCCGCTCGAGCGCCGCCAGCGAAGCGGCGATCTTTCGCGCGCTGCGCTGGGTGGGCCTGAGCTGGGACGAGGGGCCGGACGTCGGCGGCCCGCACGCCCCTTATCGCCAGTCCGAGCGGCTCGCCATCTATCGCCGGCACGGCGAACTGCTGCTGGGCTCCGGGTCGGCCTATTACTGTTTCTGCTCGCCCGAGCGGCTGGAGCAGATGCGCGAGCAGCAGCGGCGCGCCAAGCTGCCGCCCAAGTACGATGGCGCCTGTCGCGCGCTGGCCGGCGCCGAGGCCGAGCGCCGGGTCGCGCAAGGCGAGCCGTGGGTGCTGCGGCTCAAAGTGCCCGAGAGCGGCGAGACCGTGGTCGCGGACCAGCTGCGCGAGCCGATCCGGATTCAGAACGCGACCATCGACGATCAGGTGCTGCTCAAGTCCGACGGTTATCCGACCTATCACCTGGCCAACGTGGTGGACGACCACCTGATGGAGATCTCGCACGTGATCCGGGCCGAGGAGTGGATCGCCTCGACCTCCAAGCACCTGCTGCTGTACCGCGCGTTCGGCTGGACCGCGCCGGAATTCCTCCACCTGCCGCTGTTGCGCAACGCCGACAACTCCAAGATCAGCAAGCGCAAGAACCCGGTGTCGCTGGAGTTCTACCGCCGCCAGGGCTATCTGCCGGAGGCGCTGCTGAACTTTCTGGCGCTGATGGGCTGGTCGATGGGGGAGGACCGCGAGCTGTTCTCGCTGGACGACATGGTGCGCGAGTTCAGCTTCGATCGCATCAGCCTCGGCGGACCGGTGTTCGACCTCAAGAAGCTCGATTGGATCAACGGCAAGTACCTGCGCGCCCTGCCCGCCGCCGAGCTGCGCCGGCGTTTGAGCGAGTGGATCGAGCCCAAACGCGAGCGCTTGGCCGACCGTGCCACGCTCGAGGCGCTGCTGCCGCTGCTCCAGGAGCGGCTCGTGCGGCTGGGAGATTTTCACGACGCGGCGTCGTTCTTCTTCGACGAGCCGCTGCGCTTCGACGCGGCGCTGCTGATCCCCAAGGGCAAGAGCGCCCGCGAGACCGCCAAGGTGCTCTCGGGCTTGAACGACCAACTACGGGCGCTTTCCGACTGGTCGGTGAACGCGCTGGAGCCGCTGCACCGCGCCCACGCCGAGGCCAGCGGCTGGGATACCAAGGAGCTGTTCATGACCGTGCGGATCGCGGTCACCGGACGCAGGGCTTCACCACCGCTGTTCGAGACCATGACGGTGCTCGGCGGCGAGCGTTGCCTGGGCCGGCTGGAAGATGCGGTCGCCTACCTCCAGGCGCTTTAGTCCACGTTCGCGCGAGGCATGCCGGTCGGGATCCCAGCAGATCGCACGCTGCCGCTCTTGTTCGCGGCGCTGGCCATGCTGCCGGTGGCGGCCCAAGCCAAGGCGGGACGCGGCCCCACCCCGCTGTTCACCCGCTTCGGCGAGCGCGCCCTCGAGCCGCCGGCCTGGGTGATCGAGGACCAAGCGCTCTACGACGAGGCCACCGTCAGCAACTTCGGCCGGCGGTTTCTGCTGGCCGATCCCAGGCTGCGCCGCTCGACCGCCATCGAGCTGACGCTGCGCTTCAAACCGAGCTTGCCGCCGGCGCTCTACACCCAATTCACCGACGATCTGCCGGTTGATGCGTACTTGGAGCTTTTGCTGGTCCAGGGACGACACCCGCGCGCCGCCATACGGTTCAGCGCGTACCCGGAGCTGCCTTCCGGACTGTACCGAGTCGACGGCTTCCGTTACATCCCCTTGGATCGCGGCGCCGGGCTCGAGCTGCGCCGCGATCGGATCTACCGGATCCACGCCCAACGCAAACCCGGCGAGCTGGTGGTCGCGATCGACGATCGCGAGGTACTTCGCACCGCTCTTGCACCCGCAAGCAGCGGCTGGGGACTGAGCGCGGGATCGTGGCCGTTCGAGCTGCTTTCGCTCCGGGCCCAGGAGCGGGGCGGAGCTTGGATCGAGCTGCTGCGGCCTCCGGTTGCCAACCCGGCGGCGGCGGGGGCGAGGTGGGGTGGACTCTGGATGGCGCTGCTGCTCATCGCGCCGCTTTACACCCTCGGCCGCGGCGCTTGGAGGCGGCTGCTGCTGGCCAGCTTGTGGGCCGGCCTGGTGCTGCTCCCGGGGATTCTGTACCGCGCGCCTCCGTTCGAGATACCCAGCTTGAATCGCGCCTTGGTCACAACTCTCGCCATCGGCATGGCGGGGCTCGGAATCGCGACGCTGGGCAAGCTGCGGGTGCGCAGCGGCCAGCGGCCGCTGCCAGCCTGGCTGCGCTGCGCCGGCAGCGTGCTGGCCGCCGGCGCGGCCCCGATCCTGATCCGGGTCAGCGCGCCGCCCCAGACGCCGGAGCAGCGGCTGTTCGCGCTCGGCCTGGCGGCGCTGTCGCTCGCCCTGGCGCTGCTCGCGACGGCGGTTCGGCACGAGTCGAGCCTGCCGGCTTACAACTGGACTTGCCTGGGGCTCGCCGGGTTCGCATTCGCAGCCTTGGAGCTCGCACTGGGTCCGCTGCCCCGCGCCGAATGGGATCGGATCTATGGGCCGCCCCTGGTGCTGCGCAATCGCACCGAAGCCGATTACTGGCCCGGAGGCAACTTCCGCGGCCGGCGGGTCCGACCGCTCAAGCCGCAGGACACCGAGCGCGTGATCTGCATAGGCGGCTCGTCGGTCTACGGCTTTCCGTATCGGGCCGGGCGCTACGCTTTTCCGGCGCTGGCGGAGCAGATCCTGAACCTGGGCGCGACCGGAGCGGACCAGCCGGCGCGCCGCTGGGAGGTGGTCAACGCCGGGATCAAGGGCTTCAGCTCTTTTCTCAGCATGGAGGCGCTCGAGCGATTGCTGCTGGAATATCGGCCCGACGTGGTGGTGGTCTGCGCCCGCTTCAATGACAGCATCCGCTGGCCGCGCTGGTTCGCCGAGCTGCCGGCGCTGACCGACGCGCAAGCGTGGCGCAGCGTCGAGGCGCTCTCCCGGGCTGCGCTGCTGCGGCGGACGGTCGGCTGGCTCGATCGGGTCGGCAGCTTCCGCTTGCTGCGGGCGCTGTTGCACAGCCTGGGCAGCGCCGCCAGCTCCAGCGCCACCAGCTACGCGGGGCTGCCGGTGCGCGGCACCCCGGAGGAGTTCGAGCAGCACCTAACCCGCATTGCGAGCCTGGGACAGCAGCGTGGCTATCAGACCGTGTTCATGGTGGAGGCCGATGCAGCGGGCGGAAGCTTGGGGCGCGTGCGGCGGCGCAATCGCTACGTGGATCGGATGGTGGTGCTGAGCGAGCGCTCGGGCGCGGCGCTGGTCGACGGCTTCGCGGCCCTCGAGCCGCACCGCGGCGACTGGCTGTTTCACGATTACATCCACCCGACCGGCGAAGG
>DASWHO010000495.1:0-6708 GCA_036398155.1 Acidobacteriota bacterium
GGAACGGCCGTCTGCCGTACGGCGGCGGGCCTGGCGCAGAATGGAGACGAGCGAAGCGATGTCGACCCGAGCGGGCACCGAACCCGCCGCAGCACCTGTGCACAGGAGAGTGGGCGGCGGAGAGGGTGCCGGATGCTAGGCGGGCGAAGCGAGGCTGACGGAAGCGTACTGAAAGGTACGCTGGAGGAGGCCGAGTGAGCCCAACGACGCAGACGGTGCCCTATCCGCCGCCGGGCACCCAGAGGTGGGCGGAGGCTCGGGTCAAAGCATCCAGCGGTCCGTAGAAAATCCCCAGCGCCACGGTCAAGATCACCAGCACCGCGAGCAGCGCGCTGTGCAGCAGCGGCGGCCGCAGCGGCGCCGGCTGCGCGCCGGCGTCGATGAACATCACCCGCAGCACGTAGACGTAGTAGTAGAGCGAGATCGCGCTGTTGACCACCGCGACCACCGCCAGC
This sequence comes from Acidobacteriota bacterium, assembly GCA_036398155.1. GTDB lineage: Bacteria > Acidobacteriota > DASWHO01 > DASWHO01 > DASWHO01 > DASWHO01. Next base: position 456 of record DASWHO010000495.1, read on the forward strand.
CAGTAGAGCTCGCCGGCGACCGCGGCCTTGAACAGATAGAACTTGCCGACGAAGCCGACCAGCGGCGGAATGCCGGCCAAGGACAGCAGAAACAGCCCCATCGCTGCCACCAAGGTGGGCGCGCGCGACCACAGCCCGCGGTAGCTGTCGATCTCCTCGCTGCCGGTGGCGTTGGCGATCATGATCACCACCAAAAAGACCCCTAGGTTCATGATCGCGTAGGCGACGAAGTAGAACAGCATCGCCTGCAAGCCGGTTGGGGTCAGCAGACACACCGCCATCAGCATGTAGCCGGCGTGCGCGATCGAGGAATAAGCCAGCAGCCGCTTCATGTTGTGTTGCACCAGCGCGGCGATGTTACCCACGAACATGGACAAGGCCGCGAGCACCGCGATCAGCGCCGGCCAGCGCGCCAGCGGCAGCAGCATGCCCTCCGGGCCCGGGGCGGCGGCCAGCCCCGAGAAAAAGAACCGCACCAGCACCGCGAACCCGGCCGCTTTGGGCCCGACCGACAGAAACGCCGTGAACGCCGTGGGCGCACCCTGATACACGTCCGGGGCCCAGAAATGAAACGGCGCCGACGAGATCTTATAGCCGAAGCCGGCCATCGCCATCACCACCGCCAAGCCCACCAGCCCGGCGTCGAACGAGCTGCCGCTGAAATGGCCGCGCAGCGCCTCGAATCCGCCGCTGCCGGTCAGCCCATAGAGCAGCGAGAGCCCATACAACATCACCCCGGTCGAGAGCGCGCCGTAGATCACATACTTGAGCGCGGCCTCGCTGGAACGACGGTCGCGCTTCAGAAACCCCGCCAGCAGGTAGCTCGGAACGCTGACCAGCTCGAGCCCGAGGTACACCATCAGCAGATGATTCGCCCCCGCCAGCAGCATCATGCCGAGCAGCACTGCCAGCAGCAGCGTAAAGAACTCGCCGGCCCCGGGACCCTGGAGCTCGCGCGAGCGCAGCGCCAGCAGAATCGCCAGCATGGTGGCGACCAGGAAGAAAGCGCGGCAGAACGAGGCGAACGGATCGTGCACCACCATCGCGCTGAAGGCGCTCTGCGGCGCGCGGCCGCTGAGCGGCACCAACGCGACCAGCGCGATCCCCAGACCGGCCAGGCTGATCCCGGCCATCAGGTTCCAGGAGCGCGGCTTGCAAGTCAGGATCAAGACCAGCAGCAGCGACCCGGCCACGATCAGCTCGGGAGCGAGCAGCTGCAGATCGCTCAACAGCGCCATCGGCTCAGCCGCGCAGTTGGTCGACTTGGTCGACGTTCACGGTCTCGAATCCGTGATAGATCGAGAACACGATCGCCAGCGCCACGGCGGCCTCGGCGGCCGCCAGGATGATGATGAACAGCGTGATCACCTGGCCTTCCAGATTGCCGAGAAAGTGCGAAAAGGCGACGAAATTGAGCCCGGCCGCGTTGAGGATCAGCTCGATCCCCATCAGCACGCCGATGGCGTTGCGCTTGAGCAGAATCGCCAACACCCCGAGCGCGAACAGCAGCACGCTGACGGTCAGGAAGTGGCCCAGCCCGATCACCGGTCGCGCTCCGGCGCGCGGGTCAAATACACCGCGCCGACCAAAGCCGCCAGCAGCGCGATGCTGACCACTTCGAACGGCAGCAGGAATTTGCCCAGCAGCGCCTCGCCCAGGGCAGCGGTGGTCGGCTCCATCGGCCGCGGGGTCGGCGCCGGCCACGGCGCGCGCTGGACCAGCGCGACCCATAGGACCAGCGCCACCAGCGCGGCGGCCACCAGCGCCGGCAGCGCCTGGCGGGTCGTGACCCTCAGGTGCAGGTGCGCGACCCGCTGGGTCAGCAGCACGCCGAACAGGATCAGCACCAAGATGCCGCCGATGTAGATCACCAGCTGGGCCGCGGCGAGAAAATCGGCGCCCAGCATCGCGTACAGCGCGGCGATCCCGAACAGCGTGGCAAGCAGCGCGAAGGCGCTATAGAGGATGTTGCGGGCGAATACCACCACCGCGGCTGCGGCCAGCGCTAGGGCCGAGAAGCCGTAAAACACCAAAGCGTAGGAGGTCGATTCCATGGCGGGGTTCAGCCGGCGGCCGGCGCGGGCTCGGTCTTGGGCTGCTCGGCCTTCGGTTTGGGGCGATAGTCGGGCAGCGCCGGCGGCAGGATCCCCTTCTGAACCTGCCAGGGACGATCGAAGCGGTAGATCAGATCGCCGCGGTCGTAGACCGCGAACTCGTGATCGGCGGTCATGACCAGGCATTCGGTCGGACAGACCTCGGTGCAGAGATTGCAGTAGCAGCACAGCGACATGTCGATATCGAACTTGGGGACCGCCAGCTTGAGCCGGACCCCGGTTGAGGTGTAGACCTCCTCTTCGGCCGGCCGCCGCGAGGTGGTGATCCAGATGCAGGCGACCGGGCAGGCGCGCTCGCAGGCCAGGCAGCCGGTGCAGTCATCGATGTTGCAGTAGAGCTGGTTGCGGCTGCCTTCTGGAATCTCCATGCGTTCGCGCGGGTACTGCACCGTGATCGGCTTGAGCAGGCTGTTTTTCCACGTGACTTTCATGCCGACCAGCACGGTATAGAGGCCGTCCCAGAGGTTGCGAAAATAGCGCCGCAGTGGGCTCATCGGTATCAGCTCCCGAACCAGAAGGTCCCGGCGGCGCCGCCGCGCAGGCGGTTGACCACCAGGTACCAGGTGCCGGCGCCGAACAGGCACACCAGCGAAGCCGGCACCAAATACTTCCAACATAACGACATCAACTGATCGACCCGCAGCCGCGGCAGGGTCCAACGCAGCCACATCATCAGCACCACCAGCAGGAAGCATTTGAGCAGGAACCAGAGCGGGCCGGCGGCGAACGGGCCATGCCAGCCGCCCAGAAAGACCGTGGTCGCGATCGCCGCGGAGACGAACATGTTGGCGTATTCAGCCATGAAAAAGAACGACCAGCGCAGGCCGCTGTACTCGGTATGAAAGCCGGCCACCAGCTCGCTCTCGGCCTCGGGGATGTCGAACGGCGTGCGGTTGAGCTCGGCCAGCGAGGCGATGAAGAAGATCAGAAACGCCAGCGGCATGAAGGGGTTGGCGATCACGAACCATTTGATCCCGCTCTGGGCCTGGACGATGCCCTGGGTCGACAGGGTGCCGGCCAGCATCACCGCCGGCATCAACGACAGGATCACCGGGATCTCATACGAGATGATCTGGGCCGCGCTGCGCATCGCCCCCAGCAAGCTGTATTTGTTGTTGCTGCTCCAACCCGCCATCAGGATCCCGACCACGCCGATCGAGCCGACCCCGATGAAATAGAGCAGCCCGACGTTGAGGTCGGCCACGATCAGCCAGTCGGAGAAAGGCAGCACCACGAAAGCCGCCAGCGATGCCATCACCGCCAGCATCGGGGCGAGCTTGAACAGCCGCGCGTCGGCCCCGGCCGGGATCAGGTCTTCCTTGAGCAGCAGCTTGACGGTGTCGGCCACGGTCTGGAGCCAGCCGTGGAAACCGCCAACTTCCATCGGACCGAGCCGGCTTTGGATCCGGGCCGAGAGCTTGCGTTCGAGCCAAACGAAAAACAGCGGCAGCAGCGAAAGAAACACCAGCATCAGCGAGCCCACCACCACCATCACCAGCAGCGCGAACAGCTCGTCCGGCATTTTGAGCAGCACGCCGAAGCCGCTCCAGAGCTGCTCCGCGAGCCATGCGATCAGGTCGCGCGCCGCCGGTACGATTCGATCCATGCCGTTTGCTCCGACTTGAAAGCGCTGCAGACTATACCTTTTCGGGCCGCTCCGCCAGTGCTCCGCCGCTGCGACGCGCGCAGCGCCGCGCCGCTCAGCGGTCGATCTCGCCCAATACGATGTCCAAGCTGCCGATGATCGCGATGATGTCCGCGATCATCGCGCCGCGCGCCAGCTCGCCGAACACGCTCATCGCCGTGAAGCACGGCGAGCGGGCCTTGACTCGAAACGGATTGGTCGAGCCGTCGCTGATGACGTAGAAGCCGAGCTCGCCGCGCGGGCTCTCGGTGCGGGAATAGAGCTCGCCCTTGGGCGGCTTGATCGACTTGGGCCGCCGCGCCAGCTCGCCATCCGGAATCTGGGCCAGCGCCTGGCGCAGAATCTTGACCGATTCGCGCATTTCCTGGATCCGCACGTAGTACCGATCCCAGCAGTCTCCGACTTGACCCTGCAATCCTTCGCCGACCGGGATGTCGAACTCGAACCGATCGTAGATCGAGTAGGGATCGTCGCGGCGCAGATCGAACCGAACCCCGCTGCCGCGCAGATTGGGGCCGGTCACGCCGAAGTCGATGGCCTGTTCCGCGCTCAACACGCCGACCTTCGCGGTCCGCTCGATGAAGATCCGATTGAACGACAGCAGCTCGTTGTACTCGTCGATCTTGGGCTCGAAGTAGTCGACGAAAGCGCGGGTCTGGTCGAGCAGCTGCGGGCTCAGGTCGCGCATCACCCCGCCGATCCGCATGTAATTGTACAGCAGGCGGGCGCCGCTCGCGGCTTCGAAGATGTCGAGGACGCGCTCGCGTTCGCGAAAGGCGTAGAGAAACGGGGTCACGGCGCCGATGTCCAGACCGTAGGTCCCGAAGCTGACCAGGTGGCTGGCGATGCGGTTGAGCTCGGCCATGATCACGCGGATGTACTCCTCGCGCTCGCTGGGCTGGATCTCCATCAGGCGCTCCACCGCCACCACAAAGCTGAAGTTCTGGTTCATCGAGGCGAGGTAGTCCATCCGGTCGGTGAACGGAATCACCTGGCCGTAGGTGAGGTTTTCGGCGTGTTTCTCGAAGCAGCGGTGCAGATAGCCGAGATGCGGGATCGCCTCCTTGACTACTTCGCCGTCGGTCCGCAGCACGATGCGCAGCACGCCGTGGGTCGAGGGGTGCTGCGGCCCCATGTTCAGCACCATCTCGTCGCCTTCGAACGCGACCTGGGTGGGGCGCGGCTCGAGCGCTCGCGCGGGCGGGTGCGGAGTCAGGGCTTCAGGCATTCGGGACCTCGTTGCGGGCGGGGACAAGCCCCGCCCCTACATTCCTGCGGTGGAGATCTGCGGCTCACTTCGGCACCCGGATCCCGTGGTAATATTCCTGCGCACCTCGGAGCAGGGGCTCCGCCCCTGCACCCCGCGCCGCGCGCTGCGCTGCGCTTGCGCGCGCGGTGCTTGCGACTTGCGACGGCGGCCGGCGCCTCATTTCGGCACCCGGATCCCGTGGTAATATTCCTGCACCACGTAGTCTTTGCGGAGGGGGTAGCCTTCCCAGTCTTCGGGGAGCAGGATGCGGCGCAAATCGGGGTGGCCGCTGAAGACCACGCCGAACAGATCGTAGCACTCGCGCTCGTGCCAGTCGGCGGTCGACCACACGCCGCTCACGGTCGGGAGCTCGGGGGCCGCGCGCGGCAGCAGCGCCTTGAGCGTGAATTTGTGCCCGTGGCGATACGAAAACAAGTGGTAGACCACGACCAGCTCTTGGGTCGTGTCCACCCCCGACAGACACATCAGCCCGTCGAAGGCCAGCTCGGGCTGGTCGCGCAGAAACTGCGCGACCTCGGCGATCCGCGCCGGCTCGACCACCGCGAACGGCTGCGCGACCTCGCCCTGGAATTCTCGCAGCGCCGCGCCGAAGCGCTGTTCGAGCTGCTGGTAAATCGCTTTGGCTTCCACTGCGGCGGTCGCGCCTCAGGCGGTCTTGGCCGTGCGGGCGATGGTCTTGAGGCGGATCTTCTCCTGCAACTGCAGGACGCCGTGGATCAAGGCCTCCGGGCGCGGCGGGCAGCCGGGCACATAGACGTCCACCGGAATCACCAGGTCGACGCCTTTGAGCACGTGATAGCCGTGCTGCCAGTACGGTCCGCCCGAGGTGGCGCAGCTCCCCATCGAGATCACGTACTTGGGCTCCGGCATCTGATGGAACAGCCGCTCGACCCGACTCGCCATTTTGATCGTCACCGTGCCGGCCACGATCATCAGATCGCTCTGCCGCGGGCTGGGCCGGAACACGCCGGCGCCGAAGCGGTCCAGGTCGTAGCGCGACGCGCCGGTCGCCATCATCTCGATGGCGCAACACGCCAGCCCGAAGCCCAGTGGCCAGATCGAGGACAACCGGGCCCAGTTGATGAAATGATCCGCGGTGGTGAGGATGATGTTGTCCTCGAAGCGGTTCTCGATCAGCCCCATCAGGCCACCTTCTTGGTTGCGCCCGGCTCCAGCCCGAGCCGCTGGCGCGCGGCCCGGATCTCGAAGGTCTTGACCCACTCG
>DASWHO010000496.1:0-1743 GCA_036398155.1 Acidobacteriota bacterium
CCGGCCCGCATCACCGCGACCTGGTCCGACAGGCTCATCGCCTCGGTCTGATCGTGGGTCACGTAGATGACGGTGGCGCCGACCCGGCCGAACAGCGCCTTGAGCTCGCTGCGCATGCTCTCGCGCAGCAGCGCGTCCAGATTCGAGAGCGGCTCGTCGAGCAGATAAAGCCGGGGTTGGCGTGCCAGCGCGCGGCCCAAGGCGACCCGCTGCTGCTGCCCGCCGGAGAGCTCGGCCGGGCGGCGCCCGAGCAGCTCGGCGATCCCGAGCAGCTCGGCGGTCTCTCGAACCCGCCGCTCGAGCTCAGCCGGATCGGTGCCGCGGACCGCGAGCGCGAGCCCCAAGTTGCGCGCCACCGTGAGGTGCGGGTAGAGCGCGTAGTTCTGAAACACGAAGCCGACCTCGCGCTCGCCGGGCGCGAGCTGGTCGAACCGACTTCCGTCCAAGGTCAGCGCGCCGGAGCTGGCACGCTCGAGCCCCGCGACGATCCGGAGCAAGGTCGACTTGCCGCAGCCCGAAGGGCCCAGCAGGGTCAGCACCTGCCCGGGCTGCGCGACGAACGAGACCTCGTGGAGCGCGCGGGTCCCGTCCGCAAAAACTTTGCTGATCCGCTCCCCGCGCAGCTCGCCCATCAGCCCTTCAGCGCTCCGCGGGTCAGGCCGCTGGTGATGCGGCGCTCGAACAGCAGGACCAGCGCGATCAGCGGCGCGGTCGCTATCACGATCGCGGCCGAGAGCTGGCCCCAGGGAATCTCGTAGAGCGATGCGCCGCTGACGCTGGCGATCCCGGCGGTGACGGTCTTGTTCTGGTCGCGGGTCATGAAGGTCAGGCCGAGCATGAACTCGTTCCAGCAGAAGATGAACACCAGGATCGCGGCGGTGACCGCCGAGGGGAGAGCGAGCGGCAGGTGGATCTTGAGCAGCCGCTGCAGCGCGCCGAGCCCGTCGAGCCGCGCCGCTTCGTCGATCTCCTTGGGAAGCTGGCGAAAGCCGCTCTCCAGGATCCAGACCGCGAGCGGCAGGCTCAGCGCGGCGTAAGGGAAGATCAGCGCCTGGGGCTGGTTGAGCCAGCCCAGCGCGCGCACCCCCTCGTAGAGCGGAAACAGCAGCAGAATCGGCGGAAACAGCGACACCAGCAGCAGCCCCAGCAGGACGGTCAGCCGGCCGGCGGCCGGCAGGCGCACCAGCGCGGAGGCGGCTAGAGCCGCGAGCAGCACCGAGAGCGCCGTCGCCAGGGCGCAGATCACGGCGCTGTTGACCAGATACGTGCCGAACGGCTTGCGTTGCCAGAGCGCTCGAACGTGTTTGAAGGTCACCGGATCCGGCAGGTAGGTGGTCGGCACGCGGGTGATCTGCGCGTCGGGCTTGACCGCGGTGAGCAGCTGCCAGGCGGCGGGCGCCAGGCTCCAGGCGCTGATCAGCAGCACGGCGGCGACCAGGGCGGCGCGGCCCAGTAGAGTGCGTTTCATGCGCGCCTCGGCTGCGCCAAGCGAACCAAAATCGCGGTGAGCGCCACGGCGAGGATCACGCCCTGCAGGGCGAGCGCCGAACCGTAGCCGAAATCGAGATAGCGAAAGTAGTTCTGAAACGCGTACAGCGAGACCGTCTCGGTCGAGCCGCCGGGGCCGCCGCCGGTCATCACGTAGACGATGTCGAACGCCCCGTAGGCCTGCACCGCACGAAAAACCACCGCGACCAGGATCGTGGACATCAGCAGCGGCAGAACGATATGGCGCAGGCGCTG
>DASWHO010000497.1:0-5421 GCA_036398155.1 Acidobacteriota bacterium
GGCGCCTGGTTTGGCGCTGCTTTGGGCCGCCTGCGGCGCACCGGATCGAGTCGCGCGGCCGGTCGAGCAGGTCGAAGGCATCATCGACCTTCTGAGCTCGGCCGCCTCGGCCGCGCCCGAAACCGAGATCGACTGGTTCACCATCCACCGCGACACGCGGCGCGCTATGATCCTTCCCGGCCGCGTGTCCACCGCGATCGAGGTGCCGCCGCAAGCGGCGCTCACAGTCGCATTCGGGGTCGATCAGGAATCCTGGGCGCTCGATGCGACGCCGATCGAGTACCAGCTGATCGCCGAAGCCGACCGGCGCACGATCCTGTGGAGCGGGCGGGTCGATCCGTTTCATGACCGGGGCGATCGCCGCTGGCACGAACGCGAGATCCCGCTCGAGGACTGGGGCGGCCGAGCCGTACGGCTGATCTGGAGCGCCCGCGGCGGTCGCGCCGCGGACGGCCGCCAGGCACGCTGCGGTTTCGCCGTACCGCGGATCAAGGCGCCGGCTGCCGCGCCCCGCGCCGACAGCGCCGGCCAGCGATTGCCGAACCTGCTGCTCTACGTGATCGACACCTTACGGGCCGATCATCTCTCGGGCTACGGCTATCCGCGCCCGACTTCTCCGCAGCTGGACCGCTTCATGCGCCAAGGGGTCACATTCAGCGCAGTGACCAGCCCCTCGTCCTGGACCAAGACCTCGGTGGCCTCGCTGCTGACTTCCACCTATCCCTTCGTCCACGGCGCCAACGAGCGCGACGAGGTGCTGACGCCGCTGGCGCTGACCCTGCCGGAGTGGCTGCGGCGCTACGGCTATCTGTGCGCCGGTCTGGTCGCGAACTCCAATGTCGGAGCGTTTTACGGCTTCGCCCAGGGTTTCGACAGCTACCGTCTGGTGCTCGACTACGAGGACGAGACCTACGAAAGCGTGGCGGAGGTTTGGCCGCTCCTGGAGCGCTGGCTGCGGGCCCATGCCGACGAGCGTTTCTTCCTTTACCTGCACACGGTGGATCCGCACGTTCCTTACCGGCCCGAGGAGCCGTACCGCTCGCGCTTCTGCCGCCCCGACGGGCTGCGCGAGTTCAGCGTCGAGCGGATGATCGCGATCAACGAGGGCCGGCTGGCGCCCTCGCCGGAAGAGCTCGAGCAGCTGCTCGATCTGTACGACGCTCAAATCAATCTGACCGACGACTATTTCGGCCGGCTCGACGCCTTGCTCGCCGAGCTCGGCATCGCGCCGCACACCATCGTGGCGGTGACCTCGGATCACGGAGAGCAGTTTCTGGAGCACGGCTTCATCACCCACGGCGTCGATCTGTTCCGCGAGGAGATCCAGGTGCCGCTGATGGTGCGCTATCCGGGGCGGATCGAGCCCGGCACCCGGGTTGCCGCGCGCACCCAGCTGCTGGATCTGATGCCGACCTTGCTGGAGCTGGCCGGCGTGCCGATCCCGGCCCGGCTCGACGGTCGCTCGATGGCGGCGCTGCTTCAATCGTCCGGCGCCGGCGCCCCGGAGCAGAACCCGACCGATGTCTATGCGGAGCTGCGGCTCGACGGGCGCCATGCGCGCACCCTGCTGCGCGGCCGGCACAAGCTGATGGCGTATCCGGATCAGGCCCAAACCTGGCTCTACGATCTGCTGGCCGATCCGGCCGAACAGCATCCGATCGCAAACGGCGCGGTCTGGTCCGAGCTGAACGCGGCCATGCAGCGCCTGCGGCGGTCGCGGCCCCGACTCGATCCTGAGCCGCAGCGGCGCGAGCTCGATCCGGAGCAGCTCCGTCTGCTCAAGGCGCTGGGCTACGCGCGATGAAGGGCTTTCGATCTCGGGCCGCGCTGCTGGCGCTGGTCGGCGCGCTCGTCGCCTTCGCCTGCAGCCGGCCGGCGCCCGGCGTGCCGCAGCCGCTGCGCCGCGACGCCGAGATCGGCTGGATCTGGAGCGAAAGCTTCGAGGCCGGCGGGCGGTCGTGGAGCAACGCTTTGGGGCTTCGCGATCGCCCACATCTGCCGCGACCGGCGGCCGGCGCGCTCCGGATTCTGGTGGTCGGCGACCAGCGGGCGCTCGAGCCCGGGGTGCCGGAGCTGGCGATCCCGCAGCTGGTGGAGCAGGCGCTGTGGATGTCGGATCCGAGCCGCGATTGGGAGCTGATCAACGCCGGCGTGGTCGGCTACGGCCCCGCGCAGGTCGCGGCGTATTGCCGAGTTCGCGGCCTGGATTTGAAACCGGACGCGGTGGTGCTGCTGCTCAACGGGACCGACGACTTGAGCGGCCGTTCGGATCCCGCGCCGCGCCGCCCCGAACCCGGCGCCGCGTACCGGCGCCGGATCGCGCCCGGGGGCGAGGGACGGGCCCGGGCGGCGCTCTGGAAGCTGAGCGAGCTGGGCTCGCGCCGCGGTCTGTGGCTCGGCTGGGCCCAGAGCGAGCCCAACGGAATCTGGATTCAAGGCCGGATCGCCGGCTTTGGATTCCGTACCGATCCCGACCGCGCGCTCGAGATCTCCTTGGAAGCCACTCCGTTGCCGCGACCGGGCCCGGCCCAATCGCTGGAGCTCGAGGTCAACGGCCGCGCCCTGGGCGCGCAGCGGATGGTCGCGGGCATATGGTCGAGGCAGCGCTGGAGGGTGGAGCCGGCACAGCTTCGAAGCGGGATCAACGTGGCGCGGCTGCGCGCCGCATGGGCGCTTTCGCCGCAGGCGCTCACCGGCAGCCCCGACCCGCGGCTGCTGTCCGCTCAGGTGCGTGCGATCGGATTCTCGCGGCCGGTGGAGCGGGTGGATCTCGAGGACGGCGACCGCTTGGTCGATCCGGTGCTGCGCCCTTGGGTGGCCGCCCCGGACGCGGCCGAGCTGCGCCTTCAGCTCGAACCGTTTCAACGGCTCGAATCAGCCTCGATCGCCCGAGCGATCGGCGCCAGCCTCGAGCAGCTCAGCCAGCTCGACCGCGAGCTCGAACGCCGGCGGGTGCCGTGGATCCTGGCGGCGCTGCCCCATCCGATCCAGCTCGCTCCCGATTCTTTCGCCGCGCCGCTGGCGCGTTGGCGCTGGGCTCCGGAGGGTCTCGACTTCGATCGCCCGCAACGTTTGCTGAGCGCTTGGAGCCGCGATGCCGGTGTCTCGTTCCTGGATTTGCGCCGCGCCATGGCGGAAGCCGGCGCGCCGCTTTGGGATCCCGCGCTCGATCGCTGGCTCTACCCAGCCCGGCGCGCCGCCGCCGATTCGATCGCCGCCGAGCTGCGCCGCCTGCTGACTTCGAATTCGTAGCTCACTCAGCCGGCCCCGGCTTGCGCAGCAATAGGTGGATGTAACTCATCCGCCACTCGCCTTCGCCGCCTTCGATGAACCAGCGTTCGAGCTCTTCCCATCCCTGGGACACCAGCGCGTCGAGCTCGGCGTCCGAGTAGGCGCGGCCGGTAAACGTGTCGCGGGTCTCGTCGATCTCGAACGAGGGGGAGCGGTCCTTGGAGATCACCGAGAACAAGAAGCGCCCGCCGGGCCGCAGCACGCGATGGACCTCACCGAGATAGCGGCGAAAGACCGCGCGGGTGACATGGTGCATGGTCAAAATCGAGAAGGCGAAGTCGATGCTGCGATCGGCCAGGGCCTCCAGACTGCTGCCGTCGTTGACATGGAAATGGATCCTGCTGCCGGGGCCGACGTAGTCCCGCGCTTGGCGGATCATCTCCTCCGAGACGTCGACTGCGTGGATTTCGCGGACCAGCGGCTGCAGCTCGCGCGCGATCCGGCCGATGCCGCAGCCCAGATCCAGCACCACGTCGCTGGGACCGACGTAGCGCGCCAGACTGGCGGCGTCTTGCACGCCGGTGGCGCTGAAGTCGGCCGGGTCGCGAGCGCCGAAGCCGGCCTGGATGTACTCGCGGGCGCAAGCGCGCGCGCGCGCGTTCCAGTCGCGCTTCATGTCGCCGGTATTGAATTCGGCCGGATGCGGCGGCGGTTTGGGCCTGGATTCGGTCATGGCGCGCTCAGGCGCTTTCGGGCAGATGGTCGGGTGCGAAATGCGGAGCTGCGGCCCAGCGCTGCAAGGCGGCCGTGGTGCTGCGGTAGTCGCAGCGCTGGCTCCCGTAGGCGCGCGCCGCGGCGCCGCGCTGCCGGACTTGGGCGCGATCGCCGGCCAGCGTCACCAACAGGTCCGCGATCGCGTTCGGATCCGCCAGCGGCACCACCCAGCCGCTCTCCGCTTCTCGGACCATCGCCGCCGCCTCGCCGAGGTCGCTGCAGATCGCCGGCAGCCCGTAGCGCATCCACTCCAGTACCCGGTTCTTGCAGCCGAGCAAGCCCTCGTACAGGAAACGGTCCAGCACGATGCCGACATCGGCCTCGAACGGGTAGGCCTCGGCGCGCGAGCGCGGCTGCCAGCCTTCGAGCAGGATCCGCGCCGCATGGCGCGAGCCGCGCGCGCGCTGCGCGAAGTCGCGATAGGTGGTTTGGTCGTGGCCGCGGATTTCGCCGCCGGTCGAGACGAACCAGATCTTGGGATCGCGGTCCATCGCCGCCTCCAGCGCCTCGAGCAGCGTGTCGGTGTCGGCCCACACGTTGTAGCCGCCGCTCCATTGCACCACGAAGGCGTCCTGCGGCACGCGCGCTCCGCGCAGCAGCGGCTGCGCCGGCCGCGTCAGCTCGCGCGGATCGAGGGCGATCGGCACCAGCTCGACCAGCTCGAGGCCGGCGGTGCGATGGTTGAGCCGGCCCAGCGCGCCGAGCTCGCCGATCACGGCGTAACGCTGAAAGCGCGAGGCCACCGACACCCGGTCGGCCTGCTGCAGTGCTTCGCGCACCATGCCCCAGAAGTAGGGCAGCACCTCGTCGCTCCGGTCCAGCGCCGCCTTGGCCTGAGCTTCCGCCATCGTGTGGCCGTTGACGTCGACCCAGCGCGGCAGGTCGAACGGCAGCCGCGCCGCCGCCACAGCGCCGTAGATGTTGGCACCGACCAAGGCGTCGGGGCGGAACTCGCGGCACAGCTCTTGGAGCAGGTCATCTTGCAGGAATGCGTGCTCCTCGATATTGAAGATCTCGACCCCCTCGTGCTCGAAGCGCACCACATCCGGAGTCCCGTCCGGATAGATGAACGGCGTGCGCAGCGCCGCGATCCGCACGCTGTGACCGTCCTGCCGCAGCGGCAGGGCGAATTGCCAGGTGCGCCGGCCCGGCGCAAAATTCGCTGGGGCCTCTTCGAACGGGAGCGGGGCGTTGCCCAGGACCAGGATGCGACTCATGGACTGTTCAGATCGGACGGCGCTCGGGCCGGACTGCGCGGGGCCCTCTAAGCGGCGCCGGATGATAGGATTGCGGCTCTCGCGCCGTCAACCCGGTTCGATCGAGCGCCGCCGCCGAGCATGCCTACGATAGACGCCACGGTCATCATTGTCACCTTCAACTCCGAAGCGGTGATCGGCGCCTGTCTGGAGGCGCTGG
>DASWHO010000498.1:0-20091 GCA_036398155.1 Acidobacteriota bacterium
CAAACCAGCCAGGGCCGCTTGTACTTTCTCCGCTTCGGGATGCTCGGCCCGCAGGCCGATCAACGCGCAGCGCTGCGGCAGATCAGCGGCGGGGTGCGGCGAGGTTCCCCAATCGATGAAGAACGGCGCGATACCATCGAACCGCCGTCGGATCGGATCGGTCAACCGCCACGAAAGGCGAACGCCGTCGGGGCGAACTCGGCTGCCGGATGAAATTCGAAATTCGTCATACGGCCTGTAACCTGTCCCCAAAACCCAATTAAATAACCTGTCCCCGAATTACGGATTGGATGAGGCGGTACATGAACTCGACGCCTTCGTAGAACGCTTGCACGGCGATGCGTTCGTCGCGGCCGTGGGCGCGCACGTCGTCGATGTCGAAGAAAACGCCCGAAACGCCGTAGACCGGAAATCCTGCGCGCCGCAGCTGCGCCCCGTCGGTCGACCAGACGTCCATCACCGGCAGCACGATCACGCCGGGCCACATCGCCGACGTGATTTGCTCGACCGCCTCCATTACATCCGGCCGGACCGGCGATGCCGGGCTCAGCAGCGGCTCGTTGATCAAGGTCACCACGATCTCGGGATCTCCCAAAACCTGGATCAGCCGTCGGCGCACTTCTTCCGGATCGGAGTCGGGCAGGAGGCGACACTGAACTGTGGCGAGTGCGCGCTGAGGAAGCGCGTTCACCGCGTGCCCGGCCTCGAGCATGGTGGCGACGCATGTGGTGCGCAGGGTCGCATTGTATAGCGGCGACTCGCTCAGCCGTGCGGCCGCCTCGAGGTCCGCCGGTGTGCGCGTCACGGCGAGCATGTCGGCCTGCATCTGTCCGCTCTCCTGCTCGGCGAGGCGGGTGAAGAAACCGCGCGTGGTTTCATTCAGCTCGACCGGGAAGTCGAAGCGTGCCAGCTTGTGGAGTCCGTCCGCCAAGCGGTAGATGGCGTTATCGCGGGTCGGCATCGAGCTGTGGCCGCCGGGATGGGTCACCTCGAGCCGATAGGTGGCGAAGATCTTCTCACTGGTCTGGACCGGATTGCGCAAGCGCTTGCCGGCGACGATCTGACCGCCGCCCGCATCGGTATTGATGACGTATTCCGAGTCGATCAAGTCGCGATGATGCTCCAGCAGCCACGCGACCCCATTGGCATCCCCTCCCTCCTCATCGTCGGTCAGCGCCACCACGATGTCCCGCGTTGGTACAAAGCCTTCCGCTTTGAGCCGAATCAGGTTGGTGACCAGATTCGCGACCTCGTCCTTGATGTCGAGCGTTCCGCGGCCGTAGAAGTAACCATCCTGCTCGGTCAACTTGAACGGGTCGACCGACCAATCCTCGGGGCGCGCCTCGACCACGTCGAGATGCGACAAGAACAGAATCGGCTTGACGCGCGGCGCTGGGTCCGCAGCGGCGGCGCGATAGCGAACGATCAGATTGCCCTTCTCCGGTCGCGGGCCGATGATCTGCATGTCTGCGCTGGAGAAGCCCGCAGCCTGAAGCCGTGCCGCGATCACCTCGGCGGCGCGCGTCGCCCCGTGGGCATGCGTGGTGTCAATCTCGATCAACTCACGCAAGATCTCGTGCGCCAAACGCTGGTATTCGAGCGGAGGCAGAGTCGGACTGGCCGCGAGCCGGGCCGGCGCAGCGAGTTCGATCGCCAGCAGCGCGGCGAACGTCGCTGATCGCATGTTGCCGAGACTACACCATGTCATGACACATTACGCAACGCCTACTCGATGCGCTCAGAGCGAAGATCCCACGACTTTTGGCCATCGGAATGAAGCCCATGTGCTCAGATTGTCTGGCCCGATCCTAGCTGCTGGCGCGAGCCGGCTCGAACCCCGCAGGCAAATAACCTGTCCCCAGATACCAGGTTACCTAACCTGTCCCCAAAACCGAATTAAATAACCTGTCCCCGTATTAGGGGGTGAGGGTGAGGCCGGCCAGGATCAGGGCGATGCAGACCGCCTGCAGTCGAGTGATCCGCTCGCGCAGCACGAGCGCGGCGAAGGCGAGGGTGACCATCGGATAGGCGCCGGTGATCGGCGAGACCAGCGAGACCGGGCCGGTCTTGGTGGCGATGATCACGCCCAGATCGCCGGCCGCCATCATGCCCATCGGCAGGAACGAGCGGGTCCACTCGCCGAGCGAATGCGTTCCTCGGCGACCGCCCAGCCAGCCGTACACGCCGAGAGTCAGCACCCCGCCGATCGTGTTGTAAACGGAAAGGTTGGCCTCGCTCGCCTGCGGCAGGCCGTAGGCGTACTTGACGACGGTCTGCGCCGCGCCCCAGAGCACCAGCGCCCCGGCCGCGAGCGGAATCCAGCGCCCGCTCGCGGGCTGCGAGCCCGGTTCGGACGGCGCGTGCGACAGCCCCAGGCAGCCGCCGATCACCGCCGCCACGCCGAGATACTGCCAGCCGCTCAAGAGCTCGCCGAGAAAGACGCGCGCGAACAGGATCGTCAGCGCCGGATAGGCGGCCGACAGCGTCCCGACGATCGTGATCGGACCGTGCACGATCGAAAGGAAGTACAAGATCCAGCCGGCGCCGTCCATGACGTACGCCAGGATCCCGGCGCTCATGAACGCGCGCCCGGCCGGATCCAGCATCGGCGGATGGTCGTGAGTCCAAAAGTACCCCAGGTTGACGATCGTCTTGGCGACCACGAAATAGAGGCAGAAGCGCGCCGGCGGCACTTCCGAGATCCACTTTTTCACTAGCCCCTGGCCGACCCCGTAGAGCAGCAAGGTCAGCAGCGACGGCGCCAGCCAGATCCAGATCGAATGAGTTTCAGCCATCGTCCGCGGGCGGCCAGCGCCAGGGGATCGCCAGCGCGTCCCGGTAACTCATCATCGAGCGGCTCGAAACTTGTCCATGATCGGGTGCCGGCAAACTGTCCCCAAAACCCGGGTTAACTAAGTAAACTGTCCCCGAATTAGACATCGGGCGTGCTTACGGCGACGGGGCGGGGGCCGGCTTGGCGCGAATCTCTATGCGCCAGTCGGGACCTGAGCCGATCTGGTGCACGGCGGCGAACTGCCCCTGATTGATCGCCAGCGACAGAAAATAGCTGCTGTTGACGAACAGCAGCGGCTCGCCCAGCGGCACCGCGCCGAAGGTGCGAACATAGGGAACTTGCTGCTCCCATACCAGCTCGCCGCGGTTGCGAATCGTGACGATGACGATCTCCCCCTCTCGAACGCCGAGCTGATCGAACAGGGTGTTCTTGATGTTGCTGGACACGTTGCCGAAGCGGCCGCCGCTGGAAGCGATGGTGCCGCTGACCACCCCGTCCTTCAGCGTCGCCTCCGGGCGCTCGAGCCGCACCACCTGCGGCGCGAGCAAAGGCCCGACCTGGTCGTAGCCGATCACTCCGGCGGCAAGGCGCGCGGCGGTGTAGGAGTACACGTCGCGGCCGTGGAACGTATGCGAGCGTTCCGAGCCCTTGAGCCGATTGACCGATTCGTCGATTTCCCGCACCGCTTCGATGCCGAGATTCTCGGCCACGTCGGTGAGCGATCCGTTGTCCGGACTGACGAAGTAATGCCCGCTCCTGGTCTTCAAGACCACCGACTTTCTCGGCGTGCCCACCCCGGGATCGACCACCGAGACGAACACCGTCCCGGCCGGCCAATAGGGCGCGGTATAGGCCAAGCTGCGGCTGGCCGCGTCGATGTCGTAGAGCGGGATCAGCGGCTGGATGGTGAAGATGTCGAGCTCCGAGCTGACGCCGTAGACCACCCCTGGCATCACCGCGCCGCCGAAATCCGCCTGGATCACGACCGCGGTCGCGCCGGCGGTCGCCGCCGAGAACAGCGCCAGCGCGATCAGCGACGCCGCCGCCAGCCGCGCCTGAATGAGAATGCTCGCCTTGGTTGTCATGAGTCCCTCCGTTTCGCGCGGCCCCCGGCGGCCGAGCGCGGCTTCGAGATTCGAGACCCGCTCGGATTCGCAGCCGCGGCTCGAGGCGATTGGCTGCGCCCGCTCGGGAACGAGCCGCCATCTTAGACCAGCTCGGCCAGCTGCAGAACGGAGGGTAGAATGGGGTGGAGATCGGGCCGACTCGATTCGGCTCGCCACGGTCCGCCCGCTGGAAAACGTGAGCCGCAACGCCACCGCCTGGCTTTCGATGGTGCTCAGCCTCGCCCTCCACGTCTACGACGAAGCGGTCAGCGGCTTTCTGCCTTTCTACAACCAATCGGTGCTCGATCTCCGCGCTCGGCTCGGCGCCTTTCCCGCCCCCACGTTCACTTTTCCGGTCTGGATCACCGGACTGGTCACCGCGATCCTGATCGCCGCCGCGCTGACCCCGATCGTCGCCCGCGGCGGCCGGCCGATCCGCCTGGTTTGCGGCGCTGTGGCAGTCGTGATGGTAGCCAATGCCCTGGGACACATGCTCGGCTCGATGTATTTCGGAACGATCCTGCCCGGTTTTTGGAGCGCTCCGCTGCTGCTCGCGACCAGCTTGTGGATGGCGCGGCGCGCGCTGTTCGCGGGTTGGCAGGACGCCTGACCCTCCGGAACCGGGCGCGCCGGCCAAGGCGCGGCCGGGGTCGAACCGCCCGGCGCGTTGTCGTAGGATGGGTGGGCTGTGCCGGCCGAGCGCATCGTCATCACCCGTTGGGGCGGGCCGGAGGTGCTCAAGGTCGAGCCGTTCGAGCCGATCCCGCCGGGCGACGGCGAAGTCTCGATCGCGGTCCGGGCCATCGGAATCAACTTCGCCGACCTGTTCTGCCGCTTGGGGCTGTACAGCGCCGCCCCCAAGGCACCGTTCGCTCCCGGCTTCGAAGTCGCAGGCGAGATCGCCGAAATCGGCGCGGGCGTGAACAACGTGCGCCTGGGCGATCGGGTGGTCGCGCTCACACGCTTCGGCGGCTACACCTCGCTGCTCACCGCTCCGGCTCGCTGGGTCCGGCCGCTGCCGCCGTCATGGAGTTTCGAGCAGGGCGCGGCCTTCCCGGTGGTGTTTCTCACCGCGTACCACGGACTGGTCAATGTCGGCCGGCTGGCGGAAGGTGAAACCGTGGTGGTGCAGTCGGCCGCCGGCGGGGTCGGCACCGCCGCCTGCCAGATCGCGAAGGTCCTGGGCGCGCGGGTGATCGGCACCGTCGGCTCGGAGCCTAAACGCGACATCGCGCTGCAGGCCGGCGCCGCCGAGGTGATCGTGCATCCGCGCTATCGGGTCTGGAACCAAATCGACAAGCTGACCGCCGGGCATGGTGTCGACCTGGTCTTCGACGCGGTCGGCGGGCCCGGGCTGCGGCCCGCCTTCCGCGCGCTGGCGCGCGGCGGCCGGCTGGTATCCTACGGCTTCGCCGAGATGATGCCGAAAAAGGGCCGCAACTGGCCCTTGTTGCTGTGGCGCTGGCTGCGGATGCCGCGTTTCAATCCGCTGGCCATGACCGGGCGCAACCTGACCCTGGCCGGTTTCAACCTGGTGTATCTGTGGAAGAACGAGCCGCTGTTCATGGGCGCGCTCGATCGGCTCGATTCGTGGATCCAAAAGGACCAGATTCGCCCGCTGGTCGGCGCCACTTTTCCCTTCAACGCCGCACCGGCGGCCCACGCCTTCATGCAGTCGCGCCGCTCGATCGGCAAGATTGTTTTGACCCGCTCCGGGCCTTAGCGCGAGGTGTCGAGGTCGAAACCATTCGGGGCCGCGGGTCGAGCGCGGCGGATTCTGATCCTGTGCAACGGCGAGCCGCCCCGGCGCGCGCTCGCGCGGCGCTGGGCGGCGCGCTGCGGGACCATCCTCGCGGTCGACGGCGGAACCGCGACGGCGCGGCGCTGCGGCCTGCGGCCGGATTGGATTCTCGGCGACCTCGATTCTCTGGAGCCGGCGGATCGCAAGCGCTTTCGCTCCACCCCGCTGATAAGGATCCGCCGCCAGGACAATTCCGACCTCGAAAAGGCGCTCGATCACGCATGGCGCCGCGGTTTCGAGCAGGCGGTGATCCTCGGCGCCGCGGGCCGCCGGATCGACTTCACCTTGGCCAACTTCGCCTCGGTTTGGAGCTTCGCGGCCCGGCTCGACATCACCCTCATCGGTCCCGGGTGGGTGGCGCTGCCGGTGGTCGGAAGGCGTCAGGTGCGCGCGCGGCGCGGCGCGATCGCAAGCCTGATTGCGGTCGGCGTCTGCCACGGCGTGACCCTGCGGGGCTTGAAGTACCCGCTGCGCGGCGCCAGCCTGCGGCCCGGCGCCCGCGGCGTCAGCAACGTAGTGCGGCGCTCCCCTTTCAGCGTCAGCCTGCGCCGCGGCCGGCTGCTGCTGATCCTGTCTGACGCTGCACCTGCTCGCTACTAACTCCTCCTCTGCCTCGCCAGTCAGCTTGAGCTAGAATTGAGCTCCATGCGCAAGACGGCCATGTTGGGATGCGTGCTGCTGGTCCTGGCGGCGGCAGAGGCCGGGCCGGCCGACCAGCCCGGGCTCTCGTTCGAGGAGACGGTGCAGCTGGTCGAGGTGCCGGTCTACGTCATGGGCCCGGACGGGACCCCGATCACCGATCTGAACAGCGCCGATTTCAGCATCAAGGACAACGGCAAGGCGCAGCAGATCGCCTTTTTCGAGCTGATCGATTACGGCGCGGCGCAGGCGGAACAGACGGTGCAGTTCCCGCGCCAGTTCTTCTTTCTGTTCGACATGGTGCTGAGCTCGGCGTCGGGCCTGATCAAGGCCCGCGAAAGCGCCGCATCGTTCGTCGAGCACCAGCTCGGACCGCGCGACCTGGCCGCGGTCGGCGTGCTCACCGCCAGTGAAGGGTTCAAGCTGCTGGCCAACTTCACCGGCGACCGCCCGACCGTGCTCGAGGCGCTGCGCACCCTCGGGGTGATTCAGAGCAGCGGACAGATCAAGGGACCGCAGGGCTTTCCGTTTCTGTCCGGCGAATCGCTGGTGGCGGTCAACGACAGCGGCGGCAAGGGCGCGGGCGAGGCCGCGGAGGCGATGGAGCGGGCGACCAAATACGCCCAGTTGTCCGACATGCGGCGCTATCGCGGCTACGCCTCGACCATGGTCTTCAGCCTCGACGGTCTCGCGACCGCGATGCGCTCGGTCTCGGGCAGCAAGCAGCTGATCTTGTTTTCCGAGGGGATTCACGACCGCGCCCTGACCGGCAAGTCGCTCGACGACTTGGCGATCGACGCCGAGCGCCAGATGAGCGCCGACACCACCGGCCTGTCGATGATCGACACCGACTCCAGCTACGGCGACATCGCTCTGCGCGACAACCTCGACAGCGCGATCCGGCGCCTCGCCGGCAACGACGTGCATGTGCATGCGATCGACATCGCCGGGCTGCGGTTGGCGGACACCTCGGGCTCGGAGTTCGGCTCGGGGCGCCGCGCTTCGAGCTCGCTGGCGGTGCTGGCCGCGGAAACCGGCGGGCAGCTGTTCGAGGGCAGCAACGACTTGAGCGGCGGTCTCGAACAGATTCAGAGCCGGACCCGGGCGGTGTATTTGCTGGCCTACTACCCGACCGACATCGGCCTGGAGGGCAAGTATCACAAGCTCGAGGTGCGGGTGGAGCGGCCCAAGACCAACTGGGTGGCTCGGCCGGGCTACTTCGAAGACAAGCCCTACGCGCAGTACACGCCGCTCGAGCGCCAGTTCCAGCTCGCCGACGCCATCATCAAGGACAGCGTCTACAACCAGGACTTCTCGGTGCGCGCCTTCGCCGCTCCGTTTCCGAGCGCCGGCGGCGCGGTACGGGTGCCGGTGGTCGCCGAGATCCCGCTCGACCGCTTCCAGCCCGATCCCAACGGCCAGCTGCATTTGGAAGCGTACGCCTTCTTGATCGGACCGGAGGGTCGCTTCCTGGATTATCTCGAGCGGCGGCTGACCTTGCCGCGCAGCGAGCTTCAGGCCAACCGCCTGGGCGCGGTCAAGCTGCTGGAACAGTTCGTGGCCCAGAAGCTGACCGGCGGCGGCGAGGTGCGGGTGGTCGCGCGCGATGCCATCGGCGGCGCGGTCGGCTCGAGGACGATCGCGATCGCGGTGCCCGATTTCACCCGCGGTCCACTGATTCTGTCGACGCCGCTGTTCGAGACCACCCACAAATCGGCCCTGCCGGTATGGCAGCTCGCCGAGCTGGGTCTCGGCAGCAGCGTGGGGGATGCCGGCGCGGAGCTGCCGGCGTTGCTGCGCGGCGGGCCGGCCAACCCGGAACCCGATCCCCAGCTCGCGCCGGGCGAAGTCGCCGAAGTCTCGTTTCGGGTGTTCAACCTCGAGCTCGATGCCGCGACCGGCCAGCCGCAAATCACCATGGCCTTCTGGTGCCGCGATGCGGCAAATCGAATCGTCAAGATCACCGAGATCCGGCAGGCGCAGCCGCCAACTCCGGTCGGCTCCGGCACCTTCGATCTGACCTTGAGCTTCAGGCTGCCGCCGCTGGAGCCGGGCGAGTGGGATTTCGTGGTTCAGTTCACCGACACCTTGGCCAACCAGGTCTCCACCGCCAGCGCCCCGATCCGCGCCGAGCGCCGCAGCTAATTCGGGGACAGTTTACTTAACCCGGGTTTTGGGGACAGTTTAATCTCGTCGCTTCTCTTCAGAACGGGTAGGCGAAGGGCCGCCCCGCTTTGCCGGCAGCTCTCAATCAAGGGCGGTGGTTGAAACGGTCGAGCGGCTGGCCTAGGATGGCGCATGGTGCGGGCCGCGCTGGCGCTGGAGGACGGTAGCTTCTTCAGCGGACGCGGTTTCGGCGCGCCGGGCACGCGCGGCGGCGAGGTCGTCTTCTGCACCGGGATGACCGGCTATCAAGAGGTCCTCACCGATCCGTCGTACAAAGGCCAGATCGTCACCCTGACCTATCCCGAGATCGGCAACTACGGCATCCACCTCGAGGACGACGAGGCCGATCGTTGCTATCTCGAAGCATTCATCGTCCGCAGCTATTGCCGCTTTCCCAGCGGCACAGGGCGCGGCGCTGGGCCAGAGGCTCAGCCGCGCTCCTCGCTGGGCGATTATCTGCGCGCGCGCGGCGTGGTGGCGATCGAGGGTGTCGACACGCGCGCGCTCACGCTCAAGCTGCGCCAGCGCGGCGCGCTGCGCGGCGTGGTCTCCACCGAGATCCTCGATCCGCCGGAGCTGATTGAACGCGCGCGAGCGATCCCTTCGCTGGTAGGGCGCGATCTGGCGGCGGAGGTGACCTGCGCCGCGCCATACCGCTTCGCGGACGGCGACGCCGGCGAGGTGGTGGTGGTGGACTTCGGGGTCAAGCGCAACATCCTGCGCAGCCTGGCGGCGCAGCGCTTCGCTGTGACGGTGGTCCCGGCGGCGACCCCGGCGCAAGCGATTCTCTCGCGCCGGCCGGCCGGGGTGGTGATCTCCAACGGGCCCGGCGATCCCGAGCCGCTCGCGCTCGGCATCCAAACCGTGCGCGCCCTGGTAGACTCCGGCGTGCCGCTGATGGGGATCTGCCTCGGCCATCAGTTGCTTGGGCTCGCGCTCGGCGGTGCCACTTCCAAGCTCAAGTTCGGACATCACGGTTGCAACCACCCGGTCGCCCGGCTTCACGACGACAAGGTCGAGATCACCACCCAGAACCACGGCTTCGTGGTCGAGCCCGCCAGTCTGGATCCTGCCACGGTCGAGATCACGCACAAGAACCTCAACGACGGCACGCTCGAAGGGCTGCGGCTCAAGCGCCGGCCGGCCTTCAGCGTTCAGTATCACCCGGAGGCCGCGCCCGGCCCCTCCGACTCCGCCTACCTGTTCGACCACTTCGCCGAAATGGTCCGCCGCCGCTAACTGGGCGCCAATTGGGGGACAGTTTACTTATCCCGGGTTTTGGGGACACTTTAAACTGTCCCCGAAATGCGGGTTAAGTAAACTGTCCCCAGATTTGTCAGGTTTGCGGGTTTGCCTCTATAATTGTTGGGAAGCAGCAATCCGGATGGGTGGATCACACGAATTCGCGGGAGCGCGCGCGAACGGCGGGAGCAAGAAGGTTCGGACCGCCGATTGCGGCCATTGTGTGATCATGAAGAGTCTGGCCCATGCGGGGGTTCCCTCCTCGACCATCCATGCAGTGTGCGATCGGATGTGGCTCAACCAGGCGCGGCGCCGGCAGATCCTGTACACCGAGGGCAACGGCGCCACCCATCTGTATGCGATCCGCAAGGGCAAGGTGAAGTTGAGCAAGGTCGACAGCGGCGGGCGGGTTCACGTCACCGCCCTGCTCGAATCCGGCGACCTGTTCGGCTTCGAAGCGGTCTTCGATCGGACCTATTCGACCAGCGCGGAAGCGTTGACGGACTGCGAGCTGTGCTTGAGCTCGGCGGACCAAATGACGCAATTGATGCGCGAGGTCCCGCAAGTGGCCACCGACCTCGCAGGCTACCTCCACCGCCAGCTGGCGACCTTGCGCGAACGCCAGTTCGTGATCGCCGCCCCCGGAGCGCCGGCCAAGCTGGCCGGCTATTTGCTGCACCGGCTGGCGCTGCAGCACGACGGCGGCGAGGACACCGTCGCCCGCGATCTGACTCTCAGCGACCTCGGCGGCATCCTGGGGGTATCGCCCGAGACCGTCTGCCGAGCGCTCGGCGAGCTCAAATCGCGCCGCTTGGTTGAGTCCGTTCCGCTTGGTATTCGGGTCAAGAACATCGACGGACTTCGTCTCGTAGCCGGCCTCTAATCGCCCGCCTCGGGTCGCAGGCCCCGCCGGGGCCGCCTTGACGATCGTCAACCGCCCGCTTGTGTTCGGTCAATGCCTTCCGGTCCGCTCGCTTCTATAAACGTAGTTCCGTGTCCCTCGCGCCCGGCGCGTCAGCCAGCCGAGAGGAGATCGGAAGGAGAGGAACCGATGGCCATTGATTTCACCCTCACCCCTGCGCAAAAGACCCTTCAGGCAACCGCGCGCGAGTTTGCACAGTACGTGCTGAAACCGCTGGTCGCCAAGGCCGACGCGGAGCCGGATCCGCAAAAAGGATTCCAAATGGTCCAGCCGGCCTACATCGAGGCGTACAAGCTCGGGTTCGCCATGGGACCGATCCCGCAGCAGTACGGCGGCGGGGGGGTCAGTTGCGTCGACCTGCAGATCGTCGCCGAAGAGATCTGCGCGGTCGATCCGGGCTTCGCCTGCATCCTGCTGGTCAACGGGCTGGCCTTGATGCCGCTGGTCTGGTTCGGCTCGGAAGAGCAGAAGCGCAAGTGGCTGGTGCCCGCGACCAGCGACCCGACCGGAACCTACATCGCCGGTTGGGTGGTGAGCGAGCCGGCCGGCATTCCGGGCGGCACCGCCGGGTTCGACCACCCCGATCCCCATCCGGTCGGCCACGGCACCACCGCCGAGTATGACCGCGCCAACGGCGAGTACATTCTGAACGGCCGCAAGTACTGGCCGTCGAGCGCCGCCGGCTGGGATTTCAAAGGCGCCAACGTCAACACCGTCACGGTGCGGACCGACAAGACCAAAGGCGGCCGGGAGGGCCTGAGCTGCATCTTGGTGCCGCGCGGCAGCCCCGGTATGCGCTTTGAGCCCAACATCGACAAGATCGGCCACCGGCTGAACCAAAACGTCCACATGGTGTTCGAGAACTGTCGGGTACCCGAGCAGAACGCGTTCGCGGTCGGCAAGGGCGATCTGGTGATCAGCAAGGCCTTCACCTGGTCCGGCCCGGTGGCGGGGATCGCGGCGACCGCGCTGGGGCGCAGCGCCTACGAATACACCCTCAAGTGGGCCAAGACTTACACCGCCGGCGGCGACCAACCGATCATCTACCACCAAGCGGTCGGCTACATCTTGGCCGACGCGGCGATGAAGATCGAAGCCTGTCGCTACCTGAGCTGGAAAGCCGCTCATTACCTGGATCTCTACAACTGCGAGGGCCAAGCCTTCGGCGCCATGTCCAAGGTGTTCTGCAGCGAGACCATGTTCGAAACCGTCTACAAATGCATGCAGGCCATGGGGGTGAATTCGCTCGACAAGGCGCATCCGATGGAGAAGCTGCTGCGCGAGGCGGCGGTGCTGCCGATCTACGACGCCGGCAACGTCGGCATGCAGCGGCGCAAGATCTGGGGCGTGCTCGCCGATCCCAGCTTCGATCCGCGCGCCTTCGTGAACTGCACGCCGGTCCACTTTGTCCGGTCGATGGAGGGCATCGGCGTCAAGCCGCTGGTGCCCGAGCCGGTATCCGAGCCGGTGCCCGCATAGCTCTGGGGGGCGGATAGCTCGACGGCCCTGGCCGTCGGCGCGGCGTCCGGCGGCCAGGGTCGCCGGACGCCGATCTCTGAGGGATCGCCTCGACCAAAACGAATGAACACTGCGAACCGCCCAGCCCGCTCGGTCCAATGCCTTGGTTTGCTCGCGGCGCTGCCGCTGCTGATCGCATCGCAGCCCGCCGGCGCCCCCGCCGCCGGTGCCGGCGCCGCACCAGCTCAGGACGCTTTCGCGCTCGGCGCATCCCGCGCGGCCGCCCCGCGCGAGTCGCCCAGCGCTGAAGCCGTCGAGGGCTGGACCAGCGCCAGCCGGCCGGAGTTCTACTTCCGAACCAACGGCAGCGCGCCGCCGATGTACGCGCTGTTTCTGCTCAGCGTGGTCTTGTTTCTGATCGGCGCCGGCCGGCTCCTGCTCCGGGTGGCGGCGGGCCGGAGCCCTGCCGAGCTGTGGAGATGCCGAGCCGGTCGAGAGCCGGGGCCCACTCCTGCCGCCAAGTCGGTCGTGGATTCCGGCTTGCGCCGGAATGACGAACGCCAGGCACCGGAGCGCAGCGCCGGCCCAGAGGCGCAGCAACCGGCGCGACCCCGGCTCCTACGCACGCTGAGACTCACTTTCCTTCAGGATCGGATCCGGGCTCGAAGCGCTTCCGGTTGGCTCCATCTTTCGATCTTCTGGGGAATTCTGGTTCTGGCTTCGGGATCGCTGACAATCCTGATCGACACCTATCTTCTCCAACCCAGGGGGATCCGGCTGGCACGGGGCGTGCCCTACCAGTTATTCCAGGGCGCGCTCGACCTGTTCGGGCTGGTGTTGATCGCAGGCATCTTGATCGCGCTTTGTCGCCGCATTTGGAGCCAGCCGGAATCGACGCGTCGGGGCCGGCGGTCGGTCTTGATCCTCGCGGCCCTGCTATTTCTGTCCTGCTCGGGATTCGTCCTCGAGGCGCTGCGGATCCGCATGGAGCGCGGCGCGGAGCCCTGGGCTTTCGTCGGCGGCCTTCTCGCCACTTTCCTGCCCGCCACACTCGAGTCGGCCGGGGGCGGTTTGCAGCTTTACCAGCTGGTCTGGTGGTGCCACGTGGTGGTCGCCTTCGGACTGCTCGCGGCGATCCCTTACACGCCGCTGCGACACGTCCTCACCGCCCCGCTGAACATTCTTTTGTCGTCCTCAATCGCCGAGCCATCCGGCAAGCTTCGGACCCCGTTCGATCTCAAACGCCTGATGCAAGAGTCGCGTTTCGACGTCAAGGTCGGCGCGGATTCGATCGCGGATTTGGGCTGGAGGCGGCGCCTGGCGCTGCTGGCCTGCGCGGATTTCGGCGGCTGCCAAGACGTCTGCCCCGCGCACGCGACCGGCACGGCGCTCTCGCCGATGAGGTTGATCGAGCGGCTACGGCAAGAGACCGCGGCGGGAGGTCGCGATCACCGAGCCGCGGCCGATCTGTTTGATCGAGTCGTGTCTCCGGACGAGGTCTGGGCTTGCACGCTGTGCGGCGCCTGCACTCAAGCCTGTCCGGCGCTGGTGGACCCCCTGAGCGTCATCGTCGAGCTGCGCCGCGGTCGGGTCCAGCGGCAGAAGCTGAGCCCGGATCAGAACCAGCTCTTGGCGTCGCTGTCGGCTTCGGGAAATCCTTACGGCTTGCCGCGCAACGAGCGCGCCGAGCTGCCGCGCCAGCTCGGCGTTGCGCCTCTGAGTCGGCAGCCGGAGGTGGAGGTTCTGTATTGGATCGGCTGCAGCTCGAGCTTCGACCCCAGGGCCCGCCAGATCGCGAGCGCCACGGTGAAGATTCTGAACGCCGCCGGGGTGCGCTGCGCGGTGTTGGCGTCCGAAGAGAGCTGCTGCGGCGATCCGGCGCGCAGACTCGGTGAGGAGGGGCTGTTTCAGCAGCTCGCATACCAGAACATCGAGACCTTCGAGCGCTACAAGGTCCGCAAGCTGCTGACCCACTGCGCCCATTGCTTCAATACCTTTCGCAACGAGTACCCCGACTTCGGCTCCCGTTTGGAGGTGGTGCACCACAGCACGATGATCGCCGATCTGATCGCGGCCGGAAGAATCGAGCTCAGCCCTGGACCGGCGCGGCGAGTCACTTTGCACGATGCCTGCTACCTGGCCCGTTTCAACCGCTCGAGCGCGGCGCCGCGGCGCATCCTCGAATCGGTTCCGGGTCTATCGGTGGCGGAGATGGCGCGGCACGGGGCGGCGACTCAGTGCTGTGGCGCCGGCGGCGCGAACTACTGGTTCAGCGTGCCGCGCCGCCAAACGATGGGAGCGGCCCGCCTGCTGCAGGCCGACGCGACCGGCGCCGCAACGGTGCTGACCGAGTGTCCGTTCTGCTTGAAAATGCTCGAGAGCTCATTGCCGCAGGATGGCCGCGAGTCGCCTCGAATCCTCGACCTCGCGGAGCTGGTCGCCGAAGCGATCGCGACCCCGGACGTGAGGGCAAGCGCGCCGTGAACAGCATCGTCTGCATCAAGATCACGCCGGACACCGCCCAGCTCAGGGCCGATCCCAAGACCGGGCGGCCGCGGCTCGAGGACGCCCCCCTGCGGATCAGCACCTTCGACGAACATGCCCTCGAGGAAGCCGTGCGCCTCAAGGAGAGCTGCGGGGGACGGATCGACGCGCTGCTGCTGGCGGCTGCCGCCCCGCCCGCAGAGCTGATCCTGAAAATCCTGGCGATCGGGGCCGACGCCGCTTACACGATCGTCGATTCCAGCGCCGGAGGCGCCGACGCGCTGTCCACGGCGCGGATCCTCGCGGCCGCTGCCACCCGACTGGAAAGCGGGGGCCTCATCCTCTGCGGCGAAGGTTCGCTCGACGAATACAACCGCCAGGTCGGCCCGCGGATGGCCGAGCAGCTCGAGATGCCGGTTCTGACCCATGTGACGCGGATCGTGCTGCAAGACGGCAAGGTGATCGCGGAGCGCTCGACGGATGGAGGCACCGAGGTGCTCGAATGCGCCCCGCCACTGGTGGTGACCGTCGGGCAGGAGATCAATCAACCGCGATTCCCGTCGGTGCTGCAGATTCTGGGGGCGTCGAACAAGCCCATGGTGACCTGGAGCCCGAGTGATCTGGGATTTCCCGCGGCGGTCGTGGCCCAGCAGCTCGCCGGGATCGAGACGCTCGAGGACTTTGCGCCGGCCGTGGCGCGGCGCCGGATCGCGATTCCCGGAGACGACGCCGAACAGGTCGCGGCGGAGCTGGCGAAAAGACTGTTCGAGGACGGTTTGGTGAAGATCGGATGACACGCGGCGGCGGAGTGTGCGTTTTCTCGGAGCGCCTGGATGTCGGTTACGAGCTGCTCTCGATCGGCCGGCGCCTGGCGGACCGGACCGCGCTGGTGTCGATCGTGTGCGGCCCCGAAGCCGACGAAGCCGCAAAGCAGCATGTGGCCCGGGGGGCCGACCGGGTTTTGATCGGCGCGGCGCCCGCCGGATCCGATCCGACCGAACGGTACCTGGCGGCGCTGCGCCAAGCGGTCCAGCAGGTGCAACCGAGCGCGGTTCTGATCGGCGCGACTCGCTGCGGGAACGAGCTGGCCGCGCGCTTGGCCCAGCGGCTCGGCGTGGCCTGCGCCACCGAGTGCACCGGGCTCGAGCTGCGGGAGGGTGTGCTGGCGATCGAGCGGCTGCGCTATGGAAGATTCGTGTCGCGCCAGAGATTCACGACCCGACCCGCGGTCGCGACGATTCAGGCCCGGCGCTTCGAGATTCCGGAGCCGCAGCCGGACCGAGCGGGCGCCATCGAGCTCCTGGCGATCGAGCCCCACCGATCCCGCGTTCGCGTGATTCGAACCGAGTCGCGCGAACCGTCCCGTTTTCGGCTCGACCAGGCGGAGGTCATCGTGGCGGTTGGTCGCGGCCTGCGCAAGAAGGAAGATCTCACGATGATCGACCGGCTCGCTGCCGCGCTCGGCGGCGTGGTGGCCGCCAGCCGGCCGCTGACCGATGACCTTCAGTGGCTTCCGGGCGACCTCAAGGTGGGACTCTCCGGGGCCACCGTGAGGCCCAGGCTCTACATCGCCTGCGGCATCTCGGGACAGATCGAGCACAACGTCGGCATGCGCGAGTCGGGCGTGGTGGTGGCAATCAACACCGATCCGCAGGCGCCCATCTTGCAACAAGCCGACTACTGCATCACTGGCGATCTTTACCAACTCGTCCCCGCCCTAACCCAAGCAGTAAACCTAATTCGGGGACAGGTTATTTAAAGCCATTTTGGGGACAGGTTATCCAATCGGTTCAAGGTAAACTGTCCCCAGAAACCAGGTTATGTAACCTGTCCCCGAAATACGGGTTAAGTGAACTGTCCCCGAATCTTGAATCTTAGCCGAGGGTGTGGCGCTTGAGGGCGCGGGCGATGAAGCGCAGTCGCTCCGCCATCGGGAGGCGGCCGAGGCTTACTTTGACCACGCCTTGGGTGAAGGCGGTCTTGCGGCTGTAATCGATGTTCACGTCGACGATCACCGGGTCGCCTCGCTCGGCCAGCTCCAGCGCCTGCGCGATGATGCTCTCGACTTGGGCGTCGCTTTGCATCGCGAGATAGCGCGCGCCGGTGGCGGTGGCAACGCCCTCGACCCGCAAATCGCCGATCACGGTGCAGGTCTTGTGCTTGAGCGGGACCTGCTGGAGCTGCGCGATCTGCGCCAGCTCGCCGTCGTGGAAGACGAAATAAATCACCCCGAGCCGGTTGCTGGCGGCGGTCAGGATTTCCATCGCGGTCATCATGAACGCACCGTCGCCGACCACCGCGCAGACCTGATGCTCCGGATGGGCCAGCTTGATGCCGATCGCCCCCGGGACGCTGTAGCCCATACAGTTGAAGTCGGTCGGCGAAATAAGGTGCTTGCTCTCGTAGACCGGGAACTGCTCGGCGGTGAGGAACGTGTGATTGCCGTCGTCGACCACGACATACGCGTCGCGCTCGAGCTTGCTCCGCAGCGTCTGAAAGAAGATGCCCGGGCTCACTTTTCGCTCGCTGGGGCTGCGAGTCCAGCGATCGCGAAAGGCCGCCTTGTCGGATGCGATCTGCCGCCTCAGAGCGGTGGCGTCGGCCGGCGCGGCGCCGGCGTCCTTGAGCGCTGAACCCAGCCGCGCGAGAAACAGCCGCGCGTCCGACTCGATCGCGACCGCCGCCGGATAGTTCCGGTTGAACACCCGGGGGTCGATGTCGGCGTGAATCAAAGCCTCTGGAATCCGCATCCCGTAGCTGCCGGTGGCGAGCTCGGCGAACCGCACCCCGACCGCGAGCAGACAGTCGCAAGCATCGAACGCGTGGCGCGCCGCCGGAACCGCCGACGCTCCAAAGCCCATGCCGGTGTGGAGCGGGTGATCGTGAGGGAAGACGCTGAGGCCTTGCATGGTGGTCGAAACCGGCGCGCCCAAAAGCTCCGCCACCTCGACGCTGAACGCGGTCGCTTCCCGCGCCCCCCAGCCGAGATAAATGCCTGGGTGCCGGGAGGCGCGCAGCAGCGCGGCGGCGCGGTCCACCAGCGCCGGATCCGGCGCCGGCGGCACATACCTGCGCTCGTATTTCGGAACCTCCGCCACCTCGGTCGAGAACATCTGCACCTCGCCGGCGATCTCGACCAGCACCGGACCGGGCAAGCCGGAGGTGGCAATCTCGTAGGCGCGGTAAATAGTCGGCACCACGTCCTCGTGCCGCTCGACCAGAAAGGCGGCCTTGGTGATGGCGCTCACCAGCTGCTGCTGATCGAGCTGATGGAGCTGGTAATGCCTGCCGCTGTCGCGGCGGATACCGCCCGAAATCACCAGCAGCGGCACCCCGTCGAGATAGGCCTCGCCGATCCCGCTCATCGCATGGGTCAGCCCGGCCGCAGGGACGATCACCAGGCAGCCGATGCTCCCATCGCTGACTCGGCTGAAGGCTTCGGCCATGAAGCTCGCGCCCTGCTCGTGGGTCACCAGCACCGGCGTGATCCGCTCGCTCAAAGCCAGCGCGTCGTAAAGCTCGGTGTTGTGCACCCCGGGAATCCCGAAGGTGAAGCGCACCCCCACCTCTTCGAGCGCGCGCACCGCCAGCCAGGCGCCGTTTCTTTTCATCGCCATATTCTAATGCGCGGGCCTTGCCTTCCAAGGGTATGGAACCTTAGCCCGGTTGACACCCTCGTCCATGGGCGCGCTACGCGTGCCCATGCCACCCGTTACCATCAGCAGATTCTCATTACGAAGGGCAGGACGGCCTCAAGCGATGCCCTTGCCGGTGAGGATGGCGCGCGACGCGACCCGGCCCGTAAAGACGCAGCCGCCGAGGAAAGTCCCCTCAAGCGAGCGCTTGCCGTGCATCCCGCCGCCGCCGAAGCCGCACGCCTCCCCGACCGCATACAGGCCCGGCAGCGGCTCGCCCTGCTGATCGAGCACTCGGGCCTGCAGATCGACCTGGAGTCCACCCAGGCTCTTGCGGGTGAGAATCTGGGTGCGAATCGCGATCAGCGGCCGCGCGGCGGGATCCAGGATCCGCGCGCGCCGGCAGGTGCGCAGCCGATCCCCTTTCCAGCGCCGCACCTCGGCGATGCGGCGCAGCTGGTCGTCGGCCTCGGGTCCGTCGCCACCGGCCATCTTGAGATCGAAATCGGCGATCTCGCACGCCAGCAATTCGGGGTCCACGTCGTCTGTGCCGCTCAAGGCATTCATCTTCGCGGCCAGCTCGGTGGCGCTTCCCGCGGTCACGAAATCCGGACAGTGCTCGATGAACTCCCGGACCTGCCGGCCGTTTCCGCGCAAAAGCTGCCACAGGAATCGGGCGCGCCGGCGGTCCCGAATCGCCGCATTGAACTCCGCGCCCGAGACCGCGAACTCGCGATCGGCGATACGCCGATTCAAGATCTGCCAAGAGACCTTCTTGGGCGCGCGGCAGATGCGCTCGACCAAAAGCCGGGTGTCGTACGATCCCATCAGCGGCGGATCGCTGAAGCGGCGTCCCTGATAGTTGACCCACAGCGCCGACTTGCCGGGCACCAGGCTCAGGCCGTGGTCGGGAAACAGCGGCTTCCAGTGCCGCACGCCGGCGGCATAGTTCCACATCGTCTCGAGATGGGTGACTTGCGCCCCCAAACCGGCGGCGACCTCGAGCAGGCGGCCGTCGGCCTCGGGCATCGAGCCGTTGAGCAGCAGCTCGGGCGGCTCGCCCCACGGCCACAGCGCCCGCACCTTATCGAGATTGCCGGCGATTCCGCCACACGCGATCACCACCGCTTCGCCGCGGGCACTGATCGGATTGCCGCCGGCGCTGCCATGACAACCCGTTACTCGGCCCGCGCTTCGATCGAACGCTTCCACCGCATGCTGGAAGCCGAGTGTGAGCCGGCCGGCCCGCCGGTGCGCTTCGAGCCGCGCCTGGATCGGCCCGACCACACCGGTGCCGCAGCCCCAAGCGATGTGGAAGCGGGGCACGGAGTTGCCGGCGACGGAGTAGCCGCGCTCGGTCCAGTTGACCACCGGGAGAAAGCGCACTCCGAGGCGGTGGAGCCAGCCGCGCACCTCTTCGGTGCAGCGGTTCACGTAGGCCTCGGCCCAGCGGTAGGGCCAAGGATCGCTCGGCGCGAGCTCGCCGTAGCGCACCCAGTCCTCCCAGGCCAAGTCGACCGAATCCGTGACGCCGCTCTTGCGCTGCTCGGGGGAGGCGACGAAGAAAATCCCGCCGAACGACCAGCTCGCAAGCCCGCCGAAGCGCTCCTCGGCGGCGCGATCCAGCAGCACCACGCTCCTGCCGGCGTCGAGCAGCTCGAGCGCGGTGACCATGCCCGCGAGGCCGCCGCCGATCACCACCACGTCGGCTCGGTACTGGCGCGCTGCGCTCATGGCCCGCGCTAGGATCGATCCGAACCGGCCCGGCTGGCAAGCGGCTCAAACGCCGGGCTCGGCGTGACGGGCGAATCTCGCATCGAGTGAGCCGACCGGTCGAACTCTGC
>DASWHO010000499.1:0-2350 GCA_036398155.1 Acidobacteriota bacterium
CCGGGCTGGTTATGCACCATTTCGATGATCCGATCCGGCCCGAACCGGGGATCGATGGGACACGGCCGCACGTCCAACTCGACGTTGCCAAGGCCGTTCTCGCCGTGGACCGACTCGGCGGTCCGGTTCTCTCCCACCAGCGGCCGCGAAGCCCCTGCGGCGACCGGTAGATCGCAGCGACCGGCCAGCGCGGCCAGCTTGAGCGCGTTTTGGATCCCCTGCCGCAGCGGGACGTTGCCGTGGACCACCGTGAGCGCGCGCACCTCCAGCTCCGGCGAGTTCAGCGCCAGCAAGATCGCCATGGCGTCGTCGGTGCCGGGATCGGTGTCGATGATGACTTGCTCGGCGGCCTGGGCGGCGCCGGTCAAGGCAACGGCCAGCAGCAGCGATTGGAATCTCACGGAAACCCTCCTTGGCCGGCAGAATGGATCGGGTGCAGGCCGGCCCCCGCTCATAGTTTCGAACGTTTGGGGGGCTGGAGCAACGCCGCCCGGCGCAGCGCGGCCGAGCCGAAACGCTCGGTGATCGCATCGCAGGCCTGGGCCACGCGGCGCTGCTTGATCGACTGAGCGGCGAACAGATCGAGCTGCGCGGTCGGCGTGAACTGAGTGACGCTGACGCCGATCAGGCGCACCTTGCGGCCGGGCCGCAGCGCGGCCGCGAACAGCTCGCGCGCGGTTGGGTAGATGGCCTCGGTGGTGTCGCTGGGCCGCGGCAGCACCCGCCGGCGGGTATGGGTTTCGAACGGAGCGAAGCGGATCTTGAGCACCGCGGTGCGGCCGCTGAGCCCCTCTTGACGGAGCTTGACCGCGACCTCCTCGGTCAGCTCCAGCAGGGTTCGCTCCAGCAGCGCTCGATCGTCGGTATCGCGTTCGAACGTATGTTCGCGGCCCTGACTCTTGGGCGCGCCGCCCGGACTGACCCGGCGCTCGTCGATGCCGCGCGCCAGCAGCGCCAGGTGCGCTCCGTGCTCGCCGAACAGCCGCTCCAAGCGCTCCAGCGGCAGCGCCGCCACCGAGCCGATGGTCCGCAGCCCGAGCCGCTCGAGCCGGGCCGCGGTCTTCGGACCCACCCCCCAGAGACGGGTGACCGGCAGCGGATTGAGAAACTCGGCCTCGCGCCCTGGCTCCACCACCAGCAGGCCGTCGGGTTTGAACAGATCGCTCGCGACCTTGGCCAGGAACTTGTTGGTCGCAAGTCCGATCGAGCAGGTGAGCTGCTCCTCGGCCAGAATGCGCGCCTTGATCCGGCGCGCCAGCTCCGCGGGCGGCCCGAACAGACGCTCGCAGCCCGAAACGTCGAGAAACGCCTCGTCGATCGAAAGCGGCTCGACCCGGTCGGTGAACGATCGCAGAATCGCGAAGATCGCCCGCGAGCTGCGCGCGTAGGCCAGGCCGCGCGGCGCCACATAATGCGCAGTCGGACAGAGCCGATACGCGGTCGAGATCGGCATCGCGGAGTGAATCCCGAACCGGCGCGCCTCGTAGGAACAGGTCGCGACCACGCCGCGGCCGCGCCCGCCCTGCGGGTCGGCCCCGACCACCACCGGACGGCCGCGCAGCGCCGGGTTGTCGCGCTGCTCGATCGCGGCGAAGAAGGCATCCATGTCGACGTGCAGAATCTGGGTCATGGATTCGCTTTCGATCGGCCTTCGAGCCAGGCGCGGGCCGCTTCCAGGCCCTGCGGGTCGTCGAGCTCGATCAGCACACCCGGATCGGCTACTTCGACCTCCTCGACGCGGCCCGGATCGGCCCAAACCACCGCCCGCGCGCCCACCGAATCCGGCGCCGCGCGCAGCTCCTCGATCAGCTCGGCGCCGAACAATACCGGGTGCCCGCGCCGGCCGCCGCAGCGGGGCAAGACGATCCCGTGTCCGCGGGCGTGGAAACGCCGCAGCAGAAGCGCGACCGTCTCCGAGCCGAACAGCGGATGGTCGACCGGAGCCAAGACCAAGGCCGTGATTTCCTCAGGCAACCTGCCGGTGCCGGCTCGGACCGAAGAGAGCATACCGCGGCGATACTCGCGATGTTCGATCACTTCGCAGCCCAAAGCCCGGGCCGCCGGCGCCACCTCGGCCGCACGGTGCCCGACCACCACTCGGACCTTCTCGACCCCGCCCGCCTTCAAGCTCCGGCACACCCGCGCCAGCAGGCTCAATCCTCCGAGCTCGAGCAGCGCTTTCGGATAGCCCTCGAAGCGGGTCGATTCGCCCGCAGCCAGAACCACGGCGGTGATCATGCAACGCCATCATGCTATCCGAGCTCGGCCACCGAATCGAGCGGCCTCCGAGCCCATGCGTGCCGAGCCGCCCGGCTGCGGCTAAACTAGCATCGCGATGGCGCACCGGATC
>DASWHO010000500.1:0-4356 GCA_036398155.1 Acidobacteriota bacterium
CAGCGAAACGCGATAGCCGGGCAGGTACTGATTCAGCAGCGCCAGCCGAGGTCCCAGCGGCGCTCCCGGCCGGTGTTGAATCACCAGCCAGACGGTGGCGAGCCAAAGCCCGAAGCCGCTCATCAAGCCGAAGGCGAGCGCAAAGGATGGCAGGTGGATTCGCGCCGTGGCGGTTGTCAGGGCCCGGGATCCGACCGACTCGCCGCCGCCGGATATCTGACGCAGCACGCCGCGGTAATACAGCCACGCGGTGGGCAGCGCGAGCAAAAAGGCGGTCGCGAACGCCCAGGCGAATCCGACCAGAGATCCCGCCGGTGTCGGAGCATAGGCGGGGAAGTACTGGCTGAGCAGCAAAAGCGCTCGGCGCGGCTGCGGAGCGTCGCTGAAAAAGGCCCAGATGCTGGCGAGCCACAGCGCGGCGCCGCAGACCGCGCCGAACACCAGACCGAACCAGAGCGCGTTCAGCCGCGCGAGGCGGCGCGGCAGGTTGAACCGACTAGAGCCCATCGAGGATCACCGCACGCCGGATCCTGCGGCGCAGGATCCATAGGTAGAGAAAGTGACTCAGATTGAGCAGCGCCGCCATCGTGAGCCCGAGCACAAAGCCGAGCCCGAAGCCGTAGAGCATCCCGATACCGGCGCCGCTCCAAGTCACCTGGTAGCCGGGCAAGAAGCTACCCAGCAGTCGCAGATGAGGGCCCACCGTTTGAACCGGCTGATCGGCCAGCCCGGCCCGAATCAGCAGCACCGCCGTGGCGGCAAACAGCAGCAGGCCGCCGGCCAATCCCAGGCTCAGACCCAGCGCGCGCGCCTGCAAACGCGCGAAGGACTGGATCAATACCTGCTCTTCCAGCTGCTCGCGATCCGACATCCGTCTGGAGTCGAGCTCGCCACCAGACTAACGGGCCCGGGCCGGCCCGCACAAACCTTGCTTACTCTCTGACCGGTGCCGGCGCCGTCCGGGCGGGGTCGAGCCCCGCCCCTACATAGGACGAGACATTCGCAACCGATCGCCCATGCCACAACCCGCATGGCGGCCCAATGTAGGGGCGGGGCTTGTCCCCGCCCGTTTTTGTCCGCACCGGCGCGAGGTCGAGCCCCGCCTTTCACTCAGGAGCGCCGCGGCTGAATTACTGCAGGGGAGCCAGCCGGACTTTCCAGACCCCGCGGCCATAGGTGGCGGCGAACAGCAGGCCGCTGGCGTCGTGGACCCTCAGATCCATCACCGGCGCCCGCGGCAGGCCCTTGCCGACCACGGCCCAGCTCGCGCCGCGGTTGGCGCTGCTGTACACGCCCAGATCCCCGCCGACGATGAGGGTCGCGCCGCGGACCGTGATCCCGTTCAGCGGCGCCCGCGGCAGGTTGCCGGTGATATCGACCCAGCTCGCGCCGCCATCGGTGGTCCGCGACAGGTAAGGGGTCGGCTCGCCTTGGCGAAAGCCCGAGAAGGTGGCGTAGGCGATTTCGGCGTCCTCCGAATCCACCGCCACGCGGGTGACCCACCGGTCGGGCAGCGGCGGATCGGTCGCGCGGGACCAATGCGCGCCCAGGTCGCGGGTCGACCAAATCCTGCCGTCGTCGGTGCCGGCGTACAGCACGCTATCCGCGCTGCGGGCCGGCGCCACGGTCGTGATCGTGCCGAACGGGTACCGATCCTCGGGATGCGGGTCGCCGCCGGTGAGGTCGCCGCTGATTCGGGTCCAACTGCGGCCGCCGTCGGTCGAGCGATCGATCCGGTTGCCAGCGAAGTACAGGATGCCGGCGTCGTTGGGGTCGAACACCAGCGGGCTCCACCAGTTGAAACGGGTCGAGTGCACGTCCTCGGTGATGCTCTCGCCCAGGCCGCCGCCTTCGACCCGCGAGCAATAGCCGAACTGCGAACAGCCGTACAGCAGGTCGGGATTCTCGAAGCTGATCAGGGTCTCGAGCCCGTCGCCGCAGACCGCGTAGCGGATCCACCCACTTGGATCGGATCCGCCCACGTTGCAGCCGTTGTCCTGAGCGCCGGCCACCACCCGACCCGCATCCTGCTCGCTGACGTCGAGGCTGTAGAACTGAGTGAACGGCATGACCGCGCTGCGGGTCCATTCGCCGCCGCCGTTCGAATCCGACCGATAGACGCCGCCGTCGTTGCCCAGATAGACCCGGCCGGGCAGCCGCTGGTCCCAGACCATCGCGTGCTGGTCGACATGGACCGAGGTCTGCTGGCTCCAGGTGGCGCCGCCATCGAAGGACTCCAGCAGAAAAACGCCGGCGACGAACACGTGCTGGGCATCCTCAGGGTCGACCCACACCCGCCCGAACCACCAGCCGAAGTAAGCTTGCGAATCGGCCAGCATCCGTTGATCGGGACGCCGGACCCAGGCATCGCCGCCGTCCTGCGAGGCGTAGAAACCGGTGAAGGAGCCCTCGGCGTCGATGGTGAGCGCGTAGAGCCGGTTCGGGTCCGACGGGGCCAGCCCCAGGCCGATCCGGCCGACCTCGGCGTTCGAGCCCGGCAGCCCGCCGCTCAGGCGCTGCCAGCTCGCGCCGCCGTCCTCCGAGCGGTAGATCCCCGAACCCGGGCCGCCGAAGCGACGCAGCGACGGCTGGCGCAGATGATCCCACATCACCGCGAAGACTCGGCGCGGGTTGCGCGGGTCTATCAGCACCTCGCCCGCACCGGTGGTCGCATTGGCGCCGGCCAGCGCCAGATCCCAGTGTCCGCCGCCGTCGGTCGAGCGGAAGACCCCGCGGGCCCCACCCGGGGTGTAGAGCGGACCGCTGGCCGCCACCCAAATCCGGTCGTCGTCGGTGGGATCGATCGCGATCCGGCTGATCCGCTCGGTATCCTTCAACCCGGTCGGTTTCCACTTCCTGCCGCCGTTGGTGGACCGCCACACGCCGTCGCCGCCGTAAGTCAGGCTGCCTCCGCCGGGTCCCGATTCACCGGTGCCGGCGAAGATCCGGCCGCTGGAGTCGATCGCCAGAGCGCCCACCGCCTGGGTTCGGAGCGCCGGCCAGCTCGCGGCGAAGGTCGCGCCCGCGTCGGTGCTCTTCCACACTCCGCCGCTGGCGGCCCCAATCAGAAGCGTATCGCTGGCCGTCGGATCGACCGCGATGTCGAGGATCCGCCCGCCGACGTTCACCGGGCCGACGAATTCCCATTTCGGCTTAGCCGCGGTCGCTGGCGCCGCCGCGGCCTCCGACTCGAGCCGGTCGGCTTGCGCCGCGGCGCGCGCGAGCATGCCGCGGGTCGGAGCCGAGCCGGAAAGTCGCTGCTGGACCATCCACTCCTCCGGCGGCGCGATACCACGATCGGCGCGCGCCGACGCCAAGAGCGGCGGATCGGGTGAGCGGTGCGACCCGGCGGCGATCAGCAGAGCGAGCGCTGCCGCCAGCATGCCGGACCATCGCGCCATGATGCGACCGGACGGCGTCACGGACAAAGGCTGGGTCGGTAGGTCCGCACCGCCCACTGCATGCGGGCCCGCTGGTCGGGAGAAAAGCGCCGGATGCAGAAGTCGTCGCTGAAGTCCATGTAGTTGGTGACCGGATCTTGGCCGGGCGCCGGACAGGTATCGCGGCCCAGCGGGCAGCCGAGCGCCGGCTCGGCCTCGGCCGGGGTATCGGCGCAGTAATCACCGTCGCCTTCGCAACCGCCCTCGAAAGTGTGGTAGAGGCCCAAGTAGTGACCCACTTCATGGACCAGGATGTCGCCCTCGTTCGATCCCTCCTGGTGGCCGCCCGGTAGAGTGCCGTACTCGATCACGATCCCGTGGCGCTTGCTGTTCTCCCCGGCGCTCCAAGGAAAGCTCGACCAACCCAGCTCGTTGGGCGAAACGAAGGTGTAGATGTTGAGCACCTTCTTGGGCCGAATCCCGAGCGCACGCTTGGCTTGCCACTCTTCCGGCGAGCGCAGCCGCATGCGGGCCCAAGCCTCGTTGTGCACCGCCTCGACGCTGTGCAACTCGAACGAGTAACCGGCCTTGGCGAAGGCTCGATTGAGCACTTCGATTTGGGTCTCGATCTGTTCCGCGCTGATCAGACCCTCGGAAACGCCGTCCTGAAGGATGTAGAGATTGTGGAACGCCAGCGGAATCAGGCAGGTTTCCGCCGGCGCCGCCTGATCCATGTCCGCGCCGTCAGCTCGCGGCGCCCGGGGCAGCTCGAGCGGCCCGAGATCGAGCGTGCCGCAACGCTCGATCGCGTCCGCCCCGAGCGAGCCGGCGCCGGCCGCCAGCAGCAGGGCGAGCGCCAACGGACCCCATGCAGCGCTCCTACCGCTGCGAGCGTCCCCCATCGCGATGGCTGCAGGATAGGAATCCGCCCCAGCGGCCCGCAATCGGATTCTGTAAGCGGGGTTTCAAACCGGCC
>DASWHO010000501.1:0-11574 GCA_036398155.1 Acidobacteriota bacterium
ACTCCCTTCGCGGGGCGGTGGCGATCGAAACCAGCTCGCGGCGAGGCGCACCGTTCGCGACCTCGGCGGATCGAGGCGCGGGGCCCGGGTGGCTCAGGATCAGGACCACGCCGGTGAGGATGACCGCCGCCGCCACCAGGATCCGGGCCGACAGCGGCTCGCCGCCGATCGACCATCCGAGCAGGACCGCGACCACCGGGTTGACGTAAGCGTAGGTGGTTGCGCGCGCCGAAGTGGTCGACCGGAGCAGGTAGATGTAGGCGCTGAAGCCGATCAACGAGCCGAATCCGATCAGATACAGGACCGAAAGCAGCGAGCGCAGCGAGACGCTCGCAAGGTCGACGCGCCCCAGCTCGCCGGAGAGCACGCCGCCCAGCGCCAGCAGCGCGCCGCCGCCCAGCATCTGCATCGCGGTCGCGAGCAGCCGCGAGCTCGGCAGCTTGGCGCCGCGCGCGCACAGCGAGCCCAGCGCCCACGACAGCGCGCCGACCAGCAGAACCGCGGCGCCGAGCAGATCGGCCCGCTCGCCGCCGAGCAGCTGCCCCGGTCCGATCAGAATCGCCAGCCCAACGAGCCCGAGCAGCACGCCGGCCAGCACCTGAAGACTGATCCGCGCGCCGCCGCGCAGGGCGTCGAGCACCACGATCCACAGCGGCACGGTGGCGACCAGCAGGGCGGCCATGCCGGACGGGATCCGCTGGGTGGCCCAGGTCACCGCGCCGTTGCCGCCGAACAGCATCAGCCCTCCGATCAGGATCGCCGCCCCCCAGTGCGCCGGCCGCGGGCGCTCGCCGCCGCGCAGCCGCACCCAGGCGTACAGGATCGCGCCCGCGATCGTGAAGCGCACGCCGGCCATCAAAAGCGGCGGCAAGGTCTCGATCGCATAGCGGATCGCGAGATAGGTCGAGCCCCAGATGACATAGACGGCCGCGAACGCGGCGATCAGCTTGGCCTGATCGGAGGCCGTGCTCATGGCTGCTCCGTGAGCGCGGCGCCGATCGGCAGCCCGGCGCTCTCCTTGACCGTCTCGAGCACGATCGTGGTCCGGGTCGAGCGCACGTGCTCGAACGCGCCGAGCCGCTCCCGCAGCAGCCGCCCGAGCGCTTCGGTGTCGGGTACGCGGACCTTGACCAAGAAACAATCCTCGCCGGCGATGTGGTGCACTTCTTGGACTTCGGCAATCCGGGCCAGCCACTCGGCGGTCTTGGCGCCGCCGACCCGATCCTCGGAGCGCACGAACACGAAGGCCAGCAACCCCAAGCCCAGCGCCTTGGGATTGATGCGCGCGGCGTACCCTTCGATGATTCCGCGCTCCTCGAGCTTGCGGACGCGGTCGAAGACCGCCGAGGCCGCCAGCCCGACCCGGCGCGCGATCTCGGCGTTGGCGATCCTGGCATTCTCCTGAAGAATCGCCAGGATCTGCTCATCAATGTCGTCGATTATTCTCTCGCTTAGCGACATGTCCGAAGAATATTCCGTACGACCCGGTGGGTCAAGAAGTTCCAGAATCCGGTAGTTGGCTCGGTTTGGCCGATTACTTTGGCCTGCACTCACGGGTGCCGTGGGCAAGTTCTGCTCTGCCCACGGATGCCCCATGAAGGCCGAGAAAACTCGTTCCGGATCCAAACGTCGTCCGTGGGCAAAGCAAGCTTGCCCACGGCACCCGAAACTAGGGATGCCGCAGGGCGCTGAGCGGATTGGTGCGGGCCGCGCGCCAGGCTGGAACGAGGGTCGCGACGATCACGCCGCCGAGGACCAGGACCAGGGCACGCACGAAGGAGCCGGGGTCGGTCGCGCTGACGCCGAACAGCACGCTGCCGAGCAGCCGGCTGGCGCCGAGGGTCGCGGCCAGACCGAGCGCGGCGCCGACCACGCCGAGCCGCAGGCCGCGCGCGAGGAACACGCGAACGACCGACTGGCCTGACGCGCCGAGCGCCATGCGGATACCGATCTCGCGCGTGCTCTGTTTGACCGTGTACGACACCAACCCGTAGGTGCCCATTGCGGCCAGCGCCATGCCGGCCAGGCCGAAGATGAACAGCATGGTCTCCGTCAGGTTGAAGATGATCAGCGATCCGCGCCTCATTTGGCTCATCGGCGTCGCCTTAAGGATTGGCAGATCGGCGTCGAGCGCCGCGACCTGCGCGCGCGCGCGGTCGACCAGACTGTTGACCGGCCCGGCGCCCCGGGTGTGCAGGACCATGCCCGAGCGGTACGACTGCAGAAAGGGCAGATAGAGGTACGGGCGCGGTGCTTCGTTGATCCTCGAGTATTTCACGTCCGCGACCACGCCGATCACGGTCCGCCAGTCACCTTCGCCGACCCGGAGGCGCTTGCCAACCGCGCTCGCCGGGCCGCCCCAGAATCGTTGCGCCAGCGTCTGGTTGACGACCGCCACCGGTGCAGCCGTCTCGTCGTCCCGGTCTTCGAACGCTCGACCGGCCACCAGGCTGATCCGCAGGGTGCGGAAGTAGTCCGAACCGACGCTGTTCGACATGAACGCCAGATCTTCGCCTCGACCCGGTTCGTAGCCCTCGATCGCCACCCGCTGCGCGCGCGTATCGAGAAATCCCAGCGGAATGTTCTCCGCGAGGGTGGCAGATTCGATGCCGGGATCGGCGCGCGCGGCGTCCAACAGCTTGCGATAGAACACGCGGCCGCGCGACTCGTCGTAGGCGTTCTGTTCGACGTCCACCATAATCGCCGTCACCTGGCTCGCGTCGAAGCCGGGGTTCGCGCTCCGCGCCGCCTCGACGCTCCGCGTCGCCAGTCCGGCGCCGACCAGGAGCAGGAGCGAGACCGCCACCTGCGCGACCACCAGGCCCGCGCGCAGCCGCCCTCGAGCCGCTCCGCGCGGCGACGCGTCTTGGTTGATGACCGACACCAGATCGACCCGCGAGCTTCGAAGCGCCGGGACCAATCCGAACACGAGCGCGCATAGGCAGGCGACCAGCGCCGCGAAGCCGATCACCAGGCTGTCGACTTCGATATTGAAGAAGACCCGCTCCGGGGCCGCGAGCTGCTCGGCGTAGCCGGCCAGCAGCGGAATCCCGCGCCGCGCGAGCAGGACTCCGAGGA
This sequence comes from Acidobacteriota bacterium, assembly GCA_036398155.1. Lineage (GTDB taxonomy): Bacteria > Acidobacteriota > DASWHO01 > DASWHO01 > DASWHO01 > DASWHO01. Next base: position 3,079 of record DASWHO010000501.1, read on the forward strand.
GGGCGCCGGGCACCGCGAGGACCAGGTTTTCGACGATCAGGAGACCGACGATCCGGGCGCGGGTCGCGCCGAGCGCCTGGCGCACGGCGATTTCGCCGCGCCGCGATACCCCGCGCACCAGGACCAGCCCCGCGATGTTCGCGCACGCGATCAGCAGGACCAGCAGACCCATCGCGCTCAGCACGCCCAGCGTCGGCAGGAGGAACGTCGGGGCCCCGTTCGGTGTTTGCGAGAACGGCACGGCTCTGAGCCGCTGCGCGGCATCTGTGAGCGGCCGATCGCGCGAAAGCATGGCCCAGAGCGCGTCGGTCTCGGCGGCGGCGCTCGCGAGCGTCGTGCCCGGCCGCAGATGGCCCTGCGGATAAAAGAGGGCGGCGCGGCGATCGGAGAGGATGCCGGACGGTGTGGTCTGCTGGCTTCCGAACATGAAGCCGAGCTGCGGCGCCATCATCACCGGAATGAACACTTCGACGTCGTAGACCACGGTGGTGCCGTGGAACGCCGGATCGGCCACGCCGACGACCGTCAACGGGACATGGTTGATCTCGACGGTTTTGCCGACGATGTCCGGATCGGCGCCGAAGTCGCGTCGCCACAGACCATCGCTGAGCACCACGGCCGGATGGCGGCCGGGCGCGATCTCGTCCGACGGCAGGAGCGTGCGGCCGCGCTCGGCGCGAACGCCGAGAACCTGAAAGTAGTTCCCGGTGACCACTTCGCCCCATATCTGGCGGGCGCCTCGGCCTCTGCCCAGGTTCGCTTTCACCAGCGCAGTGCCGAAAAGCCCCGAGAAGGCGCTAGCGTGATCGCGAATGTACTGGTAGTCGGGATAGGACACCCGGACCTGACGTCCGGTGCTCGTTTCGCCGAACAGGACCGCGAGTCGGGCCGATCCGTCCACCCCTGCGATCGGGCTGAGCGCGATGCTCTTAAGCATCGTGAACACCGCGGCGTTCAGGCCGATGCCGAGCGTGAGGACGCCGATCACAGTGAGCGAGAAGACCGGATTCTTCGCCAACGTGCGGATCGCGTAGCGGACATCGCTCACCTGATCGCGCAAGGCTTCGAGCCAGCGCGGGATCCAGACCCGGCGCGCAGCTTCGGTCGTCAGCAGGACGTTGCCGAACTCTTTCAGCGCTGCGAGCTGCGCGCTCCGCGGATCGGCGCCGTCGGCCATCCGCTCGTCGGCGGCGAGCGTCAGGTGGGCGCGGATCTCGTCCTGGAAGTCCTTTTCATCAAGATCCAGACGCCGCCGCTTGAGCCAGGACCAGATCGACATCCGCTATCCCTCGGTTCCAGGCGCCGCCGCCGGTTTCATCACCCGGCCGATCGCGTTCACCAGTTCGGTCCAGCGCGATTGCTCGCGCAGCAGCTGCCGCTTGCCCTCGGCCGTCAGCCGATAGAACTTGGCGCGCTGGTTGGCTTCGGTCTGGCCCCATTTCGCGGTCACCCAGCCTTTCCTGGCCAGCCGCTGCAGGGCGGGATAAAGCGAGCCGGCCTCCACCTGCAGCACGTCCGCCGACTGGGCGCGGATGGTCTGCCCGATCGCGTAGCCGTGCTGCGGTCCCCACTGCAGGGTCCGCAGGATCAGCATGTCGAGGGTGCCGTGCAGCAGATCGGTGCGGGCGTCGGGTCGTGTCGAGTGCAAGGTCATCGGCTATAGACAGTCTATAGCCAAAGACGTAGAAAGTCTATAGCCGGTTCCATTCGGCATCGTGAAGTTTTTGAGTACACGGGAACTGCGGAATCGACCCAGCTATGTCCGTGAGCTGGCGCAAAAGCACGACCTGGTGCTGACCGCGAACGGCAAGCCAATCGCCATCCTGGTCGGGGTCGAAGACGATCAGTTCGAGGAGACAGTGCAAGCGATTAGACAGGTGAAGGCCCAGCGAGCACTCTCGAGGATGCGACGCCAGGCGGCACGGCGAGGGCTCGACCGACTCTCGCCCGCGGCGATCAACGCGGAGATTCGTTCGGTTCGGTCAAGACGCAAAACCACATGAGGGTCGTGGTGGACGCAAACGTGCTGGTTTCCGGCGTGATCAACCCACACGGCCCTCCTGGCCGTATCGTGGACGCGGCGCTGGCGGGAGCCTTTACCGTGCTGCTCGACGATCGCATCATGAGCGAGTACCGGGCGGTTCTCATGCGACCGGCATTTGGATTCCGCCGTGCCGACATTGACGCGCTTCTGGATTTCATTGAAGTCGCCGGAGAACCAACCGTTGCCCGCCGCCTCACCGTCGTTCTCCCGGATGCAGCCGACCTGCCCTTCCTGGAGGTTGCGGCCGGTGGACACGCTGATACGCTGATTACCGGAAACATCAAGCACTTCAAGCCGCGACGCGGATACCATGACGTGCACGTCTGCACGCCTGCCGCTTTCGTTGCTCGACTAAGCCTGCCTTGATACAAGATCTTCAGCCCCAATAGCGCAGCTGGCTGGGCCAGCGGCGCGCCAGGGCCGCGAGCGGCGCAGCATCAGCAAGGATTCACGCCTCACCGGCGGCCACAAGGCCCGCTCCAGCCGTTTTCCCCCTGGTTTGAGCCGACCGGCTACGGGGGCGCAATCAGTCGAAGCTTGGGGAAGTACGTGCGGTAGCTGCGGGCGTCGCGGGTCAGCAGCGTCAGCCCTTCAACCAGGGCATGAGCGCCGATGAAGAAATCCGGGAGCGGCACGGTTCGAGAGCCGCCGCGCTTGCGGTAGGCGGTGAAGGCCAGCGCCGCGGACCAGGCGGCGGCGTAGGGTAGCGGCCAGCGGCGCACCCCGGCGCCGGCGAGCGCGCCCTCAAGGTCGCTCTCCCGCTCGAATCCCAGGCAGAGCTCCGCGTAAATGATCGGGTTGACCCCAATCGCGGCGGAATCGGCCGCTCGCGCGAGCGCCGTGGCCGACCACTCACCCCATTTCGGGTCGGCGGTCCAGAGATCGACGAAGACGTTGGTGTCGACGAGAATCATCGGGAATCGGCAGTGCGAGGGGGAGCGAGAATCAGCGCGCGCGGGTGAGCTTCATGAGCCGGTCGGTTGTGAGCCTCGGATTCCAGGGCACACGGCGCAGCCGCTCGACCACCTCTTCGCCCTTCTTGCGCCGCTTGGCTTTGACCACCTTGATGCCGTCCTGCTCCGCAACAAACCCGACCTCGTCTCCCGGCTTCAGCCCGAGCGCGTCCCGAAACTCCTTCGGCACCGTCACCTGTCCTTTCACCGTCATCGTGCTGGTCTTCACGGCGGAAGTATTACTTCAGAGGTACTACTTCGTCAAGCCACGCGCCGACCTAAAACGCTCCCAGTTGCGCCGGGGGCTCCCACTCGTCGACCGGAGAGCTTTTTGCCGAGGCCGAGACCAACGGACCCTCTGGGGGATTGAGGACGGGCAGGGCCAGCCTGGTCGGCTTTGCCGCACGTGGGCACGCCTGGTCCTCCCGCACGAGGCGAATCAAGACCTGCGATAGGGAACGTTGATCGCGACCCTCGGAGGCTATCAGCCGTTTTCCCCTCAGATGTAGTCGAACAGCGGCGGGAACGCGACCACCACGAAACCGGCCCACACCGAGTACACCGGCAGGTAGGTGGTCTGCCAGCGCTCGAGCGCGGCGAACGAGCCGCGCCCGCGCAGGAAGCGGGCGTAAAGCCACGCCGACCAGGCCAGGTTGACCAGCAGGATGACGTTCTCGCCCAGCGCGGCCACCCGGTTGGGGGTGAAGCCGAAGGCGGAGATGCGCGACGCGATCGCCGCCAGCGCGAACGCATCGACGGCCAGGGCGCTCACCACCAGCAACAGCTGCAGCACATCGAAGGCGCCGGGCGGAGCCTGCGGGTCCCGCGCCGACACCGCGTACAGCAGCAGCCCGAGGACCACCACCAGCAGCAGATCGAACCCGATCAGCATGTTGCGCTCGAGGTCGATGCCGCTGCCGGTCCACAGCATGGTGCCCAGGAAGGCCAGCAGCACGGCGGTGAACAGCGGCGTGAACAGGCGCGTGAGCACGGGCGCCATATTCTCGATCACGCTCTGCTTGGCCTCGACCAACCAGGAGCCGATCAGGACCGCGCCCAGCGCGCCGCACGGCAGCAGCCAGCCCTGGATCAGCCACTCGACCTCGATGTCGATCGCATCGAACATGATCGCGGTGAACATCGTGAGCACACCGCCGCCGAAGGCGATCAGCACGTAGTAGATGAACAGCTCGCCGGAGAAGCGCACGAAGTCCATGCGCCGGCCGCGCTCGTGCCAGCGGCCGCCGGCATACGCGACGCCGACCGCCAGCCAAAGTGCGATCGGCAAATGGATCGCGGTCAGCGCCTCGGTATGTCCCCGCGGCACAAACGGAAACACATTTGCGAAGACCAGCGCGGCGGCGAACGGCAAAGCCAGCCAGCGCCAGCCGCTCGCTTCGAGCCGGCGCTTCCAGACGAAGTAGCCGGTGAGCAGCGGGAATACGAACAGGCTCAGGTTGCGCGCGTAGAACCCCTCAGCGCCGCCGTGCATCGCGCGCCCGAACAGCTCGGGCACCTTCACCGCCAGCGCCGCGGCCAGCGCCAGAGCGACCACCAGCAGCGCCTCGGTCCGAGCCGGGGCCGGCTCACCCGCGGCGCCCGCACCCAAGACCAACTGCTTCCACAGCCGCTCCGAGTACTCGAGCGCAAACTCGCGCGACAGCGAATCCAGATCGCCCATCCGCTTGACCGCGACCAGGAACGCCTCGTCCTCGGCCAGCCCCGCGCTCACCAGCGCCGCCACCTGCTCGCGCAGGTGGTCCTCCAACTCCACCGCGTCGGCCGGCTGGATCGCCTGCCGGCGGCGGAGGTACGCGCGCCACTCGCCGATCCGCTGCTCCAGTCCGCCGCCGCCCTCCGCTGCCATCGGTCACGCTCCTTGCGCCGGCACCGGCGCTCGCTGCGCTTCGAAGCAGAGCGCCTTCCAAATACCGCGCAGCGCCTGGTCCACCACCCGCCACTGGCGCTGCTGCTCGGCCAGCTGTGCCCGCCCCTCACGCGTGATGCGGTAGTACTTGCGCTTTCGCCCGCTCTCAGCAGTCCGCCAGCCGGCCGCGACATAGCCCTGCCGCTCGAGGCGATGCAGCACCGGGTACAGCATGCCGTCGGTCCACTGCAGCCCTCCGCCCGAAAGCTCGCTCACCCGCCTCAGGATCGCGTAGCCGTAGCTGTCCCGCTCGGCCAGGATCGCCAGCACGAGCGGCGTCGCGGACGCGGCGACCAGGTCCTTGCCGACGCTCATCGGCCGCGGTAGGCAGCTGTTCTTGCATCGCACAGCCTGTCCATAACGGCACTATACATTGTACTTCTATGTATAGTCAATGGATTCTCATTGATAGTCGCCGCTCTGGATCGCCAGCGAGCTGTTCGCGGTCGAGCGGGCCTTGGTGCCCCAGCTCTTCCATCTCGAAGTGGTAAGCGCCGGCCGATCTCAACTCCTGCGCGGCGATCTCGACCAACGGCAGGCAGAGAACTTGCTGCAAGGGATGGAGGACTGGCCGCTCGAGGTCTGCTGGGTGCCGTGGAGGCCGGCGTGGAAACTGGCGATCCGTTTCGGGCTTACCCTCTATGACGCGGTCTATCTCGAGCTCGCCCGTGAACGCAGGCTACGCCTGCTGACCCTGGACCAAGAGCTCGCCGCGCGGACCGCACGATGCGCAGTCGCTCGCGAAGGACACCGGCCCGTCGCAAACGAGCGGCGCATCACTCCGGCGGGAATTCGCACGGGACCATCTGCCGCCCGTGGCGCCGATACCTGGAAAAGTCAGCTCGGTCGACTGTCCAGATCTTGCAGCGCGCGGTCAGCTCGGTCATGCGCACCAGGCACGCGTCGGCCAGATCCATCGAGCCGTCGGCGTATTTTCGGCAGAGCTCAAGGAGCCGCGGGATCTGGGCCCCGAAATCGAACGCTGGATCGAGAAGGAGATCGCCGCGGGCGAGCAACGCGAGTAGGGGCAGCGGCGTGCCGAGCACCCACGCTGTTTCCAGTACGACCGCCTCGCAGGTGTGAAACGGTGCTTGGGTCCGCAAGGCCGCGGCAGCCCAGCGGTGATGCTGATCGTGCGGGTCCGCCGCGGCCACCAGCAAACCGGTATCAGCGATCTTTTTCACGCTTCAAGGCCAGCCGCTCCCGGACCATGGCGCGCACCCGACGATTGGTGTAGGGCCCACGGGCCAGCGGCATGCACCCGATGAAATCCTCGGACGCGAACCTGCGCTTGCGCGACTCCTTGGTCCGCGCGGTGAGATCCTGCTCGATGAGCGCTCGCACGTACTGGCCTCGGTCGAGCCCGAGCTGGGCGGCCCGCGCCTCCGCTTTCGCCAGCAGATCCGGCGATACTCGAACAGTCAGCACCTGTGTCATACGATGCTGCATACACTGCCCGCCCGGGACCGTCAACCTTTCACCTCACACCTCGCACCTCAAACCTACTCCTTCCCATCCAGACGCTGGTCCAGTAACAGCAGCGTCCGGTAGAGGGTTTCGGCGCCGCGGGCCACGGCGTCGGGCGCGGAGTATTCGCGCGGGGAGTGGCTGATGCCGCCGCGGCTGGGCACAAAGATCATGCCGATGGGCGCGAAGTGCGACACCTGTTGCGCGTCGTGACCGGCGCCGCTGGGCAGGTCGAGGGTGGAGTAGCCGGCGTCGCGCGCGGCTTCGCGGATGGTGTCGCGGATCGCGCGCATAGTGAGCGCGGGGCGCCCGTGCTCGACGAGCTCGCATTGGATCGAGACGTCCTCCGCAGCGGCAATTTCCGCGAAACGCTTTTCGATGCGCGCCCAGGTGCGCTCGTAGACCGCGGTGTCGAGGTCGCGCAGCTCCACGGTGAATTCCACCAGGCCGGGAATCACGTTGCCGGCGTTGGGCTCCACCTTCACGTAGCCGACGGTGCCGACCTCGCGACCACCTTCGCGGCGCACTTCTTCACGCACAGCGAGCGCGGCCTGCGCGGTGGCCAAGAAAGCATCGCGGCGTCCGGGCATGGGCGTGGTACCGGCGTGGTTGGCAAAGCCGCGCGCACGGCATGTCCGCCACTGGAAACCGATGATGCCTTCCACGACGCCAATTTGAATCTTTTGCTGGTCGAGGATGCCGCCCTGTTCGATGTGCAGCTCGAGGTAAGCGGCGTAGCGGCCCTTGGGGATGCGCGCGTCCTGCAGCCTGGCCGGATCCTGCCCGTAGCGGCGGAGCCAATCGGCGACGGTGGCGCCGGCCTCGTCGGTGCGGTGGATGACCTCCGGCTCCATCAGGCCAGCGGCGGCGGTGGAGCCGAAGAGGCTCTTGCGGAAGTGGTGGCCCTCTTCGTTGGTCCAGATGACCACTTCGAGCGGGTGGCGCGTGCGCACCTTGGTGTCGTTCAAGGCGCGGATCACTTCGATGGCGCTCATGCTGCCCACGTCGCCGTCGAAGTTGCCGCCGTTGGGCACCGAGTCAATGTGCGAGCCGAAGAGCAGCGCGGGGAGCTTTGGGTCGGCGCCCTCGCGGCGGGCGAAGATGCTGCCGGCGGGATCAACGCGCACGGTGAGTCCGGCGTCGCGCAGCAGGCCCATCACATATTCGCGCGCGGCGAGGTCTTCATTCGAGAAGCCGAGGCGGGTCACGCCCGCTTCAAAGCCGCTGGGCTTCCCCGGCTCCGCCGGCGGGCGGCCAAACTCGGAAAGTTTTTCCAGCGTGCCCCACAGCCGATGCTGGTTGACGTGCGACTGCTGCGCGTGCGCTACCGATGAGGCAAGCATAAGGCCGAACAGCATGCAAGTGACTCGCATCAAGCCCTAACCTCCGGTGAAGGCTCAGTGGCGCACCGGCTGGAAAGCCTGTGCCACGACCCCCACCCCCCTCCCCCTCAAAGAGCGAAGAGTGGTGGCCGAAAAGACTTAGCTCGTCCCCGGAGCGCAAGATTAGTGCGACAAAGGAGTTGAAGTCCAGTCGCGCTCCACTGCGGCGGCGATGCTGTTCCAGCGAACACCCAAGCGTGCCCTGCGGTCGGGCGCCTCGACCGGCCGCGCCCACGCAGCCGCGGATCGCCGCCGTTCTTCAACAACAGGAGCGATGAGCGGATCGTGTTCGACGCGATCGCCGGAGGCCAGGCGGTCGGCCTGACGCCCCCCCAAGGAGCTTGCTACTAGGTGGTATCGTCGGTGGCGTTGTAGTATCTTTCAAAAACTGCTGACCAGTACCACGACAGCAACCCCCCACGTCTACGGGGCCTCCTGGAGTCGGAGAAGGGCGCACAGGGATCCTGGGGTTCCATGCCCACTTCAAGGCCGCACTACAAGCGGCACTTTGGCGAGCCGCCGATGCGCGACGTCCAGCGGCTCAGGGAGGCAGCAGCCTCGTCCCCCTGAGACCGCGGCTTACTACCGATCGCGCGGATTGCCGCCCCTCCCACCAAGGAGCGCGCTGGTTTGGCGCACGAAATATCTATATACTGGAGTATATGAAACAGATCCTGATCGAAATCGAAGATGAAGTGGCGGCGAAACTCGAGGAGGTCGCGC
>DASWHO010000502.1:0-4739 GCA_036398155.1 Acidobacteriota bacterium
CCCGGCACCAGTCGCGCGGTCAGCAGCAGCGCCAGCGCGAACAAGAGCAACTCCGCGGCCGCCGCCGCCTGCGCCGCGCCGAGCGCGCCGCGCGCGGGCACCCAGATCCCATTGAGCCCGAGCTTCAAGACGGTCAATCCGCCCAAGCCGGCCGCGTACGCTGCGATCCGCTTCGAGGTGAATACGACGTTGTTGAGCACCACCAAGAAAAACAACAGCAGCAGCACCGGGCTGAGCCAGAGCAGGACCTCGGCCACCGCCGCGTAGCCGGCGCCGAACAGCAGCTCGACCAGCGGCCGGCGCAGCACCGCCAGCCCAACCGCGATCGGGCAGGCGATCAGCGCCACCGCGCGCAGCGCCTTGGCCAGCACCCGCTGGAGCCGCTCCGGATCGCGCGCCGCGGCTTCGCTCATGCCCGGCAGCAGCGCGACCTGAACCGCCAGCGGCAAGAACAGGAGGATCTCGGCGAGGCGAGTGGCGGCGAACCAGTAGCCGGCCTGAGCCGCGCCGGCGAGCTGCTTCACGATCAGGACGTCGGCGCGATAGTAGACGATGTTGAGCACGTGCCAGGCCGCCAGCGGCCGGACCGCGCGCAGCATCTGGCGCAGAAAGACCGGATCGGAGTGCAGGCCGAGCGCGATCCCGGCCCGCGCCGCGCCGCGCCAGAGTCCGGCCAGCACCAGGACGCTCGCGAGCAGCCAGAGCGCGAAGACTCCGGTCAGGCCGGCGCCGGCCACCAGCAGCGCGATCGACCCGAGCGAATACAAGGTCCCGGAGAGCACCAGCAGGAGCGACGTCCACGGCATGCGCTCGTGGCCATGCAGCAGCGCGTAGAGCAGCGAAGCCACCGCCTTGGGAAAGAGCGCCGCGCCGACCAGCGCGAGATGCAGCGGCTGCGGCGGGCTCGCGACCAGCGCGCCGTAACCGAACAGCGCGCCGACCGAGAGCGCGGCGAGCAGCAGCCGGAGCTTGAGGAAGCTGCCGAAGAACAGCCCGGCGCGAGATCGGTCACGCGCGGTCTCGCGCACGATCAAGGTGTAGAGGCCGAGATCGGTGGCCTGCTCGAGCACGGTGGCGAGCGCCACCACCTCGGCGTAGCGCCCATAAAAACCGGGCGCGAACTGGCGAGTGACGTAGAGCACGAACAGCAAGGTGGACGCCTTGTCGGCGAGCTGGCCGCCGTACACGGCGGCTGCATTGCGCACCACCCGCGGCCCGGCTCCGACCGGCGACTGGTTCAAAGGGCTCTACTCCCGTCCATGCAGGTCGCGAAACAGCGACCGGTAGTCCGCGAGGGTGGCGCGAAAAAAAGCCTCGGCGTGACCGTCGGGCTGCGGCAGGTAGATGCCGCGATAGCGATTCAAGGCCAGGGCCTGGTCGACCAGCGCCTGGCGCGCAAGCTGCGAGCGGTAGCACTCCAAGGCGCGGCGCTTGAGCGCGAGGGCCGCGCCGATATCGATCACGCAGTTCGGGTGCAGCGGCGACCAGATCTCATAGCCGTAGATCCGGGTCGCAGGGTCGTTCCAGACGCGGAGCAGTAAACGGTTGACCGCCAGATGATCGGGATGGTTGTCGCCCAAGAACGGCAAGAAGATGACCTCGGGACGCAGGCTCGCGAGCACTTCCGCCAGTCGAGCGCCGGCCTGGGGATCGAGCGCCAGCGTTTGATCGGCCCGGCCAAGAAAGATGGGCGCCTCCCAGCCCAAGACCGCGCAAGCAGCGCGGCTCTCCGCTTCGCGCTCGCGTGCCAGCTGCGCTGGATCAGCCTCGAAGCCGGGATCGCCGCGCCGGCCGTCGGTCAGGACCACGGCGGTGACTCGCGCTCCGGCCTGTGCGCACAGCGCCGCGGTGCCACCGCAGCCGAGGCTCTCATCGTCGGGATGCGGCGCCAAGATCACGATGCGATCGGCGCGCGGCGGCGGCTCGAGCCGCGGCCGCGGCAGCCCGGTCCGGCCGATCCAACGCAGGAGTTTGCTGAACACCCGGCGCCGGCGGACGATCCAGCTCACGGCGCATCCGCCGCCGGAAAGCGCAGGCTCAACAGCAGCGCCGCCAGATAGGCCGCTTGTCCGAGCAGGAGCGCGGCCGAGAAGCCGAACGCGAGCGAGGTGGTGGTCGCGAGCACGGTGGCGAACACGCTGAGCGCGCCGTTGACCCCCCAGGCCCACGGGATCAATCCGGCGCCGTGCGGCAGCCGCTCGAGATGGCGCAGCGCCAGCGGCAGCGGCATCCCGAGCAGCAAGCCCAAAGGCAGCAGCAGCCCGGCGGTGACCGCGACCTTGGCAGTGGTTTCGAGCCCCATCAGCTCGCCGAGCAGCGCGCCCAGGGCGCCGCGATAGACCATCGCCAGCACCACCAGCAGGCCGATCAGCAGCGGCAGCGCGCGGCGCGGGCGGTCGCCGAACCAGCGGCCGCCAAGGTAGCTGCCCACACCGCTGGTGACCAGGATGGCGGCCAGCACCACCGCCAGGGCATAGATCGGGTGGCCGAGAAACAGGATGAACCGTTGCATCAGCGGCAGCTCCAGCAGGACAAAGCCTAAGCCCAAGCAGGCGAAGTAGGCCAGCAGCACCGTCTTGCCGCGCGGCGGCAGCGGCGCGCCGCGCCGGAGCAGCAGCGGTCCGAGCAGAAAGATCAAGACCAGCCCGCCGCTGACGATCAGGAGCTGCACCACGACGCGCAGCGCTTGGGCGTTGAACGCCAGCGACGCATCGGCGGATGCGCCGCGCAGAAAATCGCCGGGCTTGAGCACGTGGAAGAAAAACGGCCGGTCGTCGCGCGGCGGCGACACGTCGAAGCGGTAGCGACGGTAAAAGGCTTCGGGGTCCGCGGCGGCGAGCAGATCGCCGTAGGCTCCCGCTGGCCGCCGGCCGGGCTCGACCAGAACGCGAAACCCGAGCCGGGCGCAGGCCGCGCGCAGCTCGGCCAGCATCTCGGGCGCGAACGGTCGCTTGGATAAGAGCAGGGTGGCCACCCCGGCGCCGGGCTGAAAGTCGAGCGGCAGTCCGGCGACGAAAAGGTGCCGGCTCGGATCGCTCGCAGCGCGGCGCCGTAGCAGATCGAGCGCGAGCGCAAACAGCCGCAAGGTCTGGCGCGGCGGAGTGAAATAGAAGCGCGTGACCGAAAGCAAACCGTTGGCCCGCAATCGCTCCCAATACACATCGAAGGCTTCGCGGGTGTACAGGGAGTTTTCGCTCAACGAGAAGGCGCCAGCGGCGTTGGCCGCCCAGGTATCGACCATCGACGCCATCAGCAGATCGTAGCGCCGCGGGGAGCGCGCCAGGTGCGAGCGCCCGTCGTCGATCACCAGGTCGACGCGGGGATCGGAATACGGCCGGCCGCTGAGCGCTCCGAACCGCTGTTCGACCAGCTCGACCAGATCGCGGTTGAGCTCCACCGCGGTCACCGAACGCGCTCCGGCGGCGAGCGCGCCGGTCAGGTCGCGGCCGCCGCCCGGGCCGATCACCAGCACCTCGGGCCGCTCGAGGATCGCGTAGGCGAGCGAGGTGATGTCGGCGAGGACATGTTCGGTGGCGCCGGGATCCTCGGCGTAGGTGATCGGGGTCGCGGCGGTGGCATCGATGTTGACCGAGACCTGGCGCGGCACCGCGCCAGGGTAGCGCGGGCTGACGCCCCAAGCGTGCAAGGTGCGGCGGTGCTCGCTGGACAGCACCCGATCCCAATCGTCGATCCGCAGCGGGCGATCGGTATCGAAAGCGGCCAGCCGCGAGTAGGCGTTCCAGACCTCGGCGACGCGGGCCTGCTCTTTCTGACCTTTGGACCATTCGATCCGCAGCGGCGCGCGGGCGCTCTGGAGCCCGGCCGCGGCCAGCCACAGCAGCGCCACCGCCGCCGCAAGCAGCGCCAAGCGCCGCCGCCCGGCCTCCAGCGCAAAGGCGACCGCGGCCGCAGCGCCGATCGCGGCGATCACCAGCAGCGCGCCGGGACCATCGATCCGATCCAGCAGCCCCACGACCAGGAACGCGCCGCAGCCGGCGCCGATCAGGTCGGCGGCATAGATCCGATCGGCGCGGCGCGGATCGTGCGCCAGCGCCAGGGTCACGCACAGTCCGGCGCAGAAAAACGGCAGGGCTGCAGTGAGGTAGGTCGCCGCCAGCGCCCAGAAGCCGGGCGCGCCGGAGCCGGCGGTCGCTTGCAGGTGCGCCCAAAGCGCGAGCGGCGTCGCCAGCGAGAACCACAGCGCGGCCAGGGCGCGGTGCCGCGCGCTGCGCCCGGCGACAAAGAACGACTCGAACGCGTAGGCCGCGATCGCGCTGGCGGCGAGGCCGAACAGGGCCAGCGAGACCGCCAGAAAGGCGAAGTAATACCACATCGTGACCGAGAAGATCCGGGTCAAAGACAGCTCGAGCAGCAAGGTCGCCGCCACGATCAAGAAGATCCCGCTGAGCTTGGCTTTCATGGTTCAGATCGAGGCACGCATGGGTGGCATGGGCACGCGCAGCGCGCCCATGGACGACCCCACTCTCGGTGCATGGCTCGTCCATGGGCGCCCTTCGGCCGCCCATGCCACCCCATACGGAATCCTGCGCTCGGACATAGGAAAAAATGTAGGGGCGGGGCTGGTCCCCGCCCGACAAACTGCCGCTCCGTTCGCCGCGCCCTACGGGAGGGGTCGAGCCCCTCCCCTACAAAAGCAAAACGGCACCTCTCCGTCGGCAGACAATGTCGGGGCGGGGCTGGTCCCCGCCCGACAAACCGCCGCTCCGTTCGCCGCGCCC
>DASWHO010000503.1:0-3092 GCA_036398155.1 Acidobacteriota bacterium
GTAGTCCGTGGGCAAGCAGAGCTTGCCCACGGCACCCGTGGCGCGGCGGGTAACATCGAAGGCCGAAAGCCTTCGCTGCGGGTGGCATGGGCGGCCGAAGGGCGCCCATGGACGACTTTGGTGCGGATGGGCTACTCGGTCTCGAACTCGGCCTCGGAGAGCGTCTGGTTGCCGCTCGCCTCGATCGCCAAGACCTCCCACTTGTACACCGTGCCCGGTTCCATGAACTCGCGCGGAACCGTCAGTCGAGTGGTGGTCGGCGAAACATCGGCGCTGAACGTCCGCAGCGTCGGCTCCTCCCGCGCTACGATCACTTGGTAGCCGATGATTTCGCTGCCGGGCGGATCCGACACCGGCTGCCATTCCAGAACCAGATCGTCCGGATCGACGGTATCGCCTTCCAGCGGCGCGACCAGAACCGGCCCGTCCGGCAGCGCATGGGTCAGCCGGGCCTTGCCCTTGAGCCGCTTGCCTTCGGTAGTCGTGCCCTCGTAGCGATAGATCCCTTCGGGAAAGAGCGCCAGGAAATCCTCGAGCGGCTGCTGTTCGAAGGACGGCTCCGCGCTCTCGAACGCCAGCTCGGTGATGCCTTGAATCCCGACGCTGCCGTGGCCCTGGAAATCGATGATTTCCTGACCATCCGGATCGAAAACCTTCATCTGATCCCAGCCCTCGCCGTCGAGGAACAGGTGGATTCCGGCATCCCCGTCGGTGTCGTTGATCTCGATGAAGATCTTGGCCGCCGACAACTTCCTTGCCTGGGCGGCGGGCGGTATCAGGACGCCGGCCAGCGCGATTGCCACCATTGCGGTCCAGGGTCTGCTCATCTCACTCCTCCGGTTCGACTCCGTTGAACGCGATCGGCCACGATCGCCTCCTTTCCGATGGACACCTTCCCGCGCGTTCTCGCGCGTTTGCAACCTTTGCTCCAATTGTTTTCAGTCCTCCGCCGCGGCCCTCGCGCGGCGTTCGACCACGATCACGTCGCCTTCGAACCGAACTTGAAATGTGGTCGCCGCCAGCGCGAGCTCGAGCAAACGATCGCGCGGCAGCGCCGCCACATCGCCATGGACCGCTACCTCCGCGGCGCCGCGCGCGCTTTCGGCCGAGTCGTAGCGCACCCGATAGCCTTCCTCGGCGGCGTACCAGGCCACCAGACCGCGGACCGACACCGACCCACCGGCGGGCGGCGCCGTGAAGCGTCGCAGCCAACCCCAGGTCGGCCCATACGGCGGCTCGACCGAGCGGCTGGGAGCGGCCGCCGCTTCGATCTGGGCCGCCTCGCCGCGCCCGATCTCGATCGCACCGGCCCGGTTGCGAACTCGAACCTGGCCGTCGCGGACCCGAACCCGCAAGGTGGAGCCGCTCAACGACACTTCGAACCGGGTGCCGAGATCGTCCAGGCTGCCGACACGAGTCTGGATCGAGATCGGATCCGGACCGACGGTGGAATCCACGTACACCCGGCCGCGTTCTAACCACAGCGCCGAGCGCGAATCCAATCGAGCCTCGGTCGCTTGATCGATTCGAACCGTGGCCACGCCGCGCAGCTCCAGCGTGAGCCCCGCATCGCTCATGGTTCGAACCGAGGCGCCGCGCCCGAGCTCGACGCGATCCGAGAGCGGAACCGTTGCTGGGCTCCCCGGCTCCGCGATCCGCACCTGCCCGAAGGCGGCGAGCACCGCGGCCACCGGCTCGCCGGCATCGACCGCTTCGCGGCCTCCACCGCGCCAGCCGCGATAGATGCCCAAGGCGAGCAAGGTCACCGCCGCGGCGGCGGCCAGGTATCGAAGCCGCCGCAGGGACCGGCGCCGGCGGGCGTAGCGGCGCCAGTCGGCTCCGAGCGCGCGGCGGATGCGTTGCTCCATGTCCGCCGGCGGCTCCAGCCGGCGCCCCGCGGATCGAATCAGCTCCCGGATTTCGCCGGAGTCGTCCGGGAGCTGCTCGGGAGACTGCGAATCGGTCGTCTGCGTCATCACGAAATCCTCGTGGCCCCGATGGCACCTTGATCCATGGTTCGAATCACGTCCCGGAACGCGGCGCGGGCGCGGGTCAAGACGTTTTCCGCCGCCTTCACCGTCACGCCCAAACGCTCGGCGACATCGCGAACCTTCAAGTCATCGAGATACTTCCACTCCAGCGCGCGCGCGTAGTGCTCCGGCAGCGCGTCGAGCGCCACGTGAACCAGCCGGCGCTGCTCCTCGGCCGCCAGCTCACCGTCGGCCTGCGGCGCCGCACCGGCGATGCTCTCGAGCGCCGCTCGGACCTCGGGGCTGTCCTCGAGCGCCGCGAGGCGGCTGCGCACGCGGCGATCGGAGCGCTCCTTGCGCTCCAGCGTGCGGCGGCAGATCGTGCACAACCAGGTAAACAGCGCTGCCTCGCCGCGGTAATGATGGATTCGTTGGATCGCGCTCGAAAGCGTTTCCTGCACCACGTCCTCCACGATCGACAGGTCCGGTCCCACCCGGGCCAAGGCGAACCGATACAGTCGCGGAAAGTATTCGCCGAAAAAGGCCTCGAAGGCCGCGTCCTCACCCGCCGCGAGCCGCCCCGCAAGCAGTCGATCCGGTTCGAATAGAACCGTGCTCACCGGCGCTTAGGGCTCACCTTGCGGTCCCTCACTCCGTAAGGGGCGTCGAAACGCTAGAATCCCTCGGAGCGGGCGCGCCCGTTCCGGGTTGGGTTGGCCTTTCAAGCGCAGCAGCGCCATCGTTGTCGGCCGGATGAGCCGATGATCCATCGAGGATACAACGACTTGCGACGACGAGTCGCAGCAACCGCCGCGGCGCTGTTGATCTGGGCGCCGGCCGCCGCAGACGATCGCCGCGTGCCGCTTTCCGAGGTGCTGGAAAGCCTTCGAGCGCAAGGCTTCCCGATCGTCTACAGCGACGAGATCGTGCGGCCCGAGCTGGAAGTCGACGCCCCGGCCGGCGGACCCTGGAACCTCGACCAGGCCCGTGGCGCGCTGGCCGGTCACGGGCTCGAGCTCCGGCAGCTCGAAGGCGGCGTCTATTTGGTGGTTCGCGGCCCCCTGCGCAAAGGCGCGATTCGCGGCCGCGTGCTCTCGGCGCTGAGCGACCGGCCGGTCGCGG
>DASWHO010000504.1:0-6723 GCA_036398155.1 Acidobacteriota bacterium
TCGATCCGGAGACCGGCGCCCAGGAGCTGCCGATCGGCCACGCCGGCGAGCTGGCGGTGCGCGGGCCGCAGGTGATGCGCGGCTTCTGGAACCGGCCGCAGGAGACCGCTGCGGTGCTGCGCGACGGCTGGCTGCTGACCGGCGACATCGCGCTGATGGACGAAATGGGGTATTTCTTCATCGTCGACCGCAAGAAAGACCTGATCAAGAGCCGCGGCGAAAACGTCTACCCGCGCGACATCGAGGAAACGCTGCTGCGCCACCCGATGGTCCAGGATGCGGTGGCGGTGGGGCTGCCCGATCCGGCGCTCGGCGAGCGGATCAAAGCGTTCGTGGTGCTGGCGCCGGGCGCCGTGGTGGAGGCCGGCGAGCTCCTGACCCGCTGCGCCGAGCAGCTGCCGCCCTACGCGGTGCCGAGCGAGGTCGAGTTCCGGAAGGATCTGCCCAAAGGACTGATCGGCAAGGTCCTGCGCCGCGTCCTGCGCGACGAAGAAGCCCAAAAAACCTAAAATGAAAAACCTAAAATGGGGACAGGTTATTCAAATGGGTTTTGGGGACAGGTGTCCGTTTTTGGGAAACTCGGAACTGCTGCCACATCTTGGCAATTCTGGATGTAGTCGCTTCACCATTCAGAGATTACCTGTCCCCAAAAAGGGATTGATTAACCTGTCCCCGTTTTACGTTTTACTGAGGCGGGCGGCGGCGATCTCGCGGTCGAGCTCGGGTGGGAAAGCCTGCAGGCCGCGGCCCAGCTCCCGGCCGTGCGTGGCGATGCGGTGGGCCGCCAGCGCCTGAACCGAGAACGACAGATCCATGATCTCGACCGGATGGCCGTCGGCCGCGGCGATGTTGACCAGCTCGCCGCCGGCCAGCAGGTAGATCCGCACCCCGTCCGAGCGCACGAACGCCTCGATGTGGGCCCGCGGCTTTTCGGTGCGGACCGCAAGCTTGGCGAGCGCTTCGAGCTCGATCTCCTCGCTGCTGTGTCCGGCGTTGGCCACGATCGCGCCGTCGCGCATGGCGGCGAAGTGCGGTCCGCCGAGAACACCTGTCGCGCCGGTCGCGGTGATGAACAGATCGCCGACGCGGCAGGCCTCCAGCAGCGGTCGGACGGCGTAGCCGTCGCAGTGCGCTTCCAACGCCTTGACCGGATCCAGCTCGCAGACCGTGACGCGGGCGCCCAAGCCGGAGGCGGCGCGCGCCAGCCCTCGGCCGCACCAGCCGTACCCGACCAGCACCACGCGCCGGCCGGCCAGCAGCAGGTTGGTCAGGTTCAGGATCGCTTCGAGCGTCGATTGTCCGGTGCCGTAGCGGTTGTCGAACAGATGTTTGAGCGCGGCGTCATTGGCCGCGATGGCTGGAAACTCCAGCAGGCCCTCGGCTTCGAGGGCGCGCAACCGGGTCACCCCGGTGGTGGTCTCCTCAGTCACCCCCAGCAGTCCAGCGGCAAGATCGCCACGCCGGCGCAGCAGCCGCGCCACCAGCTCGGCACCGTCGTCGACGATCACCTGCGGGGCGGTCTCGATATTGGCCAGCAGCTGGGCTTCGAACTCCGCGGGCGAGCAGCCGTGGCTGGCGAAGACCTTGAGGCCGCGCCGCACCAGGGCGGCGCAAACCGCATCTTGAGTGGTGAACGGATTACTGCCCGACACCGTGACCTCGGCACCGGCGCGGGCCAGCACCAGCGCCAAGTACGCGGTCTTGGCCTCGAGATGCACGACCACCGAGACCCGCTTGCCGCGCAAGGCCCCGTCCGCCAGCCGCCCCGCGGCCAGACGCCGCAGGACCGGCGAATGCTGCTCGACCCACTGCAGCTTGCGCTCGCCGAGCTCGGCTTGGATCGGATCGGCGGCGTCCGGCACGACCCCCAAAAACTAACGCTCCGAAGCCGCCGATCGCAATCCCGGGGTGAATAGGGCCGACTCCGCGTCCGCCGCCGGTGGGGCTGCCGGCTACAGCTTGTCGGGCGGTGGAGAGGGTGCCGGCTGCTAGGCGCGCGAAGGGAGGCCGACGGAAGCGTACTGGACGGTACGCTGGAGGAGGCCGACCGAGCGCAACGACGCAGACGGCGCCCTATCCGCCGCCGGGCTAGGGTTGGGTGCGGCCGCGCTTTCCTCTAGAATAGTCGGCCCATGCGCACCCTCGACTTCATCCGCGCCAAGCGCGACGGCGAGGAATTGTCCGCGGCGGCGATCCAGGAGTTCGTCCGCAACCTGGTCGCCGGCCGGGTACCGGACTACCAGGCCAGCGCGTTCCTGATGGCGGTCTATTTTCAGGGCATGAGCGAGGCCGAGACCCACGCTCTGACCGAGGCGATGACCACGATCGGCACCGACCTCGACCTCAAACCGGCGAGCGGCACCAAGATCGACAAGCACTCCACCGGCGGCGTGGGCGACAAGACCTCCCTGGTGATCGCCCCGATCGTGGCCAGTGCCGGCATTCTGGTGCCGATGATCAGCGGCCGCGGCCTGGGCCACTCCGGCGGCACGGTCGACAAGCTGGCCTCGATTCCCGGCTATCGCACCGATCTGTCGGCCAAGGAGTTCCTCGCCCAGCTCAAGGCGATCGGGATCGTGCTGGCCGGACAGAGCGCCGACGTCGCGCCCGCCGACATGAAGCTCTACGCGCTGCGCGACGCGACCGCCACCGTCGACTGCCTGCCGCTGATCGTATCCAGCATCCTGAGCAAGAAGATCGCCGCCGGTCTCGACGGGCTGGTGCTCGACGTGAAAGTGGGCGGCGGCGCGTTCATGAAGACCTTGCCCAGGGCGCGGGCCCTGGCCGAGGCGCTGGTCCGCACCGGAACCGCGATGGGCAGCCGGGTGGTGGCGCTGCTGACCGATATGGAAAGCCCGCTCGGCCTCGCGGTCGGCAACGCCTTGGAAGTCTCCGAAGCGGTTTCGGTGCTCAAAGGCCAGGGCCCGGACGATCTGCGCGAGGTCTGCTTCGAGCTCGCGGCCTGGATGCTGGTTTTGGGACGGGTGGCGAAAAGCTTGGAGATCGCGCGCGCCCGGGTCGAAAAGCAGGTGCAGTCCGGCGCGGCGGTATCCAAGCTGCGCCAAGTGATCGCTCACCAGGGCGGCAACCCGGGCATCGTCGACGAGCCCGGCAAGCTGCCGCGCGCGCGATTGCAGCGCGAGCTGCGCGCCAAGAGCGCCGGCACCGTGCAGGAGGTCCAGGCCTACCCGATCGGCATCGCCGCGGTGGTGCTGGGCGCGGGCCGCGCCGCGGTCGAGGACAAGATCGATCCCGGTGCCGGACTACTGCTGCGCAAGAAGCCCGGCGACAAGGTGGAGAAGAACGAATCGCTGTGCGTGCTGTACAGCGACCGCGAGGCCAGCTTCGCCGAGGCCGAAGCATTGGCGATGGAAGCCTTCGTGATCGGTAAGGCCGCGCCCAAAAAGAAGAAACGCATTCTCCAGACCATCGAAGCCTCCCACCTCAAGGCCTCGAAATCGGGTCCCAAGACCAAGCAGAAGCGGTGAGCGATCTGTTCGAGCGCGCGGCGGCCGCCGCCGAGCACATCCGGCGCGCCACCGGGCGCAGCCCGCGCGCCGGTGCGATTCTGGGCTCGGGCCTGGGAGCGTTCGCCGATCAGCTCGACGATCGCATCGCGATCCCCTATCGCGAAATCCCGTCGTTTCCCACCTCCACCGTGATCGGTCATGCCGGCCAGCTCGTGCTCGGGCGCCGCGGCGGCATGGAGATCGGCGTGCTGCAGGGCCGGGTCCACTACTACGAAGGCTACCGGCCGGACCAGGTCGTGTTCGGCGTGCGCGTGCTCAAGCTGCTGGGCGCCGAGGCGCTGCTGGTCACCAACGCCGCCGGCGGCATCCGCGATTCGTTTCGCCCCGGCCAGCTCATGCTGATCACCGATCACCTCAACCTGCAGGGCAGCTCGCCGCTGATCGGCCCCAATGACGATCGGCTTGGGCCGCGCTTCTTCGATCTGACCGAAGCCTATCACCCCGGCCTGATCGAGCGGGCGCGAGGCTGCGCAGCGCGCCTCGGCATCGAACTGCAGAGCGGCGTCTACGCGGCCCTGCTCGGCCCCAACTACGAAACGCCGGCCGAGATCCGCATGCTGCGGACCCTGGGCGCCGACGCGGTCGGCATGTCGACCGTGCCGGAGGTGATCGCCGCCAACCATCTCGGTATCAAGGTGCTGGGCATCTCCTGCATCACCAACCTGGCAGCCGGCATCTCGACCGAGAAGATCAACCACGTCGAGGTGATGGAGACCACCGAGCGGGTCAAGGAGCAGTTCGTCGCCCTGCTCTCGGCCATCTTCGACGACCTGGCAGCAGGCGGTCTGCCGTGACCGATAAGGAAGCCGCTCTGCTGCTCCAGCACGCCCGCGCGGTGCGCCGCCGCGCCTACGCTCCCTATTCCAAGTTCCGGGTCGGCGCCGCGCTGCTGGCGAGCGATGGCACCATCTACACCGGCGCCAACATCGAGAACAGCAGTTACGGCCTGACCGTTTGCGCCGAGCGCGTGGCGCTTCAAACCGCGGTGGCTGCCGGGCGGCGCCGCTTTCGCGGTCTAGTGGTGGTTGCCAACGGCCCGAAGCTGGTGGGGCCGTGCGGCGCCTGCCGCCAGGTGCTGGCCGAGTTCGCGCCCGATCTCGAGATCGTCCTGGCGCGGCCCCGCGGTCCCGGCAAGCGGCGCCGGCTCAGGGACCTGTTGCCGGAGGCGTTCTCCGGCGCCTTCCTGCGCCGCTAGTGCCCGGCGGCGGATCTGCCGCAACACCCCCTTTCCGCGGGCGGCGGCCGGTTGTACTCTATGTTCAACTGTGACGCCTGCCGTTGCTAGTTGCATGGCGCTTCTGATCTTGGCGGCCGCTCCCGCGGCTGCGGGCAAGCCGGCCGAGCCGGTGCTCGACGAGGGCAGCGCGCGCTGGCTCGAGGTGATCGCGCACTGGATCATCCTGCCCGAAGAGGAGCGCTTCTTTCGCAGCCTGCGCACGGTGGAGGAGCGCGACCGGTTCATTCGCGGGTTCTGGGCGCGCCGCGATCCGACCCCCGACAGCCCCGAGAACGAGTTCAAGGACGAGCACCTCAGGCGCATCGGCTACGCCAACGCGCACTTCGGCGTCGCCGGCAAGCCGGGCTGGAAAACCGACCGCGGCCGAGTCTTCATCGTGGCCGGGCCACCCGATCAGATCCAGCGCAATCCGTTCGGCCGTTTCACCGACAGCCGCGGCAACCCGGCCAGCGAGTACGAATCCGAGATCTGGACCTACAACAGCTTGCCCAACCGCAAAGTCCCGCGCGCGGTCGACATCAATTTCGTGCGCTACTTCGGCAAGCCCGATTTCGACATCGTCACCGACCTCGACGTGGCCGCCGACGCCACCAGCTTGGCGCGAGGCGAGCTCGAGAACATCCTCGCCGCCCAGCTGCTGCTGCCCTCCGAGGAGATCTACACGGTGCGCAACGACATCGAGCTCTACAACGACCCGCTCAGCCAGGGCAAGTTTCTCGACACCTTCGAGGCGCAAGTGAACTTCGAAGCGCCGGCGCCGGTGGATTTGAGCAGCATGCGCGAGCTGTTTGAGCAGATGATCGAGACCGAGATCTCCTATACGCGGCTCGAGGCGCGCACCCAAGTGGCGCGGTTCCGCACCGATGGCGAACGCTTCTTCGTCCCGCTCGCGATCGAATTGCCGGCGCAGGATCTGACCTTCGAATCCGACAACGGGTCCAACCGCAGCCGGGTCAGCCTCTACGGTGAGGTGCGCGACGAAGGCGGGGCGATCGTCGACGTGGTCGACCAGAGCTACGCGATCGAGCTCAGCGACGCCCAGCTCGAAGCCTGGCGCAACCTGCCGCATACGCTGTTCGTCTCGCTCTACTTGCCGCCCGGCGACTACAGCGCCCAGCTGCTGTTGCGCGACGACACCAGCCGCGCGCTGGCGGTGCTGCAGGAACCGTTGCCCCTGGGCGCCAACGGCATTGGGCTGGAGCTGAGCAGCTTGGTGCTGGCAAGCCAAATCCAGCGCGCCGCGGATTCCAACCCGGTCCCGCATTTCGCGGCGGGCAATCTGATCTTCGACGACATCGCGATCACCCCGTCGCTGCAGCGCGAATGGCGCCGCGGCACGCCGCTGGCGCTGCTGTTTCAGATCTACGCGCCGGAGGCCGCCGGCCAAATGCTCCAGCTCGACTACACTTTTTGGCGCGACCATCAGCCGCGCAAGAAGATCCGCTCGGAGTACCGGCTCGAAAAGGCGCCGCTGGCCCTGGTGCGGACCGAGCTCGATCTTTCCGACCTCGAACCGGGCGCCTACACCTTGCGGGTGACGCTGACCGACCCGCGCGGCCTGCAGGTGTTCGAAGAAACCGACCTGCTTCTCGAGCCCTAGGCCACGCTGCAGTTGTGCGAGGGGTTCCGGCCGGGCGGCTGGCCTCCCTCCGCGGGGACGGCGCGCACGGAACCGTTTGGAAGCGAAGCGCGCCTCCCTGCGGGCGCGCCGTGGAACCTTTGTAGCGATCGACGGCCGTGCACTTGGCGCGTCCTCAAGCCCCGCGGAGGGAGGCCAGCTGCCCGGCCGGAACCGCAGCGACTTCCCACGCCGCAACCAATATCCGCCGTACCGTTGAGCACAATTCAACGCGTGAAGTCCTCTGACCCGAGGCCCAATTGGGCATCACTCATGCGGATTCCATTGCAGAATCTCTTGTTCCGGCGGTGTGGCCGGCCTCTCTGCCCGGGGCTTGA
>DASWHO010000505.1:0-6654 GCA_036398155.1 Acidobacteriota bacterium
CCACAGCGCAGCAGCGCCGGCCGAAGGAGTGGGTATGACACAAGGGCAAACGCTCAAGCAGCTCCAGCGCGCCCACTGGCGGACGTTGGAGAGTCTGGTGAAACAGTCGTACCAAAGTGGCTTCGAGGCAGGGCTGGCACGCGCTCACGGCCAGAGTCGCCGCGGTCGCACGGTGCGGTCGGATGCAACGGTCGAGGGGCTGGTGCGCATCATCTCGACCCATTTCGGCCTGGAGCGGTACGGATTCGAGGTTCGAATCGTCCACGCCGGCTCGGGGCGCCGCGTCCCTGCCGCAGACCAGCTGCGCAAGTACCTGCTGGAGAAGTAAGGGCCCCCACCAAACTCAACCCAGTGAGCCGCCGCCCGTGAGCCGCGAATCCTTTACTTGCCACGCCGTAAGGCCGCGAGGCGGTCGCGGAACCCCGGGGTTTGAAACAAGGCGAACTGAGCGCTGCGCTCGCGCTCCAGCGCGGCATCGAGCGCGCCGGGGTCGGACCCGGCCAGCGCGGTTCGGATCAGGGCCAGCGCGAGCGGTTCGCGCTCGGCGAGGGCGCCGGCGAGCTCGAGACTCTCGGCCTCGAGCGCCGCGGCTGGTACCACCCGCTCCACCAAACCGATGCGGCGCGCTTCTGCGGCATCGATCGGCTCGCCGGAGAGGCACAGCTCGGCGGCCTTGCCGCTGCCGACCAGTCGCGGCAGAAAGTAGGTCAGGCCCCAGTCCGGGTGCAGCCCGAGCTTGACGAAGCTCGCCGCCAGCTTGGCGTGGCCGGCGGCCAGCCGCAGGTCGCAGGCGGCCGCCAGGCTCAAACCGGCGCCGGCCGCGGCGCCGGAAATGGCGGCCAGCGACGGTTTGCCGCTGGCGCGCAAGGCGCGCACCACCCGCATGCCGAGCTCGACCAAGCGGGCAAAGCCTTGCAGGTCCTCGCGCTGGCGCAGCTCCCACATGGTGTCGAGATCGCCGCCGGCGCAGAATGCGCCGCCGGCCCCGGTGATCACGATGCAGCCGACGTCCGGCTCGGCGCCGGCGCGCTCGATTCCGGCCAGCAGCTGCTCGCGCATCGTGCCGTGCAGGGCGTTGAGCTTGCCGGGACGGTCGAGGGTCAGGATGGCGACCGGGCCGCGCTTTTCGAACCGAACGGTTCCAGCGGAGCCTTCAGACGGCTTCAACGATCAGGCTCAGGCCTTGGCCGCCGGAGACGCAGAGCGTGGCCAGGCCGGTGCTGGCGCGGCGGCGGCGCATGGCGTGCAGCAAGGTGACCAAGATCCGGGCCCCGCTGGCGCCGATCGGATGGCCCAGGGCGATCGCCCCGCCGCGGATGTTGGCGCGCTCGGGGTCGTAGCTCAGCTCCCTTTGGCAGGCCAGCACTTGGGCCGCGAACGCTTCGTTGATCTCGATCAGATCGAGATCCTCGAGCTTCATGCCGGCGCGCTCGAGCGCCTGGCGGGTCGCCGGCACCGGCCCGATCCCCATGATCTGCGGCTCGACTCCGACCACCGCGAACCCGCGGATCCGGGCCCACGGCGCGACCCCCAGCTCGCGGGCCCGGGCTTGCGACAGAACCAGCAGCGCCGCCGCGCCGTCGGTGATCCCGCTGGAGTTGCCGGCCGTGACCCCGCCGGGCTCGCGGAACACCGCCGGCAGCTTGGCGAGCGACTCCAAGGTGACCCCGTCGCGCGGATGCTCGTCGCGCTCGATCCGCTGCGCGCCGCGCCTACCGGGCACCTCGACCGGCTCGATCTCGGCTTCGAAATCGCCGGCGCGGCGCGCGGCCTCGCAGCGCTGCTGGGTGGCGCAGGCATAGGCGTCCTGCTCGGCGCGCGAAATCTTGTAGAGCTCGGCCAGGTTCTCGGCGGTCTCGCCCATGCGCTGATCGCAGAGCGGGCAGTCGAAGCCGTCGCGGTACATCCCGTCGACCAGCGGCTGGTGGCCGAGCCGGTAGCCCCAGCGCGCGCCCGGCAACAGGTACGGCGTGTTGCTCATCGACTCCATGCCGCCGGCGAGGATGCAGCGCGCGGCGCCGAGCTGGATCTGCTGGGCGGCGAGCAGGACCGCGCGCAGGCCGCTGGCGCAGGCCTGGTTGACGGTCAGCGCCGGCGCGGTATGCGGTACGCCGGCGCGGTGCCCGACCTGGCGCGCCGGGTTGGGACCGGCGCCGGCCTGGCGGCCGTGGCCGAAGATCACCTCGTCGATCGCTTCGGCCGAAATGCCGCCGCGGGCGATGGCGGCCTGCGCGGCGTGCGCGCCGAGCTCGGGCGCCGACAGCGGCGCCAGGCCGCCGCCGAACTTGCCGATCGGCGTGCGCACCGGCGCGGCCAGCACCACCGAGCTGAGCGCGTTCGCCATCCGATCATGCTCCGCTCAAGTCGACCCAGACATGCTTGACCTGGGTGTAGGCCTCGAGCGCGTGCCCCGAAAGCTCGCGGCCGAAGCCGGATTGCTTGTAGCCGCCGAACGGCCCGGCCGCGTCGTAGAGGTTGTAGGTGTTGATCCAGACGGTGCCGGCCTGGAGCCGGCGCGCGACCCGGTGGGCCTTTTTGATGTCGCGGGTCCAGACCGCCGCGGCCAAACCGTAAGGCGAATCGTTAGCGATCGCGACCGCCTCCTCGGGGTCTTTGAACCGGATGGCCGCGAGCACCGGTCCGAACACCTCCTCGCGCGCCAGGGTCATGTCGTTGCGCACCTGATCGACCACCGCCGGGGTGACGAAGTAGCCCTTGCCGCCGACCTGCACCGCTTCGCCGCCGCACAAGAGCCGGCCGCCCTCGCGCTGCGCGCCTTCGACGTAGGAGAGCACCTTTTTCTGTTGACTTTGGGAGACCAGGGCGCCCATCCGGGTCTTGGGGTGGAGCGGATCGGCCGGCACCATCTTCTGGGCCCGCTCGACCACCTTCTCGACCAGGGCGTCGTGAATCGACTCATGGACCAGCAGGCGCGAGCCGGCGGCGCACACCTCGCCCTTGCCGTAGAAGATCCCGCTGGCGGCGCCGCGCGCGGCCGCGTCCAAGTCGGCGTCCTCGAGCACGATGTTGGGCGACTTGCCGCCCAGCTCCAAGGTCAGGCGCTTGAGCGTGTCGGCGCTGCCGCGCAGGATCTCCTTGCCGGTGCTGGTCGCTCCGGTGAAGGCGATCTTATCGACTCCAGGATGGCGCACCAGCGCGTCGCCGACCACCGAGCCGCGGCCCGGGATCACGTTGAGCACACCGGGCGGAAAACCGACCTCGAGCGCCAGCTCGCCGAGCTTGAGCGCAGTCAGCGGGGTCAGCGAAGCGGGCTTGAGCACCACAGTGCAGCCGACCGCCAGGGCCGGGGCGACCTTCCAGGCCGCCAGCAGCAGGGGAAAGTTCCACGGCACGATCGCGGCCGCCACCCCGACCGGCTCGCGCAAGGTGTAGTTGAACGAGTCGGGACCGACCGGAATGGTCTCACCGCACAGCTTGGTGGCCCAGCCGGCATAGTACAGAAAGCAGTGGGCCGCGGCCGGCACGTCGATCTTGGAGGATTCGAAGATCGGCTTGCCGTTGTCGAGCGTTTCGAGCCGGCCGATCGCGTCGGCGCGCTCCAGCATCGCCTCGCCGAGCTTGAACAGCAGCCGGCCGCGCTCGCGCGCCGGCAGCTGGGACCAGGGACCTTCGAACGCCGCGCGGGCGGCTTGGACCGCGAGCTCGACGTCGGCCGCGTCGGCCTCGGCGACCGTCAGCAGCACCTCTTCGGTCGCCGGATTGACGGTCTCGAACGTCTTGCCGCTGGAGCTGGGGCGCCACGCGCCGCCGATCAGCAACTGGCCGGGGGGGAAAGAGAGGGCATCGCTCACCGGATCAAACTCCTTTGAAGACCGCGGGGCGCTTCTCGGCGTAGGCCTGGAGCCCCTCGCGGGCGTCCTCGGATTCGAATAGAAGCTGCTGCAGCTCGCGTTCGAGCGCGAGCCCTTCGCTGAAACCGCTCTCGCTGCCCGAGATGACGGCGCGTTTGATCCTCCCGACCGCCTTGGCGGCCTTGTGCGGCGCGCAGAACCGGGCGGCGTACTCCAGCACCCGCTGTTCGAAATCGTCGGCCGGAAGCAGCTCGGTCACCAGCCCCAGTTGCAGGGCCGACTCGAAGTCGAGCTGCCGGCCGCTGATCATCAGCTCGAGCGCACGGGCCCGGCCCAAGAGGCGCGCCAGCCGCTGGGTGCCGCCCGTGCCCGGCAGCACCCCGAGCCCGACCTCGGGCAGGCCGATCTTGCCGCCGCCGGCCTTGGCCAGCCTGAGGTCGCAGGCCAGCGCGACCTCGAGGCCGCCGCCCACCGTATGGCCGCCGAGCGCGGCGATCACCAGCTTGGGGGTCTGCTCCAAGCGGCTCAGCGTCTCGTTGGCGTGGAGGCAGAAGTAGTACTTGAAGCTGGGGCTGGCGCCGGCCAGCATCTTGATGTCGGCTCCGGCGCAGAAGAATCTCTCGCCCTGCCCGGTCAGCACCAAGACCTGAATCGCATCGTCCATGCGCGCGCGCAGGATCGCTTGATCGAGCTGGAGCATCATCTCGTAGCTGTAGGTGTTGGCGGGCGGCGCGTCGAGGGTCAGCACCGCGATCGCGCCTTCGCTGCGGACCTGAACCAGCTCGGACATCTCTTTTCTAATTGCTCTCTGAGGGTTTAGCCACGATGTTCGCTCCGGTTCGGCAAAGCCGAACCTTCGCGGCCACACCCGTCCCTTACCGTCTTTCTCTCTATGCGGCTCTCTGCTCGCTCGGCTTCAGCCATTTTTCTATCGGTCCGCTGCCGCGACCGGTTTGAGCCGGACTTTCTTGGGCCGGACCACGCCGCTGAGAAAGACCTCGGCCATGCTCTCGGCGACCCGTCCCAGCTTGGCGCCCTCGACCGGCTGATACCATAGATACAGCGTGTTGAGCATGCCCAGCAGCCCGGCCGCGGCGGCTTCGAGCGGGATCGGGCGCAGCCGGCCGGACTGCTGCAACCGTTCGAGGATTTCGATCAGCCGGCGCTGGTAACTGGCGCGCAGCTCGGCGATGGTGCGGCCGTAGCGCCCGCCCAGCGCATCGGCGTCGCGCGCCAGCACTTTCATTTCCGGCAGGCTCTCGGCGAAGCTGCGCAGGTGGTTGGCGATGAACAGCCGCAACTGCTGCTCGGGATCGGCGCTGGCTTCGAGCCGGCGATCGAGCCGCGCGATCAAGGTGCGCAGGCAGTGGCTCTGGATCCGGAACAGCAGCGCTTCTTTGGAGTCGAAATAGTAATAGAGGCCGGCCAGCGAAAGCCGGGTGGCGCGGGAAAGGTCGCGGATCGAGGCGGCGGCGAACCCCTTCGCGGCGAAGGTCTGCGCCGAGGTGTGCAGAATCTGTTGGTAGCGCTGATCGAAGCGCATCGGATGTCTGAGTTTTTGAAACCTAGAACAAGCGTTCGATCAAAACTGTAGCGCTGGGCTTGAAAGCGGTCAAGGCGCTGCAGGCCGCTGCGGGGGCGCATGCGGGATACACTGTGCTACGGCAGGGGGAAATGCTTTGGGATGGGATCGTCGTCGGCGCCGGACCGGCGGGCAGCGTGGCCGCCTGGCTCCTGGCGCGCGCCGGCGCGCGGGTGCTGGTGTTGGAAGCGGCGCGCTTTCCGCGCGACAAGGTCTGCGGCGAGGCGTGGTCGCCGCCGGCCGGGGCGCTGCTGCGGCGCATCGGTCTGGGAGCGGTGATCGCCGCGCTGCCCCAGGCCGCGCTGCGCGGCATGCGCATCTTTTCTCCCGGCGGCCGAATGGTGCAGGGCTGCTACGGCGGCGCGCTGCGCGGCGCTGGGATGCGCCGCTGGCATCTGGATGCGGCTCTGGCCCAGGCCGCGCGCGGCGCCGGCGCCGAGCTGCGTGACGGTCAGCGCGTCAGCGCGGCCCATGAGGGAGCGAGCGGGCTGAACCTTACGGTGGTCGATTCCACGGGACGGGCCACCGTGGAACGCGGCCGCGTCGTTCTGGGCGCGGAAGGGCGCCGGACCCTGCTCGGCCGCCGGCTCGGCGACCTGCGCTACGATCGACGCTACCGGCGCTGGGCGATTCGCGGTCACTTCGAAGGCGTGGCCGGGGTCGAGGATTTCGGCGAGATGCACGTCGGCGTGCCCGGCTACGTGGGCCTGTGCCCGCTGGGCGACGGCCTGGCCAACGTCTGCCTGGTGATCGAGCGCGACCGCTGGCGCAAGGGGCTCGCGCTCGAGCCGATGTTCCGCTCGGCCCTGGCCCAGTTTCCACTGCTGGCCGCGCGGATGGCGGACGCGCGTCCACTCGGGCCGCTGGCGTCGGTCGGCCCGCTCGCCTTCGGAGTCCGCCACCCGCGGCGCGCGCCGGCGCTGCTGGCCGGCGATGCCCTTGGGTTCTTCGATCCGTTCACCGGCGAGGGCGGCTACCGAGCGCTGCGCAGCGCCGAGCTGGCGGCGCAGGCGCTGGCCGGGGCGCGCGCCGGAGCGCCCTGGTCTCGCACCCGGCGGCGTTACTTGGGCCAAGTCCGGCGCGCTTTCGCCGCCAAGGAACTGTTTCAGCGCGGCTTGCAGCGACTGGTGTTTCCGGCGCCGCGGGCCGAACGGGTGGCCCGAGCGCTGCAAAGGTTCCCGGGCGCCGCCGATCGATTGGTTCAGGTGGCGGCGGATCTGAGACCGCTGCGGCGGCTTCTGGTTTAGCCCGCATTTCTCA
>DASWHO010000506.1:0-6893 GCA_036398155.1 Acidobacteriota bacterium
GCCGTCGAGAAAGCCGCCGCCGACGAAAAACAAATCCGGGTCGGAGTCGCCGTCGTAGTCGAGCACGCAGACGCCTTGACCGGGCCGAGCGGCGATCTCGAGCTTCTCTTGGCTGCCCGAACGGCCCGCCTGCGTGAGTCCCCATTCGCGGGCGCGGTCGGAGAAACGGACCGCCTCGGTCTGGCCGGCGGCCGGCGCGGCTAGAAGGACCAGAATCAGCGCGCTGCGGCCGAGCTCACTCTTCTCACGAGCCATCGCGCCAATCCCTGTGCATGTTTTCTGCTGGAGCCCGAACGGCGATCGATTCGGACCTTGCGTCCGATCGACTGCAGGAGCATATTCTCTCAGCTCGTGGCGTCGCTACTGCGTCGCATCCTGGAGCGCGGGATCCTGACCGAGGATCTCGGCGCCGGCGAGGTCGAGCAGCTCGGGAGCCGGCTCGCCGCGCGCGCCCGCAAGCTGTTCGGCCGCTCGCTCTGGCTCCGCGAGGTCGATGCCGGGTCTTGCAACGGCTGCGAGATCGAGATTGTCAATCTCACCGGCCCGCACTACGACATGGAGAGGTTCGGCTTCAAGATCGTGGCTTCGCCGCGCCACGCCGACGCGCTCCTGGTCACCGGTCCAGTGACCCGCAACATGGAGCTCGCTTTGCGCCAGACATTGGAGGCGACTCCCCGGCCGCGCCTGGTGATCGCGGTGGGTGACTGCGCCGTAACCGGTGGCTGCTTCGGCTCCAGCTACGCCGTCGTCGGCCCGGTCCACCGGGTCGTGCCCGTCGATCTGGAGATTCCGGGTTGCCCACCCACTCCGGCGGATCTGCTGCGGGGTTTGCTCGCGGCGCTCGAGCGCCTGCCGCGCCGCGGCCGGAAATCATGACCTGGTTGATCGCGCTGCTGGGCGGCGTTCATGCGGCGGCGCTGCTCGCCTTGGTGGCGCTGCCGCGGCGCTGCGCGCGGCCGGTGTGCGCGGCCGCGGGGATTCTGGGCGCGGGCCTGGCGCTCACCCTGGCCGGAATCGTTCTGGTCTCCGGCGCGACCTGGCAGGTCAGCCTGCCGTCCCTGTTCGCGCTCGGCGGGGCCACGTTTCGGCTCGATGCGCTTTCCGCCTGGCTCCTGGGGCTGACCGGGTTGGGGGCCCTGCCGGCCAGCTGGTACGGCTTCGGCTACGCGCGCCACTACGATGCCCCGGGCGGCCGGCCGCGGCAGCTCGCCATCCTCACCTTGATCTTTCTGGGTTCGCTCTATGCGGTGCCGCTGGCCCACGATGCGGTCACTTTTCTGGTCTGCTGGGAGATCTTGTCGCTCAGCTCCTACGGTTTGGTGATCCACGAGAGCGAGCGGCCGGCGGTGCTGGAGGCCGGGCTGTGGTACGCCGCCATGACCCACGCGGGAGTGGTCGCGCTGATGGGCGCGTTCTTCAGCTTCGGCGCCGCGGTCGGAAGCCTGGATTTCGAATCGTTACGCGCCGGGGCCGCGCAGCTTGATCCGGGTCTCCGCAACGCGATCTTCGTGATGACGTTGATCGGCTTTGGCTCCAAGGCCGGCATGGTGCCGCTCCACGTCTGGCTGCCCAAGGCCCATCCGGCGGCGCCCAGCCACATCTCGGCGCTGCTCTCGGGCGTGATGCTCAAGCTCGGCATCTATGGGCTGCTGCGACTCGGCGTCGATCTGCTGGGACCCGGACCGACCTGGTGGGGGGCGAGCCTCTTGATCCTGGGCGCGGCCTCGGCCCTGGTGGGAATCCTGTACGCGCTGATGGAAGTCGACCTGAAGCGACTGTTGGCGTTCTCCAGCGTCGAGAACATCGGATTGATCTTGATCGGGATCGGCGCCGGCATGATCTTCCTGCAGCTCGGCGCCGCGACCCTTGCCGGTCTGGCGCTGCTGGCCGCGCTCTACCACGCGGTCAACCACACGCTGTTCAAAGGCCTGCTGTTCCTCGGCGCCGGCGCGGTGGTTCAGACCACCCAAACGCGCCATCTCGAGCGCTATGGCGGCCTGATCCGCCGCCTGCCCTGGACCGCCGCCTGCTTTCTGGTCGGCGCGGCCGCGATCGCGGCGCTCCCGCCGCTCAACGGCTTCGTCAGCGAGTGGCTGATCTTTCAGGCCTTGCTGCGCGGTTCGGCGCTTTCCGCGCTGGCGCTGAAGCTGGTGTTTACGATTGCGATCGCGGCCCTGGCGCTGACCGCGGGCCTGGCCGCGACCTGTTTCGTGCGCGCCTTCGGCATCACGTTTCTGGCTTTGCCGCGCTCGTCGGACGCCGCGGAGGCGCGCGAGGTCGGCTTCAGTCAGCGCGCGGCGATGATCTTGCTGGCCGGCCTGTGCCTCGCATTTGGCATCCTGCCGGCGCTGGTGCTGCCGCTGCTCGCACCCAGTCTGCCGGCCGGCGCGCGATTCCTGCGTCAGACCGCCTCGACCGACTGGCCGGGCCGGATCGCGACTCCGGTCGGCTTCACCACGCTCGACACCGCGGGCCTGGCGCTGCTGCTGCTGCTCAGCTTGGCGCTGGTGCCGCTGCTGCTGTTCGCGCTGCGGGCCGCGCGCGGCTCGCGGATCGCCGACACCTGGGGCTGCGGGCGGGTGGTGCACACGCCGCGCATGGAGTACACCGCGTCGGCCTTCGCCGAGCCGATCCTGCGCATCTTCGCTTCGCTCTATCAGCCGCGGCGCTCGATCCAGGTGGTGACCCACGCCGACTCGCGTTACTTCCGCGACGGCATCTCGGTCGAGAGCGAGATCACTCCCTGGTTCGAGGAACGCCTCTATCAGCCGCTGGTGCGCGGCCTGCGCTCCGCGTCGCTCTGGGTGCGCCGGGTCCAGGCCGGCCACGTTCATCTCTATCTGACTTACATCTTCCTGGCGCTGCTCGCGCTGCTGCTGCTGGTGACCTAGCCGATGGCCTGGTGGATCGCGCTCTTCCAACCGCTCTTGGCCCTGCTGCTGGCGCCGCTGCTGGTCGGCTTCATCGCCTGGCTCAAGGCCGGCGCCCAGCAGCGGCGCGGCGCGCCACCCTGGCAGCCCTATCTCGACCTGCGCAAGCTGTTGGCCAAGGAAGCAGTGGTCTCGCGCCACGCTTCGTGGCTGCTGCGGACCACGCCGGGGCTGGTGTTCGCCGCCACCGTCGCGGCCGCCGCCTTGGTGCCGGCCATCGCCGTCGGTTTGCCCTCCGACAACCTGGGCGACCTTCTGGCGCTGGTCTCTCTGCTGCTGCTCGCCACCTTCTTCCTCGCCCTCGCCGGCCTCGATCCCGGCAGTGCCTTCGGCGGCATGGGCTCCAGCCGTGAAATGACCATTGCCAGCCTGGCCGAGCCCACCTTGCTGATGGCGATCTTCAGCCTCTCGCTCGGCGCCGGCACCACCCACTTGGGCCGAATTGCGGAGGCCGCGCTGATCGGCGGGATCGGCCTGCATCCGTCCGCGATCCTGGCCTTCGTCGCCATGTTCATCGCGATGCTGGCCGAAAACGCGCGGCTCCCGGTCGACAACCCCAGCACCCATCTCGAGCTGACCATGATTCATGAGGCGATGATCCTCGAGTACTCCGGGCGCCATCTGGCGCTGGTCGAATGGGCGGCCTGGACGCGGCTCTACCTGTTCCTGGCGATGCTGGCGAACCTGTTTTTCCCTTGGGGCATCGCCCAGACGCTCGCGCCGCTGGCTTTGATCGGGGCGGCCGCGGCGCTGCTGGCCAAGCTGGCGCTGCTGGCGCTGGTGGTGGCCGCGCTCGAGACCAAGGTCGCCAAGCTGCGCCTATTCCGCGTCCCGGAGCTGCTCAGCGTGTCCTTCATCCTCGCCTTCCTGGCGGTCGCCGCCAGCTACTTCTGAGGCCCATCGTGAATCCGGCGATCGTCTACTTGGTCGAGCTCGGCAGCGGCGCGATCCTGGTCACCGCGCTGGCGGTGATCTGGCGCCATAGCCTGCAGGCTTACATCGGCGCCTTCCGGCTGCAATCGTTTCTGCTCGGCGCAGTGGCCGCGTTGTTGAGCCAGCTGCAGGGCAGTCTCGAGCTGCTGGGAGTGGCGCTGTTGATCGCGCTGGTCAAAGGCTGGTTCATTCCGCGCTTTTTGCGCCGCCTGCTGGCCCGTGTCGGCAGCGGCCGCGAGGTGCGGCCCTACCTCAACGTGGCCGCGTCGCTGCTCATCTGCGGCGCGCTGGTGGTGGTGGCCTACTCCGCCACCGCCGATCTGGTCGCGGCCAGCCGCCTGCCGACCCGCAACGGGGTGCCGCTGGCGCTGGCGGTGGTCTTGATCGGATTCTTCGTGCTGATCAGCCGCCGCCAGGCCATCACCCAGGTGATCGGCTTTCTGGTGCTCGAGAACGGCATCGCCATGCTGGCGCTGATGGTCAGCTACGGCCTGCCCCTGATGGTCGAGCTCGGAGTGTTCCTCGACGTCTTGATCGCCCTCTGGATCATGCAGGTAGTGGTCTACCGCATCCGCGACACCTTCGACACCCTCGACGTCACGCGGCTCAAGGGTTTGCGTCACTGATCAATATGGCGCTGGCGCTGATCCTGCTCTGCTTTGTCGCCGGCGCGGTCCTGTGCCTTTTGCCTTATCGCGCCTGGCTGCCAGGCGCCCACCTGGGTCTGGCCGCGCTGGCCGCGGTCGCGGGCTCGATCCTGGTCGCCGAGCTGGACCGCGGCACGCTGCCGCGGCGCTGGGGCGCGGTGGCCTTGCGGCTGGACGCACTCTCGGCCTTCATGGTCGCCACCATCCTCCTGATCGCCCTGCTCGCGCTGTGGCACAGCCGCGGCTACGTGGCCCGCGAGCTGGCGCGCGGCGGCCTCGAGCCGCATCAAGCCGGGCGCTACTACTTGTACCTCGACGCCTTCATTCTGATGATGCTGATCGCGGTGGTGGTCGACAACGTCGGGCTGATGTGGGTGGCGCTCGAGGCCACCACCTTGGCCACCGTGCTCCTGATCGGCCTGCACCACACCAAAGAGGCGATCGAAGCTTCCTGGAAGTACCTGCTGATCGGCTCGGTCGGAATCGCGTTGGCCTTCATCGGCACGGTCTTGGTCTATTGCGATGTCTCGATCCTGGAGCCGGCGCGCGAGGGCGCGCTCGACGGCTCGCGCCTGTTGGAGCAGGCCGCCAGCTTCCATCCCGCCTTCCTGCGGCTCGCCTTCGTATTCCTGTTCCTCGGCTACGGCACCAAGGCCGGGCTGGCGCCGATGCATACTTGGCTGCCCGACGCCCACTCCGAGGCCCCGGCGCCGGTGAGCGCGCTGATGTCGGGGGTGCTGCTGAGCGTGTCGCTCTACGCGCTGCTGCGCTTCAAACCGGTGGTCGATCTGGCGGCCGGAGCGGACTTCAGCGCCCGCTTTATGATCGGCTTCGGACTGCTCTCGCTGGGGATCGCCGCCGGCATGCTGGTGATCCAGCGCAACTACAAGCGCATGCTGGCCTACTCCAGCGTCGAACACATGGGGGTGGTCTGTCTGGGGCTGGGCTTCGGCGGGTCGCTGGGCACCGTCGCGGCTCTGCTTCACATCCTGTTCCATGCGCTCGGCAAATCGGCGCTGTTCCTGCTGGCGGGCAACATCCAGCAGACTTGCGACTCGACACAGATCAACCAGGCGACCGGGCTGTTGCGCCGCCTGCCGGTCTCCGGCCGGTTGTTCGGCGTGGGGACGCTGGCGCTGCTGGGGGCCCCGCCGTTCGGCATTTTCTTCACCGAGCTTGCGATCCTGCGCGCCGGCTTCCAAGCCGGCTATCTCGCGCTCACGCTGGCGGCCGCGGCGCTGCTGGCGGTGATCTTCGCCGCGCTGCTGGCGCATTTGCAGCGCTTGCTTTTCGGCGAGGTCGAGCGGGCCGCGGCGGCCGAGCTGACGGTCGCGCCGGCGGCGTTCGCGCTCGGCCTCTTGCTGCTGCTGGGCGTGTGGCTGCCGCCTCCGCTGGCGCGGCTGGTGGAACGCATCGGCATGGAGCTGATGCCTTGAGCTCTCCGGCCCGGCTGCTGGAAGGTCTGCCGGCGCGCGCGGTAACCCTGCAGGGCGAGGTGCTGCGCGCCGCGGCCGATCCCGACGCGATTCTCGGCTTGCACGAGCGCGTGCAGGGAGCCGGCTACGCGCTCGAGCTGCTGCTGGCCTTGGATCGCCGCGCCGAGCTTGAGGTCTTCGAGCTGGTCTACCTCTACCAGGAGGCGCGCGGCCCCGGAGTGGTCGAGATTACGGTGGCGCTGCCGGCGCAGCCGCGGCCGAGTTTCCCCTCGCTCGCGACCCGCTGTTTCCCGGCCAGCCGCTTCGAACGCGAGATCCACGACCTGTTCGGCCTGCTGCCGCTGGGCCATCCCGACCTGCGCCGTCTGGTGCTGCATCAGTTCTGGCCGCTCGACCATTTTCCGTTGCGCCAGGATGCGCCGGCGGTCGATCCGCACGACGACGGCACCCCATTCCCGTTCCAGCAAGTCCAAGGCGACGGGATCTACGAGATCGCGGTCGGCCCGGTGCACGCCGGCGTGATCGAGCCGGGCCATTTCCGCTTCAGCGCCGTGGGCGAGACCATCGTCGACTTGAAGCCGCGGCTCGGCTTCGTCCATCGCGGGATCGAGAAATTGCTCGAGGGGCGCAGCCCGGAGACCGCCATCGAGCTGTGCGAGCGGATCTCGGGCGACACCGCGGTCGGACATGCGCTGGCTTTCTGCGAGGCGATCGAGCTCGCCTGCGGCCTCGAGCCTCCACCGCGGGCCGCGCTCTTGCGCGCGCTGTGCTTGGAGATGGAGCGCCTCTATAACCACGTCTCGGATCTCGGTTTTCTGGCCGGCGACGCCGGCTTCGGCGTGGGGCTGGCCGATGCGCTCGCGATCAAGGAGCGTTTGATGCGGCTCAACCAGCGGCTCACGGGCCATCGCTTGCTGCGCGGCAGCGTGGTCCCGGGGGGCGTGGCG
>DASWHO010000507.1:0-27241 GCA_036398155.1 Acidobacteriota bacterium
GCACGGGTCACCAGCAGCAGCGCCGCGGCGGCCGCGAGGATCGGCATGACGCTGAACAGGTCGAACAGGATCGTGCTCGCCAGGCTCGAGATCCCGAGCTCGAGCGGCACGCCGTAGCGCGCCGGCAGCAGATAGAGATAAGCGGCGTTGCCGAGCCGCGCCGGCAGCAGATCGACGCATACGTTGCGAATCTGGGTCACCAGCACCAGCGGCCAGAACCCGATGCGCTCGAAGCCGACCAGCATCCCGAAGCGATAGGCTCGCAGCGCCAACGTCAGCAGCACCAGCGGCGGGTAGAGCGCGAGCAGGCCGGGATGCGCTCCCGCGACCGCCGCTCCGATCCGATCGATCGAGGTGCGGCTCAGGAGCAGCGCCAGCAGTCCGGCGGAGAGCAGGGCGCCCGCGATGATCCAAGCTCGCGGTGAGCGGGAGCGGTTTGCCATCTCGGTTCACCTGCAACGGTGGGCTTGCAGCGGCTCGCGGGCCAAGGATACTTTGCTCTTCAAAGGCGCTCTAGAGAAGGCCTCGCGGTGCACCGACCAACGGTCATCTGGCCACGCGGCGGTGGCGCTCGAGGATCTGGCGCAGGCGGTCGTGCGGCAGGGCGAGGACGGTGCGATCGTTGGCGCCGGTCATGGTCTCGGCGGCCACCAAGGCGTTGACGATCGCCTCTTCGGTCGCTTCGACCGT
Organism: Acidobacteriota bacterium; assembly: GCA_036398155.1. Taxonomy (GTDB): domain Bacteria; phylum Acidobacteriota; class DASWHO01; order DASWHO01; family DASWHO01; genus DASWHO01. The sequence continues at coordinate 691 of DASWHO010000507.1, forward strand.
GGCCTGAAACAGCGGATCGATCCGCTCGTTGCTCAGCATCGTGAGCTGGGCCGCGGCGGCGCTCGCGGCGCCGGGGTTGGCGGTCGAGAAGGCGATGAACAGATCGCCGGAGCCGTTGCCCGAGATGCTGCCGGTGCGCGCCAGACCCAGCGCCGCGCGGCGCGCCAGGCGCCGCAGCTGATGCGGCAGCAGCGGGGCGTCGGTCGCAATTACGATGATGATCGAGCCGGTCTCTGCGTCGCTCCAGACCCGCGGCTCGTTGAGCTCGCGTCCGACCGGAATGCCGGCGATCGTGAGCTGGTCGCGCAGCCCGCAGTTGCACTGCACCAGCACGCCCACGGTGTGGCCGCCGTGCTGCGGGCCGAGGCGCCGCGACGCGGTGCCGATGCCGCCCTTGAGCTCGTAGCAGATCATGCCGGTGCCGCCGCCGACGCTGCCTTCGGCGACCGGCCCGCCGCCGGCGCCGGACAGCGCCGCGAACACGTCGCTCTGCTTGACATGAAAGCCGTTGACGTCATTCAGGTAGCCGTCCCAAGTCTCGGCCACAACCGGCAGCGACCACCAGTAGCCGCTGCTGTCGGGCTCGCCCTGTTGCACGCGCCAGGCGATCACGCTGTCGCGCACGGTGCCGACGCTGTGGGTGTTGGTGATCATCACCGGCCCTTCGAGAAAGCCGGACTCGTCGAGCCAGGCGGTGCCGGTCATCTCGCCGTTGCCGTTGAGCGCGAACCAGCCGGCGAACACCGGATCGCTGGACCCGCGGCCGCGCGGCAGGATGGCGGTCACGCCGGTGCGGACCGGACCGCGGCCGACCACCAGCGCGCCGCTGCCCGCGATCAGGGTGCGGTGGCCGACTTCGACCCCGCTCACGTCGGTGATCGCATTGAGCGGTCCGGGATCGCCATCGAACGGGACGCCCAGATCGCGCGCCCGGGGCCGATTCTGGCCGGCCGCCGGAAGCGCGCCGAGCGCAACCAGCAGCGGACCCGCCAGCGCGGCCCTGCAGATCCGCATGGAGCTCACTCAGGGCAATCCTTGCCAGCGGCGCCCGCCGTGCTCCAGGCCCAAAAGGTCCAGCAGCCGGCCCACGGTATCGTCGACCAGCTCTTCGATGGCGCTGGGCCGGTGGTAGAAGCTCGGCACCGGCGGCACGATGGTGGCGCCGGCGTCGTGCACCGCGAGGAGATTTTGCAGGTGGACCCGTGACAGCGGCGCTTCGCGGAACACCAGGATCAGCTTGCGGCGCTCCTTGAGTGTGACGTCGGCGGCGCGGCCGATCAGGTTGTCGGCGTAGCCATGGGCGATCATCGCCAGGGTCTTGGCGCTGCACGGCACCACCACCATCGCGTCGAAGCGGCACGAGCCGCTGGCGATCGGAGCGGCGATGTCGCGGACCGAATGGGTGCGGCTCGCCAGCGCCTGCAGCGTCCCCAGCTTGACGTCGGTTTCGGCGTGCAGCGTCAGCACCGCTGCGCGGCTCAGGATCAGATCGGTTTCGACCCCGGCCTCGCGCAGCCTTTCCAGCAGGCGAACGCCGTAGAGCATTCCGGTCGCTCCGGTCATGGCGACGACGACGCGCATGCGAGATCAGGCTCCTAGCTTACCCGGATGCGCCGGCCGGGGCGAGCGGATCGGCCAGTCCGGCGGCGGCGAAGCCTTGCAGCCGCAGGCGGCAGGCGTCGCAGGCGCCGCAGGCCGCCCCTTCGGCACCGGGATCGTAGCAGCTATGGGTGTGCCCGAAATCGACCGCGAGCCGTTGCCCCAGACGCACGATCTCGGCCTTGGAGAGCTGCAGCAGCGGCGCGCGAATCTCGAACCGCAGCCGCCCCTCGATCGCGGCGCGGGTCGCCAGGTTGGCCAGCGCCTGGAAGGCGTCCAGAAACTCGGGACGGCAGTCGGGATAGCCGCTGTAGTCGACGGCATTGGCGCCGATATAGATGCGGGGAGCTTCGAGCACCTCGGCCCAGGCCAGAGCGTAGGCCAGCAGCACAGTGTTGCGCGCCGGAACGTAGGTGGGCGGAATGGCGCCGGACGGCTCGCCGTCGCGGGGGACCGCGCCGTGACCGGTGAGGGCGCTTTTGGCCCAGGATCCGAAGTCGAGCTGAATGATCCGATGCTCGCGCGCCTTCCAGCGCCGCGCCTGCCAGCGCGCGCACTCCAGCTCGCGGGCGTGGCGCTGGCCGTAGGCGAACGACAGCGCATGGAGGCTGGAGCACTCGCCGGCCGCGAGCGCCAAGCTGACGGTCGAGTCCAATCCACCCGACAGCAGCACCACCGCAGCGCTCATGCGCGCAACTTTATCCGGTTCGAAACAGGTGATATAGGCTAGCCGTGTGCCGGTCACGGTGTTAACCGAGGAAACGACTCCAGTCCAGCAATCTGCCTGGGCGGTGCAAGGTAGAGGACCGACGGGTGCTCCGCCGCTGTCGGCCGTCATTCCGGCCTACAACGAAGCGGCGGCTCTGACCGCCGTACTCGATGCCCTGCGACGAGTGCTCGATCAATTGGGCGGCCCCTATGAGATCCTGGTGGTTGACGATGGTTCCGAGGACAACACGGCCGAGCTGGCTCGGAGCCAAGGCCTGACCGTCATCGAGCACGGCCGCAATCGCGGCTACGGCGCGGCGCTCAAGAGCGGCATTCGAAGGGCGCGGTATCCCTGGATCCTGATCGCTGACGCCGACGGTTCGTATCCGATGGAAGCCATCCCGCGCCTATTGGCCGAAACCGATCGGGCGGACATGGTGGTCGGCGCGCGCTGCGGTGGCCACGACGCGGAGCCGCGCTTGCGGCGGCTGGCGAAATGGTTCCTGCGCCGGCTGGCCATGTACTTGTCGGAAGCCCAGATTCCGGATTTGAATTCGGGGCTGAGAATCTTCAAGCGTGAGCGGGCGATGCGATTGTTTCCGATTCTACCCGCCGGATTCTCGTTCACCACCACGATCACCCTCGCGCTGTTGTGCAACGATGAACCGGTGCGTTTCCTACCGGTCGAGTACTATCGGCGTCAGGGGCACTCCAAAATTCGGCCGCTGCGCGACACGCTCAACTTCATCAATGTGATCCTGCGCACGATTCTCTATTTCAACCCGCTCAAGGTGTTCGTCCCGACCAGTTTGGTGACGCTCGGCTTCTGCGCTGTCTCGCTGGCTTACGATCTGTTCATCTTGGTCGATCTGACCGAAAAAACGCTGATTCTACTGTTTGCCGGAGTGCAATTGATGGCGATCGGTCTGCTCGCCGACATGATCTCGCGCCGGATCGGCAGCGGCGCGGTCTAAGAAACTCCTCCGCTGGCAGCACCAGTAGGTTGGGGCAACCGATGCCTCGTGAGGAACGGATCAGAAGCAGCTAGGCTGCGGCCGGATACTCGCGCACCACGTTGTAGAGCGCGTCGCGCTCGACCGGCCGGCGCCCGGCGCCGCGGATCAGGCCCAGCAGCTGCTCGAGCGAGATCCCGCTCCCCGAACGGCTGCCGGCCATGTTCATGATCCGCTCGTCGACCACCGTGCCTTCGATCTCGTCGGCGCCGTAGCGCAGCGCTTGCCCGGCCGCTTCCATTCCGATCGTGACCCAATAGGCCTTGATGTGGGGAAAGTTGTCGAGCAGCAGGCGGGCCACGGCCAGGTTGCGTAGATCGGCGTCGGCCGGAGCGGCGCGCAGGCGTCCCAGCGGGTTGTTGCCGTGCTGGAACGCCAGCGGGATGAAGGTCAGAAATCCGGGGGCGTGATCCTCGAGCTCGCGCAGGCGCAGGAAGTGATCGACCCGCTCGCCATCGGTCTCGATGTGGCCGTAAAGGATGGTGGCGTTGGTCGGGATCCCGAGCCGGTGCGCCTCGCGGTGGCACTCGAGCCACTCCTCGGCGCTGGCCTTGTCGGGGCACAGCTTGCGGCGCACCCGAGCCGAGAAGACCTCGGCGCCGCCGCCGGGCAGCGCGTCGAGCCCGGCGGCTTTGAACTCGCCGAGCACCTCCGCGATGGTCTTGGCGAACTTGTGCGCGTAGTACACGATCTCGACCGCGGTGAAGGCCTTGATGTGGACCTGGGGGCGGGCCGCCTTGATCCGTCGCAGCAACTCGACGTAGTACTCGAACGGCAGATCGGGATCGAGTCCGCTGACGATGTGGATCTCGGTCAGCAGCGGATCCATGCGCGCCACTGTTTGGTCGACCTGCTCCAGGCTGAGCCGATACGCACCCGGCTGGCTGAGCCGGTCGCGTTTGAAGCCGCAGAACAGGCAATCGACCTCGCAGATGTTGGTCGGGTTGAGATGCTGGTTGCGGACGAAGAACGCCCGCCGGCCGTTCATGCGCTCGCAGACCTGATTGGCCAGAGCTCCGACTTCCGCGACATCGGGGTGGCGGTAAAGGGCGAGGCCGTCGGAGCCGCTGAGCCGCTCGCTCACTTCGACCTTGGCAACCACTTGGCTCCAGTCGCTGGCTCGCGAATTGAATCCTGGGGAATAGGCAGACATGGAAGTTCGGGGACAGAGGAGATTATGAAAACCGGCCGCGCCAAGGTCAACGGAGGCGCCGCGCCAGGGGTTCTGGCATGATAGCTTGAACGCCAACAGGAGGAGTCATGAGCCAGAGCTTGGAGCGGATTGCAACGAAGGAAGCGCCGGCGGCGATGGGACCCTACTCCCAGGCGATTCGGGCCGGGGGTTTCGTCTTCTGCGCCGGTCAGGTCGGTCTCGATCCCTCGAGCGGCAAGATCGTGGAGGGAGTCGAGGCCCAGGCCGAGCGCGCCTTGCGCAACTTGGAAGCGGTGCTGCGGGAAGCCGGCGGCGACCTGAGCCGGGTGGTCAAAACCACCGTATTTCTCGCCGACATGGCCGATTTTCAGGCTCTGAACTCGGTCTACGCGCGGCTGTTCGGCGATCACCGCCCGGCGCGTTCCACCGTAGCGGCGGCCGGGCTTCCCGGAGGAGCGCGGGTCGAGGTCGAAGCGATCGCCTACCTGCCCTGAGACGCATGGCGACCCAGCCCAACCGCGAGTTGCAGACCTTTCCCAATCCGCGGCCGCAGCGCGATTACGAGATCAGCTTCGACTGCCCGGAGTTCACCTGCTTGTGCCCGCTGACCGGACAACCGGACTTTGCCACGATTCGGATTCGGTACACACCGGCCGAACGCTGCGTCGAGCTCAAGTCGCTCAAGCTCTATCTGTGGAGCTACCGCGACCAAGGCGCCTTTCACGAAGCGGTCACCAATCAGATTCTCGACGATCTGGTAGCCGCGCTGCAGCCGCGCCGCTTGGCGGTCGAAGGGGATTTCAGGATCCGCGGAGGGATCCACACGGTGGTGACCGCTTCCTTCAGCGCGGCTCCTACCTAGGCGACCACTTGATGCTCGATCACCCCGGCAGGCGGCGCGCCTTCGCTCTCGGTTGGTCAGTGCTGCTGGTGTTGGTCTACCACTGGTTTCAAGGCTTTCCTTTTGCCAACGAGATCGGGGTGATCCTCACCGGGGCAGTGATGGCGCTGGCGGCCGCCGGGGCCGGTGTGCGGCTGCTGGACTGGGCTCGCCCGCCGATCCATTCCGAGTTGGAGCGCTGGAGTTTCGCGCTCTGCCTCGGCGGCGGCGCGATGATGCTGGCGGTGTTCCTGATGGCGATACTCGGCTGGCTCAGCCGGCCCGCCTTACTCGGGCTGCCGGTCGCCCTAATGGTTCTTGGAGGCCGTTCGCTGCTCGCGGGCCTGAGCGAAGCGTGCACCTTCGCAGTGAACTTGCTTCACCAGCCTTGGCCGGCGGGGCGCGCTCTGGCCGCGGTCGTTGTGGTGCCCATGCTGGCGTGGGATCTGCTCCACTTTCCCGCGCCGCCGACCTTCTACGATTCGATGGTCTATCACTTGGCGTTGCCGGCTCAGTACTTGCTGGCCGGTCGCTACGTGCCGATGCCGGAAGATCTCTATGCCAACCTGCCCGCCAACATGGGGATGCTCTACACGCTGGCGCTAGGGCTGGGCGGAGATGCGCTGGTCAATGTATCTACCTGGGGCGTTGGGGTGATGCTGCTCGTAGTGTTGTACGGTTTTGCGGCTGAATACTTCGGCACCGGCGCGGCTCGACTCACGGTCATGGCGGTTGCCGTGTTACCGCTGTTTCAACGGCTGATCGTGGTTGCGAAGGACGATCTGTTGCTCTGCGTTTTTGGGATCGCGGCGATTTGGGCCGGCTTCAATGCCGTCCAGCAGCAGTCGCGTCGCTGGCTGGTTCTGTGCGGCGGGCTGATCGGACTGGCCTTGGGCACGCGTTACTTCGCCGCCGCGCTGGCGCTCGGACTCGCCGCCGGCTTCAGTTGGTATAGCTGGCGTCACCGAGGCCACCGCTGCTTGACTCCGGGGTCGGTGACGTTGGCGGCGGGGTTGGCGACGCTGGTTGTGAGTCCTTGGCTGCTGCGCAACCAGATCGAACAGGGCAATCCGATTTATCCGCTGCTGGCATCGAAAATCGGTTCGGCGGCCGAGTCCCCGGAATGGGAGGCGGGCAGTTGGAGGTTGGGAGAGACCGACCCGTACTTGGGAGCGAATCGAGCTTGGTTGACCAGTCCTTCGCATTGGCCTCGGGTCATCCTCAACCTGCTGGCGGTTTTGCCGTGGGATCTGACCATGGAGGGACGGCGGTTCCACTATCGACTCGGCTATCTGACTCCGCTGCTTTTGATCGCTGTGCCTCTGCTTCTATTTCAGCACTCCAGGCCCCCCGCCGCTGTGCCGTTACTGCTCTGTGCTGGGGTCCACTATCTGGCGTGGGCGCTTGCTTTCCCCCGGTTCCGCTACCTGTTGCCCTCTATCCTCTTGCTGTTTCCATTGGCCGGCTGGCTGACCACGCGCTGGGTCCGCTGGGGCAGCGGGGCGGCCGCTGTCGTTGGGATGGTCTGGGCGATGTCGATTGGATCGGCCGGATGGTGCAGCCTGGAAATGTTGCAGCACATCAGCAATGGGGCGGCTTACACCCTAGCCTCGATCCGAGCGCTGGAGCCCGAGCGATTGCGGGAGAGCTATCTCGAGAGCCGATTGGAATACTACCCGCTGGTCCGCGAAATCAACCGCCGCTTACCGCCAGAGGCCGTGGTGCTGTTCGCCGGCGAGCTGCGCAGCTACTACTGCCAAAGGCGGGTGCGGGTGAACGGGTTCCCCGAACCTGGCACGGTGGCCCGGGTGGTGGAGCAAAGCGCAACTCCGGGCGAGATTACCGCGCGGTTGCGCGCTGAAGGCATAAGTCATCTGCTTTGGCGTCCCAACGAAGCCAAACGGCTGCGTGAAGCCGGCGGGCATTTGAGCTTCTCCGGACCGGAGAAAGAGGCTCTGTTTGACGCTTTCTTAGGGGTCCAGCGAGTCGTGTTTCGGCATCGGGTTGGAACGATTTTTGAGCTTGCCGCAGGCGCGCAGGCTTCTAGCCCAACGCCGTAGCCGGCGCCCAATCCGCCGCCTTGACGATCCCCAAAAACCCTCCCTATATTGAGGCAGCCCTGGGAAGTCGTCTAACGGTAGGACACCAGATTCTGGATCTGGTTATTGGGGTTCGAATCCCTGCTTCCCAGCCACGAGAGGATCATTGGAAGTACTCGGTGGCGCTATCGTCTAGGGGTTAGGACGGGTGGTTCTCAGCCATCAAACCGGGGTTCGAATCCCCGTAGCGCTACCATTTCCCTTGCCCGCATTTCTCACAAGCCATCTACTGCGGCGACGTAATGCACGGTGTCTGCGGCGTTATGCTTGCCCGGCCTCATCTTGAACGGGGTACTCCCCGTACCCTTCGACATACTGTCCAGTATGCCTGCGTCGGCCGGGCGGCGCATGCCTTGCAGCCACCGCACCTTACGCCGCCTCGCGACGATGGCTTGTGAGAAAAGCGGGCTAGGAGCCTGCGCGGCAGAAAGCATGGGTCGCGTTATGGGCGCCGCCGGGTCAGCCGCAAGGCGCGGCGACGCAGGCAATGCCGTAGCATTGTCGAGGAGCCGCAACGCCGCGGATGGCCTGGCGCCGCCCATAACCCTGTGGGCGCCAGGAGGTGCGGGGGAGTTCCCCCGCTTCATAAGCGGTTGCGGCCGCATCCAGCGTTGCTCCTGGCATCGAGGGCGGAGGACACTCCCCCGCACCCCCTCGACGATGCACACGGCATCGTCTCCTCCTCGCGCCTTGCCTGCGACTCGCAAGCCCCATGCGCGCGACCCATGCTTTCTGCCGCGCTGGCTCCTAGTTCGTTGGCTCCACGCCATAAAGGCCGCCGGTGCGCTGGACTACCCGTTTAAGCTCGGAGAGCAGCTGCAAGCTTTCGAGGTTGCCGCGGTAGTCCATCTGCAGCAAATCGTGAAAACGACGCAGGAACTCGGCGGCTTTGTCGGTCGACTCGAATGGGGTCGAACCGCCCCCCGCCACCAGGATCTCTCCGCCCTTGGATTGAATGCCGTCGAGCATCTCCTGAATCGAAACGAACTCGGAGTGATAGAGTCGTTCCATCTTGCGCCGCAGCAGGATGTTGCCCATCACCACCTGCGCCAAGAGGTCCGGGTGGTAGAAGTCGTCGCCCAGGCCGGCCTTGAAGGCGCGCAGCTTCTCCAGCAGCCCGCGGCTGAGCAGCTCGGAGAACTCGCGGACCCGATCGATCTCCAGAAACAGGTCGCGGCAGGCGTTGAGCCGCGCCGGCTGCGGGATCGATGGAGCGTGGAACTCGGCCTCGTTGTACAGCTCGCGCAGCAGGCTCTCGACGCTCTTTTCATCGAGCTGCATCGCTGGCGGGCGCGCCGCGTTGCGCAGTCGGACCAGCTTGGTGATCAGATAGTCGAGCTTGGCTTGCTCCTCGGCATAGCGGCCTTGGCGCAGCAGATGGTACTTGATCAACGAAATCACGGTTTCCTCGCGCAGCTGATCGTCGTGCTCGACCAGATCGCGCAGCCGATAAGCCGGAATCAGCGGATCCAGCTCGTCGACCTGCCAACCGCGCAGCCGCTGGAGCGCCCCATCGAGCCGCTGCAGCTCGCGCTCGACCTGGGCCGGAGTGAGCTGTTCGAACACTCGCTTGAGCTGAACCAGGCGCCCGCCGAGCGCGCGCGCGTTGACCGGGCAGGCCTTAGGCGGCGGCGGCAGGGCCGCGGCGTGATGCACGTAAAAGCGGTGAACATCCCAGATCAGTTTGAAGGCATCGATGGCGCGGTCCAGCACCGCGAGCTGCTCCGAGCTGCTGCTGGCGGCGGCGCTCTCGATCGGGATCTGAAGCAGCGCCTGCATCCGGTCCAACAGCCGCTGGTAGTGGGCGGAATCGAGCTGCAAGGAGGCGCTGCCGTAGAAGATCACCGGGAGCGGATCGCGGCCGCTGTCCAGCACCACGCGGCGCAGCGACTTCCAGGACAGGTCGGTGAGCTCGGCGTTGATCAGCAGCAGATCGGGCCGCGAGACCTCCAGCAGCATCTCGAGGTCCGCGACCGTCTGGCTGCGGTGGACCTGGTGGCCGAGCTGCTCGAGCCCGCGGCACAAAGGCTCCAGCGGGTCGCCCTCGCGCTGGGCGATGATTACGGTTCGAGCGGCAGCCTGACTCACGGCCTAGCCCGGCGGCGGATAGTGTGCCGTCTGCGTCGTTGGGCTCGTTCGGCCTCCTCCAGCGTACCTTCCAGTACGCTTCCGTCGGCCTCGCTTCGCCCGCCTAGCATCCGACACCCTCTCCGCCGCCCAGTCTGCCGTGCTGCCACACCTTGCGAGCAACAGCCAAGGCCGCAAGCCCGGCTCCGGATGAGCGCAACGTGACCCAAGAGCATGACTTTCGGTTCCAGATGCATACAGTATAGCAGGGCGGAGTCGCTCTAACTCATTGATCGAATTGCATTAAGACGGTGGGGCGGTTTGACCGCGCGGCGCGGCGCATGGTAGCATCCGCGGCGCTGATTGCATGACCGTGTTGGAGCGCATTCGGCAGCGCGCCCAAGCGCAGCCGCGGCGGATCGTTCTGCCGGAGAGCGAGGATGAGCGGATTCTGCGTGCCGCCGCGCTGCTGCAACAGCAGAAGCTGGCCGCGCCGATTCTGTTGGGCGAAGCGGAGCCGATCCTGGCTCACGGCGGGCGTCTCGGAATCGACCTGAGCGGAGTCGAGATCCTCTCACCGAGCAGCGCCCCGCAGCGCGACCAATGGGCGCGCGCGTATTACGAAAAGCGACGCAGTCGCGGGTTGACCTTGGAAGAGGCGCGCCGCGAGCTGCTTGATCCGCTGATTTGCGCCGGCATGCTGGTCGCTCAGGGCTGGGCCGACGGTTCGGTCGGAGGGGCGGCCCACACCACCGCCGACACAGTCCGCGCCGCGCTCCGTACCATCGGGCCGGCGCCGGGACGCAAGATCGTGTCCAGCTTCTTTGTGATCGCCACCCAACGGGTCGAGCTCGGGGTGGAAGGGGCGTTTATCTTCGCCGATTGCGGCGTGGTTCCGGATCCAAGCGCGGTCGAGCTTGCCGATATCGCGTTGGCGGCGGCGGCCAGCTGCCGCCAACTGCTGCAGGCCGAGCCGCGGGTGGCCTTGCTCTCGTTCGCGACCCACGGCAGCGCGCGCCATCCTCGGGTCGAGAAGGTGACCGAGGCGACCGCCACCGCGCGCGCCCGCGCGCCGGATTTGCTGCTCGACGGCGAGCTCCAGGTCGATGCCGCGATCGTGCCCGAAATCGCCGCCTCCAAGGCGCCGGCCAGCCCGCTGCAAGGTCGCGCCAATGTGCTGATTTTCCCGGATTTGAGCGCCGGCAACATCGGTTACAAGTTGGTCGAGCGCTTGGCCGGAGCGGTGGCCCTAGGTCCGATTCTGCAGGGACTGGCGCGCCCGGCGAACGATCTATCGCGCGGCTGCTCGGTCGACGACGTCGTGCAGGTCGCGGCGATCACCTCGCTTCAGGTCGAAGTCTCCATTTGAATCGAAATTGTGGCGCAGGCGGCGCATTTCTTGACTGATGGTTAGTTTAGAACTAAACTAACCCAGGCTAATACCCACAGAATCAATGATTCTCACGGTTTGGCGGACGGGAGTGGGGGTGTTTCCCATCTCGAGCGGGATGGAGGGCGATGGCCGTCGACGATAAAATCGGCGAGGCGCTGGTCAAAGAGCAGAAGATCACTGCCGACCAGCTCAAGGCCGCGCTCCATCATCAGAAGACCACCGGGCTCAAGCTCGGCAACGCCCTGGTCAAGCTCGGCTATGCCACCGAGGACGATATCCTCGACGCGCTGTCGCGCCGCTTCAGCGTGCCGGCCGTCAACCTCAAGGCCAACGAGGTCGATCAGGGCGTCCTCAAGCTGATCCCATACAAGATCGCCAAGAAGTACGAGATCCTGCCGGTGTCGCGCTCGGGCGCGACCCTGACCATCGCGATGGCCGATCCCACCAACGTGGCAGTGATCGACGACATCAAGTTTCTCACCGGCTACAACGTCGAGCCGGTGCTGGCCAGCGACAAGCAGATCCGCGAATCGATCCAAAAGTACTACGGCACCTCCTACGACATGCAGATGAAGCAGGTCATGGAGCAGCTCAAGGGTCAGGAAGGCAACATCGAGGTCGCCGAGGGTCAGGCCGAAGAGATCGATCTGGCGGCCTTGGCCAAGGAATCCGAAGACGCCCCGGTGATCAAGTTCGTCAATCTGATCCTGTCGGAGGGGCTCGAGCGCGGCGCCAGCGATATCCACGTCGAGCCCTATGAACAGGTGTTGCGGGTGCGTTTCCGGATCGACGGCGTGCTTTATGAGACCTTGCATCCACCGTTGGAGTTCAAATTTGCGATCGCGTCCCGGATCAAGATCCTGTCGCGGCTCGACATCGCCGAGCGGCGTCTGCCTCAAGACGGCCGGATCCGGATTCGGGTCAACTCCAAAGGGATGATCAAAGAGGTCGATATCCGCACCTCGGTGGTGCCGACCATTCACGGCGAGAAGATCGTGATGCGCCTGCTCGACAAGGAGAACCTGCGCCTCGATCTGACCCAGCTCGGTTTCGAAAAGGAGTCGCAGCAGGCCTTCGAATCGGCGATTCTGTCTCCGTTCGGCATGGTGCTGGTCACCGGCCCGACCGGCAGCGGCAAGACCAACACGCTGTACTCTGCGGTCAACCGGCTCAATCAGGCGGACGTCAACATCATGACCGTGGAGGATCCGGTCGAGTTCAATATCCCAGGCATCAACCAGATTCAGGTCAAGGACGCCATCGGGCTCAACTTCGCCGCCGCGCTGCGCGCGTTTCTGCGCCAGGATCCGAACATCATCATGGTCGGGGAGGTCCGCGACTTCGAGACCGCCGAGATCGCGATCAAGGCGGCGCTCACCGGACACCTGGTGCTCTCCACCTTGCATACCAACGACGCTCCGAGCTCGATCAGCCGCCTGATGAACATGGGCATCGAGCCGTTTCTGGTCTCGACCTCGCTGCTGCTGGTTTGTGCCCAGCGGCTGGTGCGGCGCACCTGCAAGCATTGCAAGGCCGAGGTCAGCGTGCCGCCCAAGGCGCTGGTCGATATCGGGTTTTCGCCCGACGAAGCGACCGCGATCAAGGTCTACAAGGGTAAAGGCTGCGAGAGCTGCAACATGACCGGTTACCGCGGCCGGGTCGGGCTGTTCGAGGTCATGATGGTCAGCGACGATATCCGCGAGCTGATTCTGTCGGGCGCCAGCGCGCTCGAAATCAAAGAGAAAGCGATCGAGCAAGGCATGATCACGCTGCGCAAGAGCGGTTTAAGCAAGATCCGCGAGGGCGTGACCAGCGTCGAAGAGGTCTTGCGCGAAACCGTGCGCTGAGGTTCGGCGCCGCCAGGTGGAAAGTGGATCTACACGAACTGCTCAAACGGCTGCTCGATGAAGGCGCCACCGACCTGCACATCACCACCAATTCGGCGCCGGTGATCCGGGTCAACGGCAACCTCAAGCCGATGACCGACTACGCGCCGCTCACGCCGACCGAGACCAAGCGCCTGACCTATTCGATTCTGACCGATGCCCAGAAGCATCGTTTCGAGGAGCGCCTCGAGCTGGATTTTTCGTTCGGGGTCCGCGGCCTGGCCCGGTTCCGCGCCAACGTCTACCTGCAGCGCGGGGCGGTCTCGTCGGCCTTCCGCGTCATCCCGTGGGAGATCAAAGACTTCTCCAGCCTGGGGCTGCCCAAGATCCTGACCAGTCTGTGCCAGCGGCCGCGCGGGTTGGTGCTGGTCACCGGCCCGACCGGCAGCGGCAAGACCACTACGCTCGCTTCGATGCTGGGTTGGATCAACAACGACCGCACCCAGCACATCGTGACCATCGAAGACCCGATCGAGTACCTCCATCCGCACAAACGCTGCCTGGTCAACCAGCGCGAGGTCGGCAGCGACACGCTCTCGTTCAGCAACGCGCTGCGTTCGCTGCTGCGCGAGGACCCCGACGTGGTGCTGATCGGTGAAATGCGCGACCTCGAGACCGTAGAAAGCGCGCTGCGGATCGCCGAAACCGGCCACCTGACCTTGGCGACCCTGCACACCAACTCGGCCGCCTCCACCATCCACCGGATCATCGACATGTTCCCGGCCCACCAGCAGTCCCAGATCCGGGCCCAGCTGTCGCTGGTCTTGGAGGGTGTCCTGTGCCAATCGCTGCTGCCCAAGGCCAACGGCATGGGCCGGGCGCTGGCGCTCGAGCTGCTGATCCCGAACACCGCGATCCGCAACCTGATTCGCGAGGACAAGGTGCACCAGATCTACTCGATCATGCAGACCGGGCAGGAACGCTACGGCATGCAGACCTTCAATCAGTCGCTGGCCACGCTTTATATGCGCAAGCAGATCACGCTGAAGACGGCGCTGAGCGCCTCGTCGATGGTCGATGAGCTCGAAGAGATGATCAGTCGCGGCACCGGCGTGATTCGCTCGGCCGCGGGGGCGCCCGCGGGCTAGCGTGGTAAGCTATGTCGCGGAGCAGCGACCGGTCGAAATAGGAGCCTGGCGGCGTGCCGAACTATTCGTATAGGGGTCAGGGCCCGGGTGGCAAGGCCCTCAAAGGGGTCATGGTCGCGGCCAACAAGAACGCCGTGGTCGCGGCGCTCCGCAAACAGCGCATCGTCGTCACCTCGATCAAGGAGCGCGGCAAAGAGATCAGCCTGCCCAAGCTGGGCGGCAGGGTCCGGCTCAAGGAGCTGGCCATCTTCACCCGCCAGCTCTCGGTCATGATCGACGCCGGGCTGCCGCTGGTGCAGTGCCTCGAGATATTGGGCAGCCAGCAGACCAACAAGTTCTTCCAATCAGTGCTGTTCAAGGTGCGCAGCGATGTCGAAGCCGGCTCGACCTTCACCGACGCGCTGCGGCAGCATCCGGCCGTGTTCAACGAGCTGTTCTGCTCGCTGATCGCCGCCGGCGAGGTCGGCGGAATCCTGGACGCGATCCTGCAGCGGCTGGCCATGTACATCGAGAAGTCCATCAAGCTGCGCCGCGCGGTGCGTTCGGCGCTGATCTACCCGACCGCGGTGATTACGATCGCCTCCTTGGTGGTGGCGATCATCTTATGGAAGGTGATCCCGACCTTTGCGGCCCTGTTCGCCGGGCTTGGCGCTCAGCTGCCGCTGCCGACCCGGATCGTGATCGCGATCAGCCAGTTCTTCGCCAAGTTCTTCCTGTTCATGCTCGGCGGCGCGATCCTGCTGATGATCGCCATGAGCCGCTATTACCGCACCCCGCGCGGGCGCCGGATGGTGGATCGCATGCTGCTGCGGCTGCCGGTGGTCGGTCTGATCTTGCGCAAGATCGCGGTGGCGCGTTTTTGCCGCACGCTCGGCACCCTGACCAGCAGCGGCGTGCCGATCCTCGACGGACTCAACATCACCGCGCATACCGCCGGCAACGCGATCGTCGAGGATGCGATTCGGGTGACCCGCAAAGGAGTGGAGGAAGGCAAGACCTTGGCCGAGCCGCTGCGCGACACCGAGGTCTTTCCGCCGATGGTGGTGCAGATGATCAGCGTCGGCGAGCAGACCGGCGAGCTCGACACCATGCTGTCCAAGATTGCCGACTTCTACGAAGACGAAGTGGATGCCTCGGTCGAGAATCTGATCTCGCTGCTGGAGCCGCTGATGATTCTGTTTCTCGGCGTGGTCATCGGCGGGATCGTGATCTCGATGTACCTGCCGCTGTTCGACCTGATCCAAAAGCTCGGCTGAGAGGCAGGCTCCTCGGGGACCCGACGCGGCTCCGGCGGCGCGCCGGCGCCGCAAGCTGGTGAGCGAAAACGTGGAACGACAGCCATCCGAATTGGGTCGCAAGCTGCTCTGGCTGATGCTGCTGCGGGTGGTGGTGGTCACCGCCCTGCTGGGGATCGCGATCGCGCTGCAGGTGGCAGCCGGCCCGCTGCTGCCGTTCAACATCCAACCGCATTATGCGGTGATCGCGGTCACCTACCTGCTGACCCTGCTCTACGCGTTCGCTTATCATCGGTTCCACGATTCGCCCGCTTTCGCGGCCGCTCAGCTGGCGATCGATCAGCTGCTCGCGACCGCCCTGATCTATTTCACCGGCCCCGACGGAGATTCGTTCAGCTTTCTCTACATCATCGTCGTGATCGGGTCGGCCACCCTGCTGCCGCGCCGCGCCAGCTTCGCGCTGGCCAGCTTGGGGGTGGTGCTCTATGCCGGGGTCGCCAGCGCCTCGTTTCTCCGGCCCGAGGCCGGCGGCCTGCTCGGCAGCGGCGCCAGCGCGCGCGAGCTGCTGTCGATCATCCTGCTCAACGCGGCACGCCTGTACCTGGTCGCCTTTCTGAGCGCCTATCTGTCCGAGAGCCTGCGTTCGAGCCGAGTGCGATTGGAGCAGGTGGTCGAGTGCATGAGCGCGGGACTGTTGACCGCCGACGCCAGCGGCCGAATCCTAATGCACAACCGCTCCGCCTGCGCCCTCAGCGGCCACTCGGCTGCGGAGCTGCGCGACCAGCGCCTCTACGAGCTGTTCGACGCCACCCCCTCCTTCATGGATGAGCTGCGCGCGGCGCTTCAGAGCGAGCGGATCTATCGCTTCGAGCGCCAGCTCCGGCACGCCAGCGGCACCCGAGTTCTGGTCGGAGTCAGCACCACGCTGCTTTCGGAGGGCGACCAGCAGCCGCGCGGGCTGGTGCTGATCTTTCAGGACCTGACCGAGATCAAACGCCTCGAGCGCGAGCTGCGGCGGCGCGACCGGCTGACCACGCTCGGCGAGGCGGCCGCGGTGCTGGCGCACGAGATCCGCAATCCGCTGGCCTCGATGAGCGGCAGCGCCCAGATGCTGCGCGGCGACGCGCGGTTGGATCCCGAGTCGCGCGCGCTGCTCGGCATCATTCTGACCGAGTCCGAGCGGCTCAACCGCTTCGTTTCGGGCTTTCTGATGTTCGCCCGCCCGACCGGCGCTCCAATGCAGACCGTCGACCCCGCCGTCCAGCTGGCCGAGACCGTGACTTTGCTCAACAACAGCCCCGAGCGGCTGCCGAGCCATCGGATCGAGCTGAAGGCGCCGCCCGAACCGCTGCGGCTGCGCGCCGATCCCGGGCAGCTCAAGCAGATCTTCTGGAATCTGATGCTCAACGCGCTGCGGGCGATGCCCGAGGGCGGACCGCTTGAGGTCGGAGTCACCAGCGGCGACGGCCGGATCCGGTTCCGTTTCGCCGATCGCGGCGTGGGCCTGAGCGCCGCCGAGCGCGAGAATCTGTTCGTGCCCTTCCAGGGCTCGTTCCGCAGCGGCAGCGGCCTCGGGCTGGCGCTGGTGCACAAGATCGTTCGCGACAACCACGGCACGCTCCAGATCCTGGATCGCAGCGGCGGCGGCACCGAAATCCTGGTCGATTGGCCGTCGCAGGTCGAGCCGGTGGCCGAGCCGGTGGCCCAAGCGCAGGCGGTTTGATGTCCGGCGGCGCGATCCAGCCTCCCAGCCCCGAACCGGACCCGCCCGGCCCCCGCCCGCCGCAGGCCCGGCTGCTGGTGGTGGACGACGAGAAGAGCATGGGCGAGTTCTTGTCGATTCTGCTGCGCCGCGAGGGCTATCAAGTCGAGGTGGTGGAAAACGGCGCCGCGGCGCTGGCGCAGCTCGACCGCGGCGGCTGGGACCTGGTGCTCTCCGACATCCGGCTTCCCGATCTCAGCGGCGTGCAACTGCTCGAGCGCGTCCGCCGCGACAGTCCCGACACCCCCGTGATCCTGCTGACCGCATACGCCAGCACCGAGACCGCGATTCAAGCCCTCAAGCTGGGGGCTTTCGACTACGTGCTCAAGCCGTTCGACGTCGACGATCTCAAGCTCACCGTGCGCCGGGCCTTGCGCATGCGCCGCCTGGAGGGCGACAACCAGCTGCTGCGGCGCGAGCTCGGACAGCAGGGCCGGTTCGAGGACCTGATCGGCACCAGCCCCCCGATGCAGCGCATCTACGAGCTGATTCGCAAGGTCGCCCCGACCGACAGCACGGTGCTGATTGTGGGCGAGAGCGGCACCGGCAAGGAGCTGGTCGCCCGGGCGCTGCATCAGCACAGCGCGCGCAGCGACCGGCGCTTCCTGTCGCTGAACTGCGGCGCTTTTCCGGAGGGGCTGCTGGAGAGCGAGCTGTTCGGCCACGTGCGCGGAGCGTTCACCGGCGCGGTCGCGACCAAGAAGGGACTGTTCGAGGTGGCGGACGGCGGCACCGTCCTGCTGGACGAGATCGGCGAGATGCCGCTCAGCATGCAGGTCAAGCTGCTGCGGGTGCTGCAGGAGCGGCGCCTGCGCCGGGTCGGAGGCACCGGCGAGATTCCGATGGACGTCCGGATTCTGGCCTCGACCAATCGCGATCTCGCCGCACTGGTGAAAGAAGGGCAGTTCCGCGAGGATCTGTACTACCGGATCAATGTGATCCAGATCGCTCTGCCGCCGCTGCGCGAGCGCCGCGAGGACATTCCCCTGCTGGTGGAACATTGCCTGCAGCGGCTGAGCCGCTCGATGCACAAGTCGGTGCGCGAAGTGGCGCCCGAGGTGATGGCCGAGCTGCAAAGCTATGCCTGGCCCGGCAATGTCCGCGAGCTCGAGAACGTCCTCGAGCGCGGCGTGGCGCTGGAGAGCGGGACGATCCTGCATCAGGTCTACCTCCAGCCGATCAGCGAGCCGGTCGCGGTGCCGTCCGAGGGCTTCGATCTGGAGGCGCACCTCGATCAGCAGCGTAGACATCACATGCAGAGCGCTCTCGAGCGGACGCATGGGGTTCAGAAGGCGGCGGCGAAGCTGCTGGGCATGAGCATGCGATCGTTTCGCTACCACGCCAAGAAGCTGCGGCTCAAACCTCGAACCGAATAATCCTCGTTCCCGCAAGGGTTGGAGGGTGACATTTTTTGTCACTCAGGGACAGTTCACGTCACCCGGTTTCGTCGGGAATCAGACAGCGGGCCGAGCGGGCTCCGCGCTCATGCTGGCCCGCGGTTGGATTGCCCCTATCAACCGGCGTGAATCACCATGCATAACTCATTCATTTTAAATAGGTTATGATCCATTGCCTGCGGCTCTCTCAAGCTGGGGGTGGCTGGTTGCGTATGTCGTCCACGCGCCGCCGGCCGCGGCACGATTCCTGCACTTTGGACCGGCGCCCGCTTATGACAGAGGCTGGAAACGAAAAAAACCGAGGAAGGAGGTGGCAAACTTGATTTCCAAACTCGCCAAGATGCGAAGCAACCGGGAGGCCGGGTTCACCTTGATCGAGCTGTTGATCGTGGTGGCGATCATCGGCATCATCGCCGCGATCGCGGTACCGTCGCTGCTCAATGCGGTGCAGCGCGCGCGCCAGAAGCGCTCGATGGCCGACATGCGCTCGATCGGCACGGCGCTCGAGAGCTACAACGTCGACAACTTCTTCTACCCCAGCGCCCTGGCGCCGCTGACGCCGACGTACATCGCCGTCGTTCCGACTGTAGATGGTTGGCAGACCGCTTTCGACTATAGTGAAGGGGACGATGCCTACACCCTGATCAGCTACGGCCGCGACCAGGTCGTGGGTGACTGCGACGATCCCGACGGCCGGACTAACAACTTCGACTGCGACATCTGCTTCAGGATCGGACAGTTCATCCAGTACCCGGAAGGCGTTCAGAACTAAAAACCCTGTGCTCAGGCGGGGAGAGTGGTGGTACACTTTCCCCGCCTGACGTGTTTCTGAGCTGTCCACTGCACGAGCTCGAGAGCGAAGACCATGATTGGGTTCTGTCGGCGGCGCTTACAAGGTGGAGCGGGATTCACCTTGATGGAGTTGCTGATCGTGGTGGCGATCGTAGGAATCCTTTCCATCATCGCGATCCCCAAGCTGATCGAGGCGTTCAACCGCTCCAGGCAGCGCGCCACCGCAGCGGACATGCGCACGATCAGCATCGGCATCGAAGCCTACTCGGTCGATCATTCCTTCTATCCGTCGGCGTCCGATATCTATGAGCTCAAAGCCAACCTGCTGAGCTATCCCTACACCGTCTTGACCGAAGACGGTTGGACCACGCCGTATCAGTACAGCTATGTCGACGGTTCGCCGGGGCCGCGCTGGTACACGCTGGAGAGCTACGGGCGCGACAAGATCGACGGTCCGGCGGATCTCAGCCCCGGCCAGCTGTTCGAATACGACAACGACATCGTGGTCTCCAACGGTCAATTCACCGCCTGGATCGAGTGAGCTTCCTGCTCCTGGCCGCCGCCTTGATGGTGGCGCTGCTGTGGCCGGGAGAAGTCTTCTTCGAGAGCCGGGCCTTGTGCCTGGCCCTGGTCGCCGCGGCGGGCCTTTGGCAACGGTGCCGGCTCGCCCCGAAGGGTTGGCTGGCGGCGGCGCTTGTGCCTTTGACCTTGAGCGCCGCGATCGGCGCTTGCGCCCAGCGCAGCGCGCGCATCGTCCTTTTGTGGGCCTTGGCCGCGGTCGCCGGCCTGCTCTGCGCTCAGCTCGAACCGGGCCGCCGGGCCGCTCTCGTTCGACTGCTGGCCGGCTGCGGAATCGCGCTCGGCGCCGCCGGCCTCTACCAGTACTTCTGGGGTTTTGAGCATCAGCTCGCCGCCTTGGCGCAGCTCCGGGCGCCGGACGGCTTTCTTGCTCCGGCGCGCGTGCGGTTGCTGAGCGGGCGGATCTACGCCACCTACGCGCTGCCGACGACTCTGGCCGGCACCCTGGCGGCGCTGCTGCCGCTGCAAATCGCAGAGCTGCTCGGCGCGGCCGGACGGCGCCGGGCGCTGTGGGCCTGCGGCGCGGGGCTGACGGCGGCGGCCTTGATCCTCACCGGTTCCTACGGCGGGCTCTTGGTTCTGCTCGCGGGCGCGGCCTGGATCGGGCGGCAGCGGCTGCGCCGCTGGCTGTGGATTCTGGCGGCCGCCGCAGGAGCCGTCGCTGCCCTGGCGGTTCGCCGCGGCTTTTGGCTTTGGGAGCTCGAGGCCCCGGCCCACCCCGGCCTGCTGCGGCTCTCACACTGGTCCGACGCCGCCGAGCTGGCCCGGCTTCATCCGCTGGGCGGTATCGGCCCGGGCAATTTCGCGGTCGCGGTCACAGCGGTCCAGGGACCCGACGCGCCCGCCTCCTTGTACGCGCATTCGGCGCCGCTCCAACTGCTGGCCGAGGCCGGCGTGCTCGGTTTGCCGCTGCTCGCGCTGCTGGTTTGGCTGGCGATCGACCTGCGCCGCGGCGCGATCGGGAAAGAGCGCTGGGGCGCTGCGCTGGCAGCGGCCGTGATCCTAGCGCACAACTTGATCGACATCGGTTTTTATTTCGACTCCACCGCCTGGATGACGGCGGCGCTGCTAGGCCTGGCGCTGCCGCGCGCCCCGGCGGCGCGCCCGGGTCGGGGGGCCGTCATCGGGTCCGCGCTGGCCGCCGCGCTCGGATGGGTCCTCCTGACGTTTTTTGCCGATCGAGCGCGCTTCGAAGCGCAGCGCGAACTCGAGCTGAGCCGGCTCGCAGCGGCCGGCGCCGCGCTGGACCAGAGCGCGCGATTCGATCCCTGGGCACCCGAAACCCGCCAGCTCCAGGCGCTGCTCAGCGAGCGGCAAGCGCAGCCGGCGCGGGTCCGGGCGCAAGCTTGGGAGCGGGCGGTGCGCGCCGATCCATGGCGTGCCGCCCTGCGGGCCCGCCATGCACAGGCCCTATTTGAAACCGGTTGGGGCGTCGCTGCTTTGGCGCAGGCGCAGGCCGCGCTCGAGCTTTTCCCGGCCCAACCGCGGTACGCCGCGCTGCGGGACCGGATCGCTCAAAGCCTGGCGGCTTCTCCTGGTGGGAAGTCCCGATGAACGTCCGATGGACTCTGCTGGCCTTGGGGCTGGCCCTGCTGCCGCTGGGCGAGGGCGCCATGAGCAATCGCGCCACGTTCTTGCTCCAAATGGTGGTGATCCTGGTTGCCGCCGCGCGCGCCTGGCGCCGCGGCTTGCCCAACCGGTGGGAGCCGCTCGCCTGGCTCTGGCTCGGACTGCTTGCGTATCAGGGTTTCCGCGCCGCCGCTTCGGGAGCGCTTTACACCGGTCTGATCGTGGCGGCCGACACGCTGATGCTCGGTCTGACGGCGTGGGCGGCGCTGGAGCTGCGCGCTCGTCAGGCCTGGCTCTCGGCCTTGATTCCCGGTGCCGTGATCCAAGCAGTGCTCGCGCTGGGCCAGCTTTGGACCGGCCGCCTGCCGAGCTTCGGTCGGCCCACCGGGACGTTTCAGGATCCCAACCATCTGGCCGCCTATCTCGGGGTCGCTGCGCTGGTTGCATTGAATCACGAGCCGAGCGCGCGGCGCTCGTCTCGCTGGGCCTGGAGAGTGGTCGCTGGCGTGCTGGTCGCGGCGATTCTCGCCACCGCTTCGAGAGGCGCCGCGCTCGCTCTCTTTCTGGCCGCGCTGACCGTGGTCCGCAGGCCGCGCCGGCTTGTGTGGGCGGGCGCGGCCGCGGCGGCACTTCTCACCGTGGTTCCCAATCCGCTCCGAGCTCGGCTATTCGAGGCGCGCGATCCGTTCGCTTGGAGCCACCCCCGACTCTGGGGCACCGCGATCCGCATTGGGGCGGAGGATCCGCTGTTCGGTTGCGGGCCCGGGCTCTACGAAGCCTGCGGCCGGCGCCACAATTTTCCGGTCGAAGGCAGCCTGGCGCGCTACGGAAAGAACCCGAATCAAGCCCACAACCTGGCGCTCGAGGTGATCGCCGAGCAGGGGCTGCTCGGCGCACTGCTGTGGCTGGCGGCCGTGGGGCTGCTGGTGAGGCCGGCCTGGCGCGTCGCTGGCCCGGCGCGGGCCGGGTTGATCCTGCTGCTCCTGCAGGCGATGGTCTCCAACAATCTCGAGAACCGAGCGCTGGCGGTTTTGTTCGTGTTGCTGGCCCGAATCGGTGCGCCGCGCGCGGCCGCGCCGGCGGCGGGCGCGCTGCGCTGCCGCCCGCGCGCCTTGGTCGCGGCGGTTGCCGCCGTGCTTCTCTACGGTGTCGCCTGGCTGCCCTATCAGGCCGAGCGCGAGGAGCTCCTGGCGCGGCGGCGGGCGCGGCGGGAACCGGAGCGGGCCGCGGCCCTGGTCAAACGCTCGCTCTCCAAAGTGCCGATCGATCCGAGCAGCTGGCGTCTAATGGCGGCCTTGGAAGCGCGGCGGTTCCAGCGGCATCCGGAGCAGCTTGAGGCCCTGGCTCGGGCCTGGCTCGCCCTCGACCGCGCCCAGCGGCTGGCAGTCCACGATCCCGCGATCTTGGATGACCGAATCGCGCTGCTGCGGCTGGCGGCGAGCCAGGGACTGATCACCCGCGAGCTGGAAGAATCGGTGCGCCTCGATCTGCAGGCGTCGATTCGACTCGATCCCTTCAACGCCCTGCGGCGGATGGCTCTTGCGGAGTTGGAGCGGCGCTCCGGCAGGACCGAGCAGGTCATCGCCAGCTTGCGCGCGGCGCTCGAGCTCGAGCCGCGTTTTCTGCGGGCCCGATTCGAGCTCATCGAGCGCCTGACCGCTGCCGGCCGGACCGCCGCGGCACGGCGGCAGCGCGCCGAGCTCGAGCGGCTGCTAGGGCAGCGCCCGAATTGGCAACCGCGCAGCGCCTACGAACGAGAGCTGATCCGGCTTCCTAATCCTTAGGTTTAGGCGGCAGATCCGCCGCCGAGCGGAAGGCTTATGCTCGGGTTCAAGAGGTGCAGCAGCACGGCTTACTGGGCGGCAGATCCGCCGCCGGGCACGGTGTATCCTGGGTTACAGGTCGCAGGACCAGGCGCTATTTATCATCGGCCGAAGTCAAACTTCGAATCGACCCAAAGGGGCGCGGGAGAGAATCGCATGTTGGATAGGACGCTTGGGGTGTTCAAACTCGGGTGCGGGGGCGCGATGCTCGGCTTGTTGGCCGGCGCCGCGGCCCAGGCGCAGCCGGCCGGGATCCGCTTCGAAGAGACGGTGCGGCTGGTGGAGGTCCCGGTTTGGGTCCTGGGCTCAGGCGGCGAGCCGGTCACCGACCTGGCCGCGGCCGAGTTCAGCCTCAAGGAAGACGGGAAGGATCAGGAGATCGCCTTCTTCGAGCTGCTCGATTATGACCGCACCACGCCCCAGACTTTGCGCTTTCCACGGCAGTACCTGTTTCTGTTCGACACCATGTTCTCGGAGCCGTTTGCGATCATTCGGGCGCGGCGCGCGGCGATCGACTTTCTGGATCGCGCCTGGGGTCCCAACGATGTCGCGGCCGTCGCCATGGTCACCGCCCGGGAGGGGGTCAAGCTGGTGTGCAACTTCACCTCCGACCGTCGGGTGCTCGGCGCAGCGCTCGAAACGCTGGGCTACGCCGGCTGGACCAGCGATGTCCGCGGCCCTTCGAGCTTCGCGCTGCTGACCCAAAGCCCCGCCGGCGGCGGGCGGACCACGACCGGCGAGCGCGGCGGGCGCGAAGAGCTGTCGGAGTTGCGCGATGGCATCGACCAAGACATCGCCGACCACATAAGGCAGCAGGAGGGACAGGCCCAAATCGCCGATTTTCGCCGTTACAAGCAGTTCGCCGGCGAGCTGTTCTCCACCCTCGACCGGCTCGGAACCGGGCTGCGGGCGATGCAAGGGGTCAAGCACGTGGTCTACTTCAGCCAGGGGGTCGAGGAGCGCGTGCTCGGAACCCAGAGCCTCGACAGCTTCGCGGCCGACGCCGAAGCGATGATGCGGGCCGGCAGCTCGGCCGATGCCGCCGCCGATGCCTTCGCCGCGCGCAATCAAGGCGAAGCCAGCTTCGGCGACGCCGGTCTGCGCGGCTTTCTAACCAAGAGCCTGGAGCGGATGGCGAGCAACTCCGTGCTGATCCATCCGGTCGATATCGGCGGCCTGCGCGGGGACTCCAATGAGGCGGTCGACGAAAGCCGCGGCGGCGGACGCGGGCTCAACTTCCTCACCCTGCTGGCGGGAGAGACCGGCGGCCAGCTTTACAAGAACAGCAACGACATCACCGGAGCGCTCGAGCAGCTCAGCGCATCCACTCGTGCGTTGTATCTGCTGGCCTACTACCCTAAGCAGTTCGGCAACGAGGGCAAATACCACCAGCTGCAGGTCAAGGTCGACCGCAAGGGACTGGATGTGAGCGCGCGACCCGGCTACTACGAGGACAAGCCGTTCGCCCAGTACTCGGCGCTCGAGCGCCAATTCCATTTGGCCAACGCGATCGTCAAGTCCGATCTGTTCAATACCGCCTTCACTCCGCTGAGCTTCGCCGCCGCCTTTCCCCGCGCCGACGGCCAGATCCGCATCCCGGTGCTGGTCGAGATTCCGCTCGATCGCTTCACCCCCGACCCCAAGGGAGTGCTGCATCTCGAGGCCTATGGCTTTCTGCTCGATGACAACGGCCAATTCCACGACTATTTCGAACGCTTGCTGACCCTGCCGGCGGCCGAGCTGCGCCAGAACCAGGTGCAGTCGGTCAAGCTGCTCGAGGAGTTTATCCGCGAGCCCGGCGCTGGCTACCAGGTCCGGGTGGTGGCGCGCGACAGCTTCGGCGGAGCGGTGGGCAGCTCCACGGTGGCTGTGCCGGCCCCCGATTTCGAGCGCGAGTTCGCGCTCTCGACGCCGGTGTTTCGCACCGGCGGCGGCTCCAGCGCGCCGCTCTGGCGCATGCCCGGTTACCGCGCAGAGGGCAGCGGCCCCGAAAGCGCTGGAGACGAGCTGCCGGAGCAGCTCCGCGGCGGCGCGGCCGACCCCTCGCCGGTGCCGGAGCTCAAGGTCGGCGAGACCGCCGAGATCGCGTTTCGGGTCTACAACCTCAGCTTGCATCCCGAAACCCAGCGGCCCCAGATCACGATGGGCTTCGTTTGCCGCGACCATCATTCCGGAGCCGAGGTCAAGGTGACCGAGATCACCATGACCGGACCGCCGCCGCAGATCAAGCCGGGCTGCTTCGATTTGAGCTTGCGCTTCAAGCTGCCCGAGCTGCCACCCGGAGAGTGGGACTTCGTCGCCAGCTTGACCGACACGCTGGCGGATCGGAGCGCCAGCGCCTCCGCTCCGATCCGAGTCGCGGTCTCGCAGGCCGCGGCGAAATAGAGCCACCGGCGGCTGCGAATCCGCGTTCGCGGCCGCCTTCCATAGCTTGGCTTCGCCGCGCGGCGCGTTTCCCGATTCAGAACGGCAGCGCCTATAATCGCGCTCGGCCGCGCCGAGGCGGTATCGAAGTGACGATCAGCGTGATCGTGCTGAGCTACGATTCCCGCGGCGATCTCGAGCGCTGTCTCGAATCGCTTGAGGCCCAATCGCGCCTGGCCGAGCAGGTAGTGGTGGTCGACAACGGCTCGCGCGACGGCAGCGCGGCGCTGGTGGCCCAGCGCTTCCCACGGCTCGAGCTGCTGGCATTGGATCAGAACCTCGGTTTCTGCCGCGCCAACAATCTGGCGTTGGAACGCTGCCGCGGCGAGATCGTAGCGCTGCTCAACGCCGATGTCGAGCTCGACGCGGATTTCTTGGCCCAAGCGGCGGCTGCCTTCGAGCGGCACCCCGAGGTCGGGCTGGTCTGCGCCAAGCTGCTGCGCGCGGATCGCCGCACGCTCGACTCGGCCGGGCAGTACTGGGGCCGGGATCGGCGGGTGCGCGAACGCGGCTATGGCGAGCCCGACCGCGGCCAGTTCGAGCGGCCCGAAAAGGTACCGAGCTGCTGCGGCGCGGCCGCGCTCTACCGCCGCGCCATGATCGACGCGATCGCGCCCGCCGGGGAGCTGTTCGACGAGACCTTCTTCGCCTTCTGCGAGGATCTCGATGTCGGGCTGCGCGCGGCGCGCGCCGGTTGGAGCGCGCTCTACTGGCCGCGCGCGGTCGCCTATCACCGCCGCGGCGGCACCCAGCATGGGCGCCCGCGCTATCAGCTCCTCGGCCGTCCGGCGGAGATCCGTTACCATATTCTCAAGAACCGTTATCTGCTGCTGCTCAAGCACGGCAAGCCCGGCGCCCTGCTGCGCGATCTGCCGTTCATCGTGTTCACCGAGCTCGCGCTATGGGGCGTGCTGCTTCTGACCTCGCCCGGGGTGCTGTGGCGCCTGATCTCCGATCCGAGGCCGTTTCGGCGCGCCTGGGCTCAGCGCAGCGACGACTAGTGTCCCGTATCCGAAATAGCTTGCCAATCGCGCCTGGCGCTTGCGAGGCGAAGCCGAGGCGCGAGGAGGAGACGATGCTGTGC
>DASWHO010000508.1:0-3033 GCA_036398155.1 Acidobacteriota bacterium
GCGGCACCGGCGCCAAGATGGGCTCGCTCAAGCTCAAGGCGATCGCCACCAAGGGCCGCGTGCTGCTCGGGATCGAAGGCGCGGACGCCAAGGCGGTCAAGCCCTACAACCGCGAGATCGCGACCCAGCTCTTGCGCACCGGCGTGGTGCGCGGCGCGCTCAGCATCCGCGGCACGCCGTTTCTCTACCGGCCGAGCCGCCTCCTGGGCGCGATGGGCACGCTCAACAACCAGAAAAACACCTGGACCGATGCGCTCGACGCCGAGAACCTCGATCGCTGGCGCCCGGGCATGGCGGGCTGCTTCCGCTGCCCGGTCAACTGCCGGCCGCTCAACGATCTCGGTGCGGACGGCTTCGGCGACCGCTACGACAAAGGCGACGGGCCCGAGTACGTCACGGTCGGCAAGTTCGGTCCCAACATCGGGATCGAAGATCCGCGCTGGCTGATCCGGTTCAACAACATCTGCAACGACCTGGGGCTCGACACCGCTTCGACCGGCAGCGCGATCGGCTGGGCGATGGAGCTGTACCAGCGCGGCCTGATCGACCGGAGCGCGACCTCGGGGATGGACCTCACTTGGGGCAACGCCGCGGCGGTCGAGAAGCTGCTGCATCAGACTTCCACCCGCGAGGGCTTCGGCGCCGCCATCGCCGACAGCGCCGCCGCGGTACGCACCGGCCGCTACCCGGAGCAGGCGCTCGACTACCGCAACGCGGTCAAGGGCCTGTTCCAGAGCGATCCGCACGACGCGCGGATTCTCAAGGCCTTCGCGCTCGGCTTGGCGGTCGCGACCCGCGGCAGCGACCATCTGCGCAACCGCGTCACCTTGGAGATCAACTCCAAGATCAACGATTCGCCCGAGTTCAAGGCTCAGCTCTACGGACCTGGAGTCTCGCCCGAGCCCACCAGCTACGCGGGCAAGGAGATCGCGGTGCGGGTCTGCGAGAACGTCTTCGGCGTCGGCGACGCGGTCGGGATGTGCCGCTTCACCACCCACCTGTTCAACTCGCCGAGCCTGCCGGGGCTGGAGCAGTTCCAGCAGCAGATCCACAACGTCACCGGTTTGGTGATGGAAAAGGACCAGCTCGAGCGCGCCGGCGACAATATCAACGGCATCGAGCGGCTGCTCAACTACGGCTTCGGCACCCGGCGGGTGGACGACACCTTGCCGCGGCGCTGGTTCGAGGAAGGGATGCCTTGGGGCCCGTATGCGGGCGAGAAGATCGACCGCGCGCAGTTCGACGCGCTGCTGGATCGCTTTTATACTTTGCGCCGGCTCAATCGGGAGGGGATTCCCGAGCTGGGCTGGCGCGCGGAGCTGCTGGAGACCATGACCGGATTCAGTCTGACCTTGCGGCTGCCAGTGAATCTGCGGGCACTGGGCGACGGCGCGGCGGTCGACGGCGCAATGATCGTCGACCACCAGGTCGGCACCATCGGTGAGCTGATCGAATGGCTGCGCCGGCGCTATCCCAAGCTGACCGAAGAGCTTTCCAGCTCGGTCTACAACTTCGCGGTCAACGAGGAGATCGTCCTCCACCAGCGCGACCGCCAGGTCCTGCGCAGCGGCGACGTGGTCGAGGTCGTGCCGACCTTTGCCGGCGGATAGCGGCGGCGGCTCGCGCTTGGACGGCCGGAGCGCTCGCATGCGGGCCCTC
The DNA here is from genome assembly GCA_036398155.1 of Acidobacteriota bacterium. GTDB lineage: Bacteria > Acidobacteriota > DASWHO01 > DASWHO01 > DASWHO01 > DASWHO01. The sequence continues at coordinate 1,660 of DASWHO010000508.1, forward strand.
GTCCTCAAGGATCACCAGGGACCCAGTTCGCTCGAGCTGCGCGACATTCCGGCTCCCGAGCCCGGCGAAGGGGAAGTGCGGGTGCAAGTGAGGGCCGTCGGCCTCAACCGCGCCGACCTGCTGCAAACGCTCGGGCGCTATCCCGGTCCGCCGATGGAGCACGAGGTCCCGGGGCTGGAGTACTCCGGCGTGGTCGAGAAGCTGGGCGCGGGCGCCGATCCGGACCTAGCCGGGCAGGCGGTCTGCGGCATTCTCGGCGGCGGAGCGTATGCCGAGCGGATCGTCACCGCGGCCGAGCTCCTGCTGCCGATTCCGGCGGGGCTTTCGTTCGAGCAGGCGGCCGCGATTCCGGAAGCTTTTCTCACCGCTTACGACGCGCTTCACAACCGCGGCCACGTCCAGCGCGGGGAGACGGTCCTGGTGCACGCTGCCGCCAGCGGCGTCGGGATCGCGGCGCTGCAGCTCGCGCGCCTGGCCGGCGCCAAAACCGTGGCGACCCTGCGCAGCGCCTCCAAGGTCGAGGCGATCCAAGCCTGGCTCGACCAGCCGCCGCTGGTGCTCTCGGAGCCCAAGTTCGCCGACGCGGTGCGCGAGCGGACCTCCGGCCGCGGCGCCGACGTGATTCTCGATTTCATCGGCGCCGCCTATCTGGAGGAGAACCTGCGCGCCCTCGCGCCGCGCGGCCGTCAGATCGTGATCGGCCTGATGGGCGGCGCCGGCGCCAAGCTGGATCTCGCCCGCCTCCTGACCCAACGCCTGCGGATCGAAGGCACGGTCCTGCGCAGCCGGCCGCTGGCGGAGAAAATCGAGCTGACTCGCGCCTTCCGGCCGGCGCTGGCGGGTTTCGTCGATGGGCGCCTGGCTGCGGTCGTCGACTCGATTTTTCCGTTCGACCAAGCCGCCCCGGCGCTGGAGCGCATGGCCGCCAATCTCAACACCGGCAAACTGATTCTGTCCCTCACCGAATAGAGGAGAGAAGTCCAATGCCGAAATACGTGGATGGATTCGTCCTACCGATGCCGAGACGAAACGTCGCAGCCTACCGGCGCATTGCCCAGAAAGCCGGCCGGATCTGGCGCGAGCACGGCGCTCTGGAGTATCGCGAGTGCGTCGGCGATGACCTCAACGTCAAGATGGGCATTTCGTTTCCACGCCAGATCAAGGTCAAGCGCGGGGAGACGGTCGTCTTTTCCTGGATCGTCTACCGATCCCGCTCCCATCGGGACCGCGTGAATGCCAAGGTGATGAAGGATCCGCGGATCACGAAGATGATCACCAAATCGATGCCGTTCGATCACACCCGCATGCTTTACGGCGGCTTCAGGGTGCTGGTGGATTTATAGTCTCATTGTTCGAGCTATCAGGAAGAGAGAG
>DASWHO010000509.1:0-23482 GCA_036398155.1 Acidobacteriota bacterium
AGGCCGAGGATCAGGAGTTGCAACACTTCGACCTTCCACCAATCGGCGTTGGTCAGCGGCGTGGTGAGCAGCAGAAATCCGAGATAGCCGGGTGAGAAATCCGCGAGTCGGTGCCACGGCGGCGCGCCGGCCAGCGTTTGACGGACGAGCCACAAGTACTTGTCGAAGTGGCCCGGGCTCCAGAGCCAGGTCAGCAGGGTCGCGTCGAGCAGCCCGACCGCCAGGCCGGCGCCGAACCAGAATGCGAGGGCTCTGAACTGGGACCGCACAGCAGGGACTCCGTAGAGCGCATGTTAGTATGGGAAGCCGCTTGAATGGATGAACCGATCGTCATTTTGGGGGCGGGTCTCACCGGACTGAGCTGCGCCTATTTTCTCGATCAGCGCGAGCATCGGATCTTCGAGAAGGAAACCGAGCCCGGCGGCATCTGCCGCACGGTGCGGCAGGACGGGTTTCATTTCGACTACACCGGGCACCTGCTGCATTTTCGTCATCCGGAGGTGCGCGACTTCGTGCGCCGTTTGCTGCGCGATCAGCTGCGCCGGATCCGGCGCCGCGCCTTCGTCCGCAGCCACGGCGTGCTCGCGCCGTACCCGTTTCAAGCCAATACTCATCGCCTGCCGCCGGAGGTCAACCGCGAGTGCCTGCTCGGCTTCGTGCGCGCCTATTTCGATCGCTCGGAACGGCCGCCGCCGGCCGATTTCGAGGAGTGGACCCTGCGCCACTTCGGCGCCGGCATCTCCAAGCATTTCATGCTCCCATACAATCGCAAGCTGTGGGGGGTCGATCTCAAGCAGCTGACCGCCGACTGGACCTCGCGCTTCGTGCCCCAGCCCAAGCTCGAGGATGTCATCAACGGCGCGCTCGGCATCGAGGCCCAAGGCCTGGGCTACAACCCGAACTTTCTCTACCCCAAGCGCGGCGGGATCATGGCGCTGCCGCGCGCGCTGGCCGCGCGGGTCGGGCCGATCGAGCTCGGCGCCGAAGCGATCGCCATCGACCTCGCCAAGCGGATCGTGACCTTCAGCGACCGCCGCCGGGTTGGCTACTCGCGGCTGGTCTCGACCATGCCGCTCAAGCGTCTGGCCGCGATCTGCCGCGACCTGCCGGCCGAGCTGCGCGCGGCGGCGCGGCGGCTGCGCCACAACTCGGTGCTTAATCTCAACCTCGGCGTGCGGCGCCGGCTCGGCGGCAAGCACTGGATCTACTTCCCGGAGCCGCGCTGGCCGTTCTACCGGCTCGGTTTTCTGTCCAACTTCTCGCGCTGGGTTTGCCCGCCGGGCTGTGCGGCGCTGTACCTGGAGACCTCCTACCTCCCGCAGCGGCCGCCCGATCCGCGCACCGTGTACCGGCGCTCGCTGGCGGCGCTCAAGGAGCTGGGCCTGATCCGCAGCGCGCGCGATGTGGTGGTCAAGAAGCTGCTGCGGATCGAGTGCGCCTATGTCTTGTTCGATCACCACCACGCGCGCAGCGTCGGCGCCCTGCGCGCGTACTTGGAGCACCGCGGCGTCCACTCGGTCGGACGCTACGGCGAGTGGAAGTATTCGAGCATCGAGGACGCTTTAGTCGACGGGCGCGCGGTGGCGACCCAACTATGCGGAGACGTTCGGCCGTTCACATCGTGACCCAGCTCGAGCTCGGCGGGGCCCAGCGCGTCACGCTGGACCTGTTGCGCTGCCTGGCCGCGGCCGGCTGGGAGGTCGGTTTGATCACTGGAGTCGACGGTCCGCTGGTCGAGGAGGCCCGCGGCCTGCTCGGCGCGAGGCTGGTGCTGGAACCGGCGCTGGTGCGGGCGGTCCGGCCGCACCTCGATCTGACCGCGCTGGCGCGGCTGACCGCGCGGCTGCGCCGGCTCGGGCCCGACGTGGTCCATACCCACAGCTCGAAGGCCGGCATAGTCGGCCGCGCGGCGGCGCGCCTGGCCGGGACGGCGGTGGTGGTCCATTCGGTGCACGGCTTTCCGTTTCAGCCGCCGCCGTATCAGGGGGCGCTGCGGCGCCGCTTCTACCTCGGGCTCGAAAGGCTGGCGGCGCGCTGGACCGACGCGTTCACCTGCGACAGCGAGGCCAACCGGCGGGTGGGCGAACAGGCCGGTCTGTTCCGGCGCAGCGCGGTCGAGGTGATCGCCTCCGGCGTCGATCTCGAGCCCTACCGGCGCCGCGCCGGGCTGGACCGCGGCGCCAAGCGCCTCGAGCTCGGGCTGCCGCCCGACGTCCCGGTGGTGGCGATGATCGCCTGCCTCAAGCCGCAGAAAGCCCCGCTCGACTACGTCGCCGCCTGCGGCCGGATTGCGCGCGAGCTGCCGCGGGTCCACTTCCTGCTGATCGGCGACGGCGAGCTGCGGCCGCAGGTCGAGGCGCAGGTGGCGGCGGACGGTCTGGAGCAGCGCTTTCATCTGTTGGGCTGGCGCCGCGACCTGCCCGAGCTGGTCGGCATGCTGGACCTGGCGCTGCTCACCTCGCTGTGGGAAGGGCTGCCGCAGACCCTGCCGATCGTGCAGGCCGCCGGCGTGCCGGTGGTCGCGACCCGCGTCGACGGCAACGCCGAGGCGGTGCTGGACGGGGAGACCGGTTTTCTGGTCGCCCCCGGGGACAGCGCGGCGCTGGCCGGCCGCGCGCTCGAGATTCTGCGGGATCCCGAGCTGCACCGGCGGATGGCGGCGGCCGGACCGCGTTTCGCGGCCCGTTTCGACCTGGCCCGTACCTGCGATCGGATGCTTGGGCTCTACCAGCGCCTGCTCGCGCGTGCTTCACTGGGCGAGGCCGATGCGTAATCCTGTACCAGAGTCGATGGCGGCGATCTCGGTTCGCGATCTGGTCAAGGACTTTCGCGGCGAGCTGTCGCTGCGCCGCCGCCGCGCGCTCGACGGCGCCAGCTTCGAGCTCGGGCGCGGCGAGGTGTTCGGCCTGCTGGGTCCTAATGGAGCCGGCAAGAGCACCACGTTCAAATGCCTGATCGGGCTGGTGACCCCGGATCGCGGCAGGGTCGAAATCCTCGGCGACCCGCCCGGTCCGCAGGCCAATCGGCGGCTCGGCTTTCTGCCGGAGCAGCCGATGTTCTACGAATACCTCAGCGCGCGCGAGCTGCTCGATTGGGTCGGGCGGCTGCACGGGCTGGATCGGGTCGAGCGCGAGCGCCGCGCGCGCGAGCTGCTCGAGCGCGTCGGGCTCCAAGGCGCCGAGGATCAACGCTTGCGCGGCTACTCCAAGGGCATGCTCCAGCGCGTCGGATTGGCCCAGGCGCTGATCGGCTGGCCCGAGATCCTGATTCTGGATGAACCGATGAGCGGCCTCGATCCGCTCGGTCGCCATTTCGTGCGCGACCTGATCCTGGAGCTGCGCCGTGCCGGGACCACCGTGCTGTTTTCTTCTCACGTGCTGTCCGACGCCGAGCAGCTCTGCGATCGAGTCGCGATTCTGATCCGCGGCCGCGTCCGGCGCGAGGGCACGATGCGCGAGCTGGCGCCGCAAGGCGGGCGCGGCTACGAGCTGTCGCTGGCCGGTCCCGAAGCGCAACGGCGCGCCGCGGAGCTCGGTCCGGTGGTGCAGGTCGCGGCCGGCGAAGTGCAGATACACGCCGCCGACGAGGCCGCGGTGGCCCGCGCGCTGGCGCGGGCTCTGGAGCTCGGGCTCGCAGTGCGCGCGATCGCGCCGCGGCGGCGCTCGCTGGAGGAAGCGTTTCTGGACGAGATCCGGCGCGCCCAACAGGAAGAGGGGGCAGAGACGTGAACCCGGCGCGCATCGCCGCGATCGCGCAGCTGACCTTCCGCCAGGCGCTGCGGGAGCGGGTGCTCTATCTGCTGATCGGAGCGGGCAGCCTGTTCATCGTCGCGTCGCTGGCGATCAGCCTGCTCACGGTCGGCGACGAAGTCAAGATCATCATGGATCTCGGGCTCGCCAGCGTGGCGCTGACCGGGTCGCTGGTCGCGCTGCTGGTCGGGGCCGGGTCGGTCGCACTGGAGGTCGAGCGCCGCACGCTCTTGGTGTTGTTTTCCAAGCCGGTGACCCGCGGCGAGGTGGTGCTGGGCAAGTTCAGCGGGGTGCTGGCGCTGGCCCTGACCAACGTCGCGTCGCTCGCGCTTCTGCTCGAGGCGGTGGTGTGGTGGCGCACCGGGGCCGCCGATCCGAGGCTGCTGATCGCGATCGGCCTGAGCGCGGTGGAAGTGGTGTTGCTCACGGCCTTCGCGGTGCTGTTTTCCTGCTTCTCGTCCCAGATGGTGAGCGGCATCTTCGGGCTCGGGACCTACCTGATCGGGCATTTCGCCGACGGCCTGGAGCTGCTGCAGGCCAAAGTCGAAGGCGGGGCGGCGCTGCTGGTGCGAATACTGACGCTGGTGCTACCCAACTTGGAGCGTTTCAACGTCCGCGCCGAGGTGGTCCATCGGCTGCCACTGCCGGACGCGCAGCTCGCGCTGTCGGTGGGCTACGGTCTGGCCTACTCCGGCTTCATCCTGCTGCTCACGATCCTGCTGTTTCGGCGCCGCAGTTTCGCATGAGTCGGCGCCGCAGCGGCCGTTCGGTGGTGCTGGCGGCGGCGACCGTCCTGCTCGCGTGCCTGGCGTTCGAGCTTGGCGATCGCCTGCGTCGGCGGCGCCAAGAACTCGCCCATAGTCGCTTGCTTTATCTGCCCCGCGCGGAGGCGCTGCGGCTGATCAGCTTCGGCTTCGACAGCTTGCTCGCCGATCTGATTTATCTATGGTCAATCCAGTACTACAGCGAAACCGACAACCCGCTGCGGTTCGAGAAGATCGAGCACATCTTCAATGTGATCACCGATCTCGATCCGCATTATCTCGACGTTTACAGCATCGGCGCCCTGATCATGACCTTCGATTACCATGATCCGGACCTGGCGCTCAAGCTGCTGGACCGCGGCATCGCGCGCAACCCGCAGCAGTGGATCCTGCCGCTCGACGCCGGTCTCTACGCGCGGATGAATCGGAACGACCATGCCTTGGCGGCGCGCTACTTCGCCCGCGCGATGACGATTCCCAACGCCCCAAAGATCTCGCCGCGGCTCTACGCCGGATCCTTGGAGCAGGCCGGCGACAAGCGCGCCGCGCTGGAGATGTGGCGCAGCATCTTTCATGACGCGGACGACGACCACGTTCGCGCGATCAGCCGCCGCCGCGCCGAGCAGCTCGAGGTCGAGCTCGAGCTCGAAACGCTGCGCGCCGCGCTGAGCCGCTACCGCGCGGATCACGGTCGGCTGCCGGGGCGGCTGGAAGCGCTGGCGCCGGACTATGTTGCCGCGCTGCCGCTCGATCCCCAAGGCCAGCCTTATCTCTACGACCCGCGCAGCGGGGAGGTGAGTCGTGCCGGAGGCTTTCAGGTGGCGCGCGGGTAACATGCCGGGCCGCGAGCCGGGCGCGCCGGCGTGCCGCAGCGGGGCACAGCATCCCGCTTGCGCCGGCCTCGCATTGCCGCCGCGGCGGCCGGATCGGAAAGGCGGGCGGACGTGGGACCGGATCTGATCGGGGTTTTGGCGGCGCTCGCCTATGGCCTGGTGATCGGCAGCTTTCTCAACGTCTGCATCCACCGCCTGCCCTCGAATCAGTCGCTGCTGCGGCCGCGCTCGCGCTGCCCGAGCTGCGGCGCTCCGGTGCGCTGGTACGACAACATTCCGGCGCTCAGCTATGTGGTCCTGCGCGGTCGCTGCCGCAGCTGCCAGGCGCCGATCTCGGTCCAGTACCCGCTGGTCGAAATCACCACTGCGGCGCTCTTTCTGCTCGCCTATCGCCGCGACGGGTTGAGCTGGGCGCTGCTATCCGACCTGCTTCTATTGAGCGCGCTGGTGGTGCTCGGCCTGATCGACCTGCACCACCGGATTCTGCCGAACCGGATCACCTACTCGGGGACCATCGCCGGCGTGCTGCTCGGCGCGCTGGTTCCCGGGCGCAGCGTCGCGGAGGCGCTGATCGGCGCCGGCGCGGGATTTCTGGCCCTGTTCTTGTTCGCCGAGATCTACCTGCGCTGGCGCGGCGTCGAGGGCATGGGCATGGGCGACGCCAAGATGATGGCCATGCTGGGCGCCTTCCTCGGTTGGAAGGGAGCCGCCTTGGCCCTGCTGATCGGTTCGCTGGCCGGAAGCGCGGTCGGGATCGGCCTGCTCTTGGCGCGCCGCGGCAATCTCCAGTCGGCGCTGCCGTTCGGCACCTTCTTGGCTCTCGGCGGGGTGGTTGCCTCGCTTTGGGGCGACGGGATCATCCGCTGGTACTGGACCGGATTCTAGTCGCCGGAGGTGCCGGAGGTGAGCCGATTTGGTGCGGCGGGGGTTGTTTGCTAGAATGAGTTTAACCAAGAATCCTCAAAGGAGCACCTTCAAAGAGGCATCGCCAATCAAGGAGCGGCTTCAATGATGAGGAAGAGCGCCTGGATGGGGCAAGCGGCTTGGCTGGCCGGACTGCTACTGGGCCCGCTGGTTGCGGCCGATACGATTGTCCTGATCAACGGCGAACAGATTCATTCGGCGCTGGTCAAGGTCGAAAAGGACCGGGTGCACTTTCGCCAGCTCGGCGGCATGATTTCGGTGCCGCGCCGTGAGGTCGCGCGGATCATCCGCGATGAGACCGCCGATGCGCCGGTCGAACCGCGCCCGAGCCCGAGCGCGAGCGGCTCGGAACCGGAGCCGGCGGCGGCGGCGACGTTCGAATCCGGCGAGCTCGACCCGGCCATCGCCCTCGATGTCGGGTCGAACCGCAGCGGCGAAGCCGGAGCGGCCGCCGCCGATCCGGAAAGCGCCGAATACTGGCGCAGCCAGCGCGACGAGCTGCTGCAACAGAAAGCGCAGCTCGAGCAAAAGGTGCTGGGGTTGCGGGCGCAGATGATCCTGAACATCCCCGATCAAGATCTGCGCCGCGATCAAGGTCTCGAAGTGGATCCCGACAGCTATGACCGCGCACTGGCGGAGGCCCAGGCCGATCTGGACCAGATCAACGAGCGGCTGGCCGATCTCGAGGACGAGGCCCGCAAGGCCGGCGCCGCGCGGGACTGGAACCGCGAATAGCTTCCCGAATTGAGACCGTCATCCAAGGCGGACTCACGCCGCATCATCTGGGTGGCGGCCGCTCTGGCCTTGGTGGCCCTGATCCTGCTGGGGTCCTTCTTGCTGCTCGAGTTCTGGCGCGCCCGGGTCGCGCAGGAACTGCTGACCGTCCATGGTCGGATGCTGGCCAGCGAGGCGCTCACGGTGGCGACCATGCTGCCGCCGCTGCAGGCGCAGCAGTTTCCGGAGCGCGAGCTCGAGCGCTGGCGGCGGCGCTTCGAGCATCTGGCGATTGCGGTGATCGACAGCGAGCTACCGGCCACTCTGGTCTCCACCGGGCACCTGGAGCCGGACGCGGTGCTGCGGCTGTTGGACGACTCCGCGCGCAGCCGGCTGGAGCAGGGGCAGACCGTGGACTTGCGGATTGCTGCGCGCGGGGCAGCTCCGGCGCTCCGGGTGGTGGCGCTGCCGCTGCCGGAAAGCCCGACTCGGGCGCTGGTGGTGTGCGACCAAGAGCCCGAACTGCTCGATCCCAAGGCGGCCCAACCGTTCGCGACCGGAGGTGCGCTGGCCATGGTGCTGGCGCTGGCGTTGGCGCTACTGGCGCTGCTGCGCCAGCCGATCGCGCATCCGGGCTCCGAAGTCGAATCGGAGGTCCAGCTGGTCGACGCGCTCGGCGGCGTGGTCGCCGGGCTCAAGGCCAAGCAGCTCGAGCTGGCGCGGCGCCATGAGGCCGAGCATCGGGCCGCCGAGCGGGCCCAGCGCATCTCCGCTTCGGTGACCGACCACATGCCGAGCGCGGCGGTCTTGTTCGACGAGTCCGGCGAGGTCCGGCTGTTCAACCCTGCGGCCGAGGAGCTGTTTCGTCTCGCGGCCGACGCGGTGGTGGGCCGGAGGTTGGATGAGCTGCCGCTACTGCGTGAGCTGCTCGGCGGGTTCGTGCGCCAGTGTCTCGAGGCCGGCGAGCCGGTGATTCGGAAGGAGATCCGCTTCATTCGCGGCGACGGGGCGCAGCGCTGCGCCGGCCTCAGCGTGTCGCCGGTGGTCGAGAGCGACGGCACGCTCCACGGCGCATTGTGTCTGGCCACCGACCTGACCGAGGTGCAGGTGCTGCAGCAGCAGGTGCGTCTGCGCGACAGCTTGGCGCGTCTGGGCGAGCTGTCGGCCGGGTTGGCGCACGAGCTCAAGAACGCCATTTCGACCATTCGCGGCTTCGCGGTGCTGGCGCGGCGCGAGAGCAAACCGGAGCTGGTTCGCGAGTATTCCAATGCGATCGTGAGCGAGGCCGAATCGGTCCATACGTTGGTCGAAGACTTTTTGAAGTTCGCCCGCCCGGCAGCGCTGGAGCTCGCGGCGCTGGATCTGCGCGAGCTGCTCGGCCGCTGCATCACCGAGCTCGCGGCCGAACCGGGTATGGCGCAGGCGCGCTTCACGATTCGGGGCGCGTGCCCCGAGATCGAAGCCGACGGCGGTTTGCTGCGCGGCGCGCTGCTCAACCTGCTGCGCAACGCGGTGCAAGCCTATGCCGGCACCGGCCGGGAGCCGGAGGTGGTGGTGGAGAGCGAATCGATCGGCGCCGACCGAGTCCGGATCGAGGTCCGTGATCGCGGCTGCGGGATTCCGGCCGCGCTGCGGGATAGAATCTTCCTGCCGTTCGTCACCACCAAGCAGTACGGCACCGGCCTGGGGCTGGCGATCGTTCACAAAGTGGTGGTGACCCATGGCGGCACCGTGACCGTGCAGAGCCAGGAGGGGGAGGGTACGACCGTGCTGCTCGAGCTGCCGCTGCGGCCGCCCCACGATCCGTCATGACCCGCGTGCTGGTGGCCGAGGACAAGGAGAGCCATCGCCTGATGCTGCTGCGGGCGCTCGAGAACGCGGGACATGCGGTCGATACCGCCAAGAACGGGCGCGAAGCGTTGGAGCGCCTGCAGCGCAGCCGCTACGCGCTGCTGATCACCGACCTGCGCATGCCCGAGGTCGACGGACTCGAGCTGCTCAAGCGCGCCCGGGCGATCGATCCCCAGCTCGGGGTGCTGCTGATGACCGCGTTCGGCACCGTGAGCGACGCGGTCACTGCGATTCGCGAAGGCGCCTACGACTTCCTGACCAAGCCGGTGGATCCGGACCATCTGGTGCTGGTGGTCCAGCGCATGATCGACGAACAGCAGCGCGCGCGCGAAGGCAAGCTGCGCCGCGAGCGCGAGGGCGAGCCGGCGATCTTGGGCGAAGACACCGCCATCGTGGCGCTGCTGGGTCAGCTCGAACGGGTCGCGGCCACCGACTCCACGGTCTTGCTCTTGGGCGAAAGCGGCACCGGCAAGGAGCTGTTCGCCAGCCGGCTGCACCACTTGAGCCCGCGCCGCGAACGGCTGTTTTTGCCGATCAACTGCGCCGCGATTCCCGAAGGCCTGATCGAGTCCGAGCTGTTCGGCCACGAGCGCGGCGCCTTCACCGGGGCCGACAGCCGCCGGCTCGGCAAGTTCGAGCTCGCGGAGGGCGGGACCTTGATGCTCGACGAGATCGGCGAGCTGCCGCTGCACCTGCAGGTCAAGCTGCTGCGCGTGCTGCAGGAGCGCGAGCTGATGCGGGTCGGCGGCCAGGAGACCATCCCGGTCGACGTGCGGGTGATCGCGGCCAGCAACCGCGATCTCGAGACCATGGTGCGCGAGGGCCGCTTTCGCAACGATCTCTACTATCGGCTGAGCGTGTTTCCGCTGCTGATCCCGCCGCTGCGCCAACGCCGCGGCGACATCCCGATCCTGGCCCGGCACTTCCTGGAGCGTCTCGGCCGCGAGCTGGGGCGCCCGCGGATCACGCTGTCGCCGGCGGCGGTGACTCGGCTCGGGGCTTACGGCTGGCCCGGCAATGTCCGCGAGCTGGCCAACACCATCGAACGCGCCGCGATTCTCTGCGTCGGCAACGAGATCCAACCGGAGCATCTGATCTTCCCCGGCGAGCAGCTTGGCCGCGACCAGGACTGGGTGGTGGGGTTGCTCCAGAGCAGCGACAACCTCAAGGAAATCGGCGACGCGGCGCTGCGCAAGATCGAAGCGGCCAAGATCCGCGAGGTCTTGAGCCGGGCCAGCGGCAACAAGAGCGAGGCGGCTCGAATCCTCCAGGTCAGCTACAAAACCCTGCTCACCAAGATCAAAGACCTCGGCGTCGATAAATCGCTACCCAACGCCTCGGGCTAGCGGCGCGTCCGACCTGCCACCCGGGAGCGGTCAGCCCGGGCCGCTCGGGCAGCCGAATGGCACCAATCGGAGACCAGCGCAGCGAAGTCGACCGCACGAGTGACGAAGCCCGCCCGAATGCCAGAGCACGGCGCAGAGGGCGGTGGAGATGGCGGCAGATGCGAGGCGGGCGACAGGGGGTGCGGGGGAGGTCCACCGCTCACAATGCGGCCGACGGAAGCGTACCAGAAGTACGCTGGAGGTGGCCGAACGAGCCCAACGAAGCAGATGCCACCAGATCCGCCGCCAAGCTACCGTTCGCGGGGGTCGATCGTGGGAGGTACGATGAGCACCCGGCGGAGCTCTTCGGCGGTCAGCTCGAGACCCGGAAGCGGCAGCCCGAGCAGCCGGCGCAGCCGGCCGTAATCCACGCCGCGCTGGCGCAGCCGTTGGACCAGAGTGTGTCTCAGGCTGCGGAAGGTGACCTGGGGACCGAGCCGGGCGCGGGCGGCATAGCGCCGCAGCGCCAGTTGGGCGGCGTTGGCCTGAACCGCACGGCCGAGTCGATTCAAGAACAGCTGCGGCGAGACCCGCTTCTGCTTGGCGCGCTGCAAAAGATAAGTGCGCGCCGCTTCGGTCGCGGCCTTGGACCCGAAGCCGATCGCGCGCGCGCGCGGCGGGTTGCCCCGGATCTGAATCCGCCGGTGACCGAGGTCGAAATCGGAAAAGCGCAGCTGGAGCAGCTCGCCCAGCGACAAGCCGGTGGCGAAGGCCAGCTCGATCAGGGCGCGGTCGCGGATCCGATCTTCCAGCGCCTGTTCGATGCGGCGACACGGCGCTGAGTTGGCGCGCCGCCGCGCCAGCTCCGCGCTCAGTCTTTCGATCTCGAGCGCGGGGGCGGCCAACAGCCGAATCAACTCGGCTTCGCTGAGCACCGCGGTCGGTTTTCGCCCCGGCGCCGGCTGCGGCGCCGACAGCACCGGCAACAGCGGCGGCTGCGCGACCCAGTCCTGACTGACTAGGAACTTCATGAAGGTGCGGTAGGCGCTGGCGCGGCGGATCAAGGTGCTGTGGGCATGACGTTTGTCGGTCAGCTGATCCATCAGCAGCTGGTTGGCCTGCTCATGGATCTTGCGCACCGACAGCCGCGACCCGGCATAGCGCACCAGCTGGTGCAAGTCGCTGGCATAGGCGCGCCGAGTCGCCGGGCTACAGCGGCGCTCCGCGAGCCCGCTCAAGAAGGCCGCCACCGCGGTCTTAAGATCCGGACTCTTACCTGGCACAGCGCAGCTCTTCTGTCGGCGTCACATCCACGATCCGGCCCAGGTTATCGCAACGGGTTTCCGGTAAAAAGATCCAGCACGGCGCGCAGGCGGTGGAAACCCGCCAACCGGAGACGAGCGAAGCGAAGTCGACCGCGCGGGCGACGAGGCCCGCCCGAATGCCGGAGCACGGCGCAGAGGGCGGTGGAGCTGCCGTCAGCTGCGAGGCGGGCGACAGGGGGTGCGGGGGAGTCCCCGCTACCAATGCGGGCGACGGAAGCGCAGGGCGGGCCTTAGGCCCGCCCTGGGGAGGGGACAAGCCCCTCCCCTACAGGTACGCCGGAGGAAGCCGAGCAAGCCCGACGAAGCAGATGGCGGCAGATCCGCCGCCGGGGATGTGCCGAAGGGGGGATTCGAACCCCCACGGGTTACCCCGCCACCCCCTCAAGATGGTGTGTCTACCAATTCCACCACTTCGGCACGATAGATTGCGACGGCTACTGATCCTGCGGCTGCTCGGCCGGCGGAGCCGGCGGCGGCTCGCTGGTTGGAGCCGGGTGAGTCGATTCCGGAACCGCCGGCGCCGGCGCTGCAGGGCTCTGCTCGAGTACGGATGCGCCCGGACCTTGAGCGCGCCAGATCGCGAGCGCCATCGAGGTAACCATGAAGATGATGGCGCAGGCGGCGGTCGCCTTGGTCAGGAAGGTGGCGGCGCTGCGGGTACCGAACGCGGTCTGGGTAGCCCCGCCGCCGAACACCGCGAGGTCCGCGCCGCGACCGCGTTGCAGCAGCACCACTAGGATCAAAACGACGCAAACCAGGATGTGGATCGCGACCACAAGGTAATAGAGCATGGCTGGTTATCTCTCTACGCGCGTCCGAGCCGCCAGGCCGCGCCGAATCAGTTCGGTGAACGTTTCCACTTCCAAGCTGGCGCCGCCGACCAGCGCCCCTTCGATCTCCGGGGCCGCGCTGAGCGCGCCGATGTTGTCAGGACTCACGCTGCCTCCATAGAGGATCCGGATCGAGCCCGCCGCCGCTCCGAGCTGCCGCTGCAGCAGAGCGCGCGCAGTTCGATGAACCTCCACGGCCTGCTCGGTGGTGGCATGCCGCCCGGTTCCGATCGCCCATACCGGTTCGTAAGCCACCACCATCCGATCGCCGGCGGAGAGCCGCAAGTCTTGCACCACGGTTCCCAGCTGCCTTTCGACCACGGCTCGGGTCTGGCCCGCCTCCCGCTCTTCGAGCGTCTCGCCGACACACAGAATCGGACTCAATCCGGCCGCGAGCGCCGCTCGAACGCGCTGGGCGGTGCCTTGATCGGTCTCTCCGAACAACCGCCGCCTCTCGGAATGGCCAATTATAACAAGCCGGCAGCCGGCTTCCAACAGCATCGCGGCGCTGATTTCTCCGGTAAAGGCCCCTTGGGGCTGATCGTGGAGGTTTTGGCCGGCGACGCCGACCCGGCTGCCGCGCAGGGCGCGGGCGACCGCTTCCAGGGCGGTGAACGGCGGGGCCAGGACCAGATCCGCCGGCACCAGCTGGTCGGCGAGCGCGGCGAAGCGCAGTGCGAAGGCGGTCGCCTCCCCGATGGTTTTGTGCATCTTCCAGTTGGCCACGAACATCGGCTGCATCGTTGTCATTCTGGCTACGCGTCGGCGAGCGCGGCGACGCCCGGTAAGGTGAGCCCACCGAGCAGCTCGAGACTGGCGCCGCCGCCGGTCGAAACGTGGCTGATCCGGCCGGCCAGCCCGCTCTCTTCGAGCGCTCGCACGCTGTCGCCGCCGCCGACGATGCTGGTCGCGGGCGAATCGGCCACCGCCTGAGCCAGCGCGCGGGTGCCGGCGGCGAAGCGCGGGCGCTCGAAGACTCCCATCGGACCGTTCCAGACGATCGTGCCGGCCTGCGCCAGGCGCTGGCGAAAGGCGGAGACGGTCTTGGGACCGATGTCGAAACCGGCCAGACCGGCTGGGACCGCGGGCGCGTCGATCGGCTGCGCCTGCTGCTCGGCCTCGATCGCGGGTGCGACGACGTGGTCGCGAGGCAGGAGGATCTCGCAGCCGCGCTCCCGCGCTCGGCGCAGCAGCTCAGAGGCGAAGTCCAGATGGTCTCGGTCCAGCAGCGAGGCGCCGATGCCGATGCCCTCGGCGGCCAGGAAGGTGTAGGCCATCCCCCCGCCGATCAAAGTGGCCTGGGCCCGCGGCACCAGATTCTCGAGCACCGGAATTTTGTCTTTGACCTTGGCCCCGCCGAGCAGCAGCACCAGCGGCAAGCGCGGCGCCGCGAGCACTCGCCCCAACACGTCGAGCTCCTTCGCCATCAGCAGCCCGGCGGCCGGTCGCTCGAAATGCGAGGCCATGCCGGCGGTCGAGGCGTGGGCCCGATGGGCGGCGCCGAACGCGTCGTTGACGTAGCACTCGGCGAGGTCGGCCAGGGCGGCGGCGAACTCCGGGTCGTTTTTTTCCTCCTCGGCGTGGAAGCGCAGGTTCTCCAGCATCAGAATCTCGCCGGGTCGCAAGGCGCGCGCCTGGCGCTGCACCTCCGGACCGACGCAATCGGTCGCGAAGCTCACCGGGCGTTCGAGCAGAGCTGCGAGCCGACCCGCGACCGGCGCCAGGCTGCAGTCCGGATTGGGCTTGCCTTTGGGCCGGCCCAGGTGCGAGGCCAGAATCAAAGCCGCACCGCGCTCCAACCCGAGGCGCAGCGTGGGGAGCGAGGCGCGGATGCGGCTGTCGTCGGCCACCCGCCCCGATTCGAGCGGGACGTTGTAGTCGACCCGGACGAAGACCCGCCGGCCTTCGAGGTC
Organism: Acidobacteriota bacterium; assembly: GCA_036398155.1. GTDB lineage: Bacteria > Acidobacteriota > DASWHO01 > DASWHO01 > DASWHO01 > DASWHO01. Next base: position 14,229 of record DASWHO010000509.1, read on the forward strand.
CAAGTCACGGACGCTCAGCTTGTGCATGGAAGGTCTCCTGCACCGCGGCCCGCTCTCTTCCAAGCCGGCCCCGGGGTTTCGATTCATGATCGAGATTCATCCCGCGCAATGCAAGCCGGTAATCGGCGAGCGAAAAACGGGGCGAAAAACGGGGGACAGGTTATTTAAAGCCAAAAAAGGGACAGCATATCTTCCTGGGCCTTTGGATAACCTGTCCCCACAAAGGCTATAAATAACCTGTCCCCCGTTTTTCGTACCCGTCCCCGTTTTTCGGGGCGCGGTTATTCTAAGATGAGATCGACCGGCCTGCGGGGCCGGCGGGCAAGCCGTGACTCAAGACCGTCCGGAATCCATCAAGCCGTGGTGCGCCGACCTGGCTGCGCTCGAGTTCGCGCAGGCTCTCGACATGGTCGCCTCCTTCGCCGGCTCGGTTTACGGCGCCGAAGCGGTCCGTCAGCTGCGACCCGAGCGCCCGGCGCCGGCGAGCGATCGGGATTTGGAGCTGATCGAAGAGCTGGCCGAGGCGCAGCGCTCGGTCGCCGACCTGACGATCCAAGTCCCGGGCGATGTCCGGCCGCTGCTGCGGCGCCTGGCGCCGAGCGGCAGCATCCTGGACGGAAACGAGCTGCTGGAGCTGGCGGCTCACTTCGAAGCGGCCGGGGCGGCGTTCACGTTGCTGCGCCGCCAGCGCCGCTGGGTTCCCAAGAGCGCCGCCAGCTTCGCCGCGGCTCCGGAAAGCGCGCCGCTCGCGGCCCAGATCCGGCGCTGCATCGGGCCCGACGGCGAGGTGCTCGACAGCGCCTCACCGCTGCTGCGCAAGCTGCGCGCCGAGCGGCGCCGGCTGGAAAAGCGGGTCCGCGGCCTGCTGGCCGATCTGGTGCGCGACCCGCACTACCAAAACGCGCTGCAGGACACGCTGGTCACCGATCGCAACGGGCGTTGGGTGGTGCCGGTCAAGGCCGGTCAACGCGCCGCGCTCCAAGGCGTGGTGCAGGCTTCGAGCGGCAGCGGCAGCACCCTGTTTTTCGAACCGCAGGGTGTGGTCGGCTTGAACAACGACCTCGCGCTGCTGCGCGTCAAGGAGAACGAGGAACAGCTCAAGGTGCTGCGCGCGCTCAGCGAGCAGCTGCGCTCGGCGCGTGGAGAGATGGAGCGCGGTCTCGAGCTGCTGGCCGACCTCGACGGGCTGCTGGCGCGCGCCCATTTTCAGCTCGCTTGCGACGGCTGCCGGCCGCGGTTCGACCCGGACGGGGCGATCGAGCTGCTGGCGGCCCGCCATCCGCTGCTCGATCAGCGCCTGGCCACCTGCCGCGAGCGGGTCGGCCTCGAGCCGCATCACGGCCGCGCCGCCGTGCCGCTCGATTTCGAGCTGGGCCCGAGCGACCGCGCGCTGGTGATCACCGGCCCCAACACCGGCGGCAAGACCGTGGTGCTCAAAACCGTAGGACTGCTGGCCGCGCTGGCCCATGCCGGCGTGCCGCTGCCGGCGCAGCGCGCCCGCCTCGTGCGGCTCAGCGCGCTGTGGGTGGACATCGGCGATCGCCAGGATCTGGCCATGAATCTCTCGACCTTCAGCGCCCATATGAGCCGCTTGCTGCCGGCCTTCGCCGAGGCCCGGCGCCCGGCGCTGGTGCTGATCGACGAGCTCGGCACCGGCACCGATCCGGCCGAAGGCTCGGCGCTCGGGGTCGCGATCTTGGAGGAGCTTTTGCGCCGCGGCTTGCACCTGCTGGTCACCACCCATCACCATGCGATCAAGCGGCTGGCGCTGCGCACTCCCGGTATGGTCAATGCAGCGATGGAGTTCGATCCGGCGACCTTGGCGCCGACTTTCCGCCTGCTGCCGGGACGGGCCGGCGGCAGCCACGCGTTCGAGGTCGCGGAAGCGCTAGGGCTGCCGCCCGAAGTACTGGAAGGCGCGCGGCGCCATGCCGCGGGCCGCGAGCGCGAGCTCGACCAGATGTTCGAGCGGCTCGATGTCGACGCGGCGGCCCTGCGCGAGCGGGAACGGAGGATCGCCGGTCGGGAGGCGGAGCTCGCGGCCGCCGAACGGCAAGCCGAGATCGAGATCCAGCGCCGCGCCCAGGCCACCGCCGGCGCCGCGGCCGCGGCGCGCGCGGAGATCGCCGAGCTGCGGCGCCGGGCCCAGCACCTGTTCAAGGAGGCGGAGCGGGCGCCGGACCGCGCCGCGCGCCGCGAGCTGCGCCGATCGTTCGAGACGCTGAGCCAGCAGGTCGCGGCGCTGGCGCCGCCGGCTGCGGCCGCCGAAGCGGCCGGTGACGGCGATCTAGCCGCCGGGGACAGCGCGCTGCTGGCCGGGCTGGGTCTGCGAGGACGGGTGCTGGAAGCCGGCGATCCCGATCAGCCCGACAGTGAAGTGCTGCTCGAAGTCGAAGGCAAGCGATTGCGGCTGCCGCGCGCGCAGGTGCGGCGGCTCGAGCCGGAACCGCGGCCGGCCGCTGCGCGAACCGGCCAAGGCCTCAAGCTCGAGCGCCGCGCGCTGCCGGCGGAGCTGGATCTAAGGGGGCTCACGGTCGAAGCGGCGCTGGAGCGCGCCGACAAGTACCTCGACGACGCGCTGCTGGCCGAACGCCACGAGGTCCGAGTGATCCACGGCTACGGCACCGAGCGGCTCAAGAAAGCGCTGCGCGAGTATCTCGCACGCCAGCCGCAGGTTGAATCGATCCGCGCCGGCGGCGCGGGCGAAGGGGGCGACGGGGTCACCGTCGTGGGCCTGAAGCATGACGCTTGAAGCGTATCGCGAGCAGGTTCGCTCCGCCAGCGACATCCTCGAGATCGTGGGCCAGTACGTGGCGCTGCGCAAGCGCGGCACCCGGTATCTCGGCCTATGCCCGTTCCACCGCGAAAAGACCCCGTCGTTCAGCGTCAATCCCGAGCTGCAGCTGTTTCATTGTTTCGGCTGCAAGGCCGGCGGCGACGTGTTCAAGTTCGTCGAGCGGATCGAGAACCTCGACTTTCCCGAAGCGCTGCGCAGCCTGGCCGAGCGCGCCGGTCTGCCGCCGCCGCCGAGCGCGCGCGGCGCCGCGCTGCCGAAGGGCGAGCTGGAGCGGATGCGCGCCGCGCTCCAGGCGGCTCAGGAGTACTACGTGGCGCAGCTCGATGCGCCGGCCGGCGCGCCGGCGCGGCGCTATCTCGCGAGCCGGGGCCTGCGCCCGGCCACGATCAGCGCGTTCGGCATCGGCTGGGCGCCCGCCGGCCGGGAGGATCTGATCCGGCACTTGCTCGGCCGCGGCTTCGAGCTGGCGGCGCTGGAAGCCTCGGGCTTGGCGCTGCGCGGCGAGAGCGGAACCGCCCACGATCGTTTCCGCGGCCGGATTCAGTTCCCGATTCGCGACGCCGGCGGGCGGGTGGTCGGGTTCGGCGGGCGCGCGCTGGGGGAGGATCAACCCAAGTACCTCAACTCGCCGGAAACCGCGCTGTTCCGCAAGGGATCGCTGCTCTACGGCTACGAACGGGCTCGGGAGGCGCTGCGCGGCGGCGGCCAGGCGATTCTGGTCGAGGGCTACCTCGATCTGATCGCGCTGCATCAGGTCGGCTTCGACGCCGCGCTGGCGCCGCTCGGCACCGCCCTGACGCCGGAGCACGCGCGCCTGCTCAAACGCCACGCCCGCGAAGTGGTGCTGTGCTTCGATGCCGACCAGGCCGGGGTCAAGGCCACCGAGCGGGCGCTCGAGATCCTGCTGGCCGAAGGACTTGCGGTGCGCTGTCTGGAGCTGCCGGCCGGCGACGATCCCGACAGCTTCGTCCAGCGCGAGGGCCAGGAAGCGCTGCGGCTGGCGCTGGAGCGGGCGCGGCCGGGCTTCGATTTCCTGCTGGCCGAAGCGCAGCGGCGCTGGGAGCTCGGCACCCCGGCGGGCAAGATGGCCGCGCTCGAGTACGTGACGCCGTTTTTGGCCCGCCTGCCGAGCGAGCTCGAGCGCGACGCGGTGCTGCCGCGGCTGGCCGAGCGTCTCGGGGTCGAGGATCGAATGCTGCTCGGGCAGCTGCGCCAGTCGCTGCGCAGCGCCGGCGGGCGTTTAGCGCGCGAAGAGCTGCAGCGCGCCTTCGGGCTCAAGCTCTGCGAGCGCCGCTTGATCCGGTTTCTGTTGGAGCAGCGCGAGCTCGGCGCGCCGCTGCGCCAGCGGCTGGCCGAAATGGAGCTGCGCGGGCTGCCGAGCGAGCGGCTGCTGCGCTCGCTGCTGCATCAGCTCGGCGAGGATCCGCGCCGCCCGCTGCCCGAGCTGTCGGCGCGCCTCAGCGAGGAGGAGGACCGAGAGCTGATCGCGGCGATCGCTCTCGCGCCGGAACCCGCGCCGGACCTGACTCAGGCGGAGGGCTGTCTAAGCGTGATCCAGGACCGTTTCGATCTCCAGCAGCTCGAGACGTTCCAGCGCGCGCTCGAAGACCCGGTGGGCGGGGGGTCCGATGAGGATCGACTGTTGTCCGAGAAGCTGGCCCAGGCGCGAAAGCTGGCCGGAGTCAGCGCCGCATCGCAGCGGCGCTCCGGTAAATAAAGAGCAAAATGGCTGGCGGTAGCTGGAGACTCGGTTTCTTGAGCCGAAACCCTCATTATACTCCTAACGCTGAGCCGGCCGAGCGCGCTTTCCAAGTCTGGACCGCCCGCGACCCGGGTCGAAAAAACGCCGCTGAGGAGATTGACAAGCCGTACGCCATACGCAAGACTCAGGACTGTACAAACGGCAGCTGGGGGAGCTTCCGTCATCCGCCGGTGGGAGTTGAGTCGCTTACCTTCGAGCCAGCAGGGTAGAGCCACGAGCCATAAGGCTGTCCCCTCGTCCGCGCGCCCGCGGCCTCAGCGTCTAAATTTCTAGGAGCGAACCTTGGAGATCGAGGACAAGTACAACGAAGTCAGACAGCTGATCAACATCGGCAAGGAGAAAGGCTATCTGCTGTACGACGAGGTCAACAGCATGCTGCCGTCCGACCTCACCTCGGCCGAAGAGATGGACGATCTGTTCGTCAAGTTCGGCACCCAGGGGATCAAGATCCTCGAAAACGAGCCGCCGCCGCTGGACGACAAAGGCCGCGGCGATTCCGAGAAGGAGGAGGCCTTGGAGGAGATCGAGTTCGATCTCACGCCCGGCAGCCTCGACAAGACCAACGATCCGGTGCGCCTCTATCTGCGCGAGATGGGCACCGTGCCGCTCTTGGATCGCGAAGGCGAGGTCGAAATCGCGCGCCGGATCGAACGCGGCAAGTTGATGATCATCAAGACGCTCGGCCGCACCGCGTTCGTGGCCCGCGAGATCAACGGTCTGGCCGATCGGATCAAGAAGGGCGAGGAGGAAGTCAAGGCGACCTTCCTGCTCGAAGACGAAGCAATCGTCGATGAAGAGGCGGCCGGCAGCAGCGCCGAGCTGCTGGACCTGACCGACCAGATTCGCGATCTCGACAAGGTTGCGCGGCGTTACACCACCTTCCTGACCAAGGCGCGCAAGAAGCGCGATCAAGTGCGTTACCGCTGGAAGCTCAACCGCCAGCGGGTCGCGATCTCCAAGATCGTGCGGCGAATCTGCGCCCACGAGCGTTTCGCCGCGGCCATGATCCAGAAGATCAAGGACGCCCTCGAGCAGATGGAGCCGCTGCGGCTCGATCTGGCCAAGCTGGAGCGCAAATACGTTCGGGCCAAGACCCCGCGCGAGAAGCGCCAGCTGCGGATCCGGATGGAGCCGTTGATTAAGCAGCGCCAGGCGATCGAAAAGAGCATGGACGCGTCGCGCGACAGCTTGGCCGAGGTGCTGCGCACGATCCGGCGCGGCGAGCGCATCGCCGAGGGCGCCAAGAGCGAGCTGGTCGAGGCCAACCTGCGCTTGGTGGTTTCGATCGCGAAAAAGTACACCAACCGCGGCCTGCAGTTCCTCGATCTGATCCAGGAAGGCAACATCGGTCTGATGAAGGCGGTCGACAAGTTCGAGTACCGCCGCGGCTACAAGTTCTCGACCTACGCCACCTGGTGGATTCGCCAGGCGATCACCCGCGCGATCGCCGATCAAGCCCGCACCATCCGGATTCCGGTGCACATGATCGAAACCATCAACAAGCTGGTGCGCGCCAGCCGCGCGCTGGTGCAGGAAAAGGGCCGCGAGCCGACCTCCGAGGAGATCGCCAAGAAGATGGACATCCAGGTCTCCAAGGTGCGCAAGATCCTCAAGATGGCGCAGGATCCGATCTCGCTGGAGACCCCGATCGGCGAAGAGGAGGATTCGCATCTGGGCGACTTCATCGAAGACCGCGGCGCGGTCAGCCCGGTCGAGTCGGTGATCTCGATCAACCTGCGCGAGCAGACCCAGAAAGTGCTCAAGACCTTGACCCCGCGCGAGGAGATGGTGCTCAAGATGCGTTTCGGGGTCGGCGACGGCAGCGAGCACACGCTCGAAGAGGTCGGCCGCAACTTCACCGTCACCCGCGAGCGGATCCGGCAGATCGAGGCCAAAGCGCTGCGCAAGCTGCGCCATCCGTCGCGCAGCCGCAAGCTCAAGTCGTTCTTGGAGGCCAGCCGCTTTTGAGCCCCTCGCCCGCCACGGCGCCCGCCGCGGCGGGCCGCAGACGACCGGCGCGGCGGTGCCTGAAGTGGGCCCGCCTGGATTCGAACCAGGGACCTACCGGTTATGAGCCGGCGGCTCTGACCGCTGAGCTACGGGCCCGCTGCGGCTCATTGTATGCGCCCTGCGCCCGAGCTTGCAGCCGCCTGCTGCCAGCGCGCCATCTTTCCTCTTTACGGATGTTGTCCATGGGCTGGCTGCGCCCGCCCATGCCACCCCTCCGGCGCCACCTAGTCGCATGCCGCCGATGAAAGAGCTGGAGCTGCTCGAGAAGCTGCAGGCGGTCGAGCTGACCATCGCCGACCTGAGCGCGCGGATCGCCGACATCCCGCTGCGCCTGCGGCAGCTCGAGCAGGATCACGAGCAGGCGGCCGGTGGGCTGCACGCGGCCGAAGCGCGCCTGACCGCGAGCGACAAAGAGCGTCGCGCGCTCGAGGGCGAGATCGCCGATCTCAAAGCCAAGGTGTCCAAGTACCAGGACCAGTCGCTGCAGGTCAAGACCAACCTCGAATATCAGGCGATTCACAAAGAGATCGCGACCGCCAAAGCGCAGATCGACGCGGTCGAGACCCAGATCCTCGAGCACATGTTCGAGTCCGACCAGCTCAAGGCCAGGGTCAAAGAGGAGCGCGAGCTGGCGGCCCGGCTGCAGGCCGAGATCGAGGCCGAACGCAAGAAGGTCGAGGCCGAAAGGCAGGCGATTGAAGGCGATCTGGCGAGCGCCGGCGCCGAACGCGAGGGCCAGGCGCGCGAGCTGCCGCCCGAGGTCTTGCGCTACTACGAGCGCATCCGCGACGCGCGCGGCGGCCATGCGCTGGCGCGGGCCGAAGCGGAGCTGTGCTCGGGCTGCAAGATGCGGATTCGACCGCAGCATCTGGCCGAGCTCAAGCTCGGCAGCGAGCTGGTGCAGTGCGAGCACTGCCAGCGCATTCTGCTGTGGAAAGAGCCGCCCGCCGGCGCCAACCCGAGCGGCTAACTGAACTCCATTGCCAGCGGCGCCAAGCCCAGCGCGCTTCGCGGTTTTGGCGCTGATCCTGCTGACCGCCCCGCTGGTTTCGTGGCGCGGCGTGCAGGTTTCCTCCCGGCTCTGGTGGACGCTGGTTCTGCTGCTGGCGCTGGGGCTTTTCGAGTTGGCACCGGGACGCGCCCGTCGCGTACTCGGTCTGACCCGCAGCGCAATCGACCTCTGGATCGCCGCGTACCTGGTTTGGTGCTTGGCCTCGGTCGCTTGGAGTCGGCCGCCGGGACCGGCGCTCGATGCCGCGCCAGCCCTGCTGGCCGGCGTACTGATGTTCTATTTGGCCGCGGACAGCCTGGAACGCGCGCGCTGGGTGGCGAGCGCAGCGATCGCCGGCGGTCTGATCGCGGCCGGTTGGGCGATCTGGCAGCACCACGCGCTCGGCGTACAACGGCCGGCGGGCCCGTTCGGCTCGCCGCTGGTCGCCGGCGCCTATTTCGGCTGCGTGCTGCTACTGGCAGGTGCGTGGGCGCTGGAGCGAGGCAGCCGCTGGGCGGTAGTGGCGATGGCGCTGCCCGGCTATGCGCTTTGGCTCACCGCGACGCGGGCCGCGCTGATTGCAGTGCTGCCGGCCGGCGCCCTTTTGATCGACCGCTGGGCGGCATCGCACGGCCGGCGCGCGCGGGCTTGGGCCGCCATGCTGGCCGGTGCCGCCGTGCTCGTGGCGCTGGGAGCCGTTTATCGCGCCGAGTTGCTGGAGCGGCTCTGGCACGGCCGTCCGCTCACGGCGGAGCGCCTGCTCTATCTGCGCGATGGGTTCGAGCTCTGGCGCCGCGCTCCGCTATGGGGCCACGGTTTGGGTAGTTTCTCGGTCCAGATCTCCCAGACGTTGGGGGGGGATTATCGGTCTGGACCGCCGGCGCTGCAGCACGCGCACAACGAGTATCTCGAGCTCGGCTGCGAAGTCGGGATCGTCGGGCTCGCTCTGTTTCTCGGCCTGGCGCTTTTGGCTCTGGGTCACGGCCTCCGCGGTGCGCGCGAGGCGGAGGCCGGCTCGTGGCCGCGCTGCCTGCGGCTCGGCGCCGCCGCGGCGGTGGTGTTCCTGCTGATCGACAACCTCGCCAATGTCGATCTGCGCGCGGGAGTCTCGCCGCTCTTTTTCTGGGCCGGCCTCGGTTTTCTAGCCGCGCGGCCGGCGCAGCGCGCGGCGCTTCGTTTGCAAGGCTGGCGCAGCGCCGCCGCCGCGGCCTGCGCCGCGGCGCTGCTGGTCTACGCGTTCTCGGTTTTCCGTCAGATGCGCGCGCAGGCGGAGTACCTGGAAGGACGCCGCTTCGAGGTTGGTGGCGACTTACCCGCCGCGGCCCATTGCTATCGCCGGGCGCTGGATTGGCATCCCGACCACCTGATCGCCGCCAGCCACCTGGGCCTGGCCGAAGCGCGCCGGGGTCGCTTCCGTGAGGCGCTGGAGGCGTGGATGGCGGTGTACCGTCAAGCACCGCGTTATGCGGGCGTGGCGCACAATCTCGGTGTGCTGCTGGCCGAACACGGCCGGCCGGAGGAGGCGCTGCCCCTCCTGCGCCTAGCCGCCGCCGCGGATCCGGACAACCAGCGGACACGGGAGTGGTTGCGGCGCGCCGAGAAGGCGGCCCGGGCTCGTTAGGCATCCGGGCTGTCTCTGGGAGGCACAAAACCTCGCCCCGACCCTCTTGGACGTTTCTTCACTCAGGAGGTGG
>DASWHO010000510.1:0-1847 GCA_036398155.1 Acidobacteriota bacterium
CAAAGCCTGCCGGAAGCGGTGCTGCTCGAGCTGCACGGCGGCGAGCCAGCGCAGCGCCTCTTGGTTGCGCAGCAGGTCGAGCGAGCGCTGCAGGTAGCGCTCGGCTTGGTCGAGATAGCTCGCGCGGCCGGTTTCACGCGCCTTTTGCAGATAGGCGGCGCCGAGACGGGCATAGGCCGGATAGGTTCCCGGTCCGCCGATCCGAGCCTGGTAGAAGGCGATTCTTGCATCCGCGTCCGAAGCGGGCGCCGGCTGGGTGGCGGGCTGCGCGAAAACCGACGCGGCGCCGGCCGCGAGCAGCAGCGTGGCGGCGGACCGGGCCGGCCGGAGCATCTTTTGCGGATCGGATTCGCGCCGATTATTGTGGCGGCGCTAGGTACGGAAACGAGCTCAGAAACGGCACGTCGTTGGCCGACGGGAACGGCGTGTCGCTGGCCAGCACGCGGCATTCCCCCGAGAGCGCACAGGCCAGATCGGCCACGTCGTCGCCGAGCGCGCGGCCGTTGGGGTAAGCCGCCGGCAGCGCGGTGTCGAAGATCATTACGTCCGGACGCAGGCCGGTCTTCTTGAAATGCTGCTTGGGGTGCAGGCTATCGAGCACGTTCTGCTCCGGGAACATCGAGCGCAGCGAGCGCCCGGCCAGGTCCTGAAAGGGCCCCTCGAACTCGTTGACCTTGCTGGTGGCCCAAAGCAGCAGCGTGCTCTGGCCGCTGAGCACCGTGTGAAGCGGCACCTCGAGGACGATCGCCGCCACGTTGCGTCCGATGCGCGGCCCGCGGATGAACGGATCGTCGCGCAGTCCGGCGAAAAAGCTCACCACCTGGGGATCGCCTTGCACCGCGCCGTGCACGATGCGATGCAGCTGGATCGATCCATCGGGCCGAAACCGAATCCGGAAGCTGAGGTCCTCGCGAATTCGGTCCGGGTCCAGGATCGTGCCGCCGTCGCCGAACGGGTCGCTGGCCGCGACCGCGGCATCGACGTCGATGTTGAGCTCGAAGGTCACGTCGGTGGGCCAGACGTAGCTGGAGACCGAGGCGGGGATCGCCTGGTTGGTGGAAAGCGAGAGCACCAGGTTCGAACCGGCGACGAAAGCGTGGAGATCGGTGAGGTTGGCGTCCGGGCGGGCGCCGGCCGGCCCGGTGGGGATGTCGGAATGGTCCGAGGCGCGCGCAACCGCTCCCCCCGTTACCATCCACACAAGCGACGTAACCATCACGCCAACCTGAACCGCAGCCTTGGGGGTTCTCACGATCGGGCTCCTTTTGGGACAGCCATCCGGCTGTATGAGTTTTCTCCGCCTAGGATCCAGAGATGCGCCACTATCGGCCCGGCGATCGGCGCTGTCAAGTGGGCCAAAAGGTCCAGCCAAGGCCGGCTTTTCGACCCGATCGCGGCCTGGGACTGGGGCACCGCGCGCGGTGCAAAACCCTTGCGGCCGGCTTAAGATAGCCCGCAGCAGCAGTCAGGGGCCCAAGCCGGGTCGAGGAGGGTGAGATGGGCAAGATCAATTGGGGACGGGTGATTCTGGGTGGCCTTTTGGCCGGTCTGGTGGTCAACGTTTTCGAAGCGGGGAGCGGGATTTTTCTGCAACAGCAGTACGAGGCGGCCATGGCCGCGCTCGGCAAATCCATGCAGACCTCGGCCGCGGTGTATTACATCGTGTACGGCTTCATCTATGGGATCTTCGCGATCTGGTTCTATGCCGCGATTCGGCCGCGCTTCGGCCCCGGCCCCAAGACGGCGCTCTGCGCCGGCGTCGCGGTTTGGTTGGTCGGTTACCTGCTGCCGATGATCGGTTATGCGGCCAGCGGTCTGTTCCCGGTCAACCTGGTTGCCATCGGCTG